>CADBQQ010000028.1 GCA_902796825.1 uncultured bacterium
AATTAAAAAATTGTTACTATTCGTGTTAACTTCCGACCTGCGAGGTACGCAGTTTTTTTTTTGTGGTAACATAGTAAACAAAAGAGAGGGTAAACATGGGACAAACTCTAGTAGAAAAAATTATATCCGCACACGCAGACCACGAAGTACATGCCGGTGAATTAGTTATCGCAAACGTAGATGTTTGCGCGGTTCAAGACGGCACTGGTCCTTTAACGGTAGAAGAATTCAAAAAACTCGGCAAAGATAAACTCTACAACCCCGAAAGAACAATTCTTTTCATAGACCACGCTTCCCCAAGTCCGCGAAAAGAGCTTTCAAACATGCACACAACTCTTAGAGATTTCTCGCGCGATTACGGCGCGGTATTATCAGAAGTCGGCTCAGGAGTTTGTCACCAGAGACTAATAGAAAGTTTTGTTAACACAGGCGAAATTCTTGTCGGAGCGGATTCTCATACCTGTACTTCAGGTGCTCTGGGAGCTTTTGCAACAGGAATGGGCTCAACTGATATTGCCGTTGCAATGGCTTTAGGCAAAACGTGGTTAAAAGTTCCGCAAACATTCAAAATAGTTGTAAACGGAAAATTTAACAAAGGAATCTGCGCAAAAGATCTTATTTTACATCTTATAGGTATGATAGGTGCTGACGGTGCAACCTACAAAGCCCTTGAATTTCACGGCGAAACAATCGAAAACATGGAAATGTCCGAGCGTTTCACTATCGCAAATATGGCCGTAGAAGCAGGTGCAAAATGCGGACTCTTTATACCTGATGATAAAACAAAAGAATATCTTGAACAACACGGCAGAGGAGATAAATTCAAAACTATTAAACCGGACATTGATGCAAATTATGAACGCATTATTGAAATTGATGCATCTGAAATTCCGCACACAGTTTCTTGCCCTCACACTGTAGACAATACAAAGCCGGCTAACGAATTGAATGATATCAAAGTCAATCAGGTTTATGTCGGAACTTGCACTAACGGACGTATTGAAGATTTGAGAATTGTCGCAGAGATTTTAAAAGGTAAAAAAATACACGATGGTGTAAGAATGTTAATTTGTCCGGCTTCTCGCACAATATACAAGCAAGCGTTGCAAGAAGGTTTAATCGAAATATTTTTAGATGCAAACGCAACAATTCTTCCTCCTGGATGCGGACCGTGTGTTGGTATCCACGCAGGAATTCTTGCTGACGGCGAAGTCTGTCTGTCTACTCAAAACAGGAATTTTATAGGACGTTTAGGAAACACTAAAGGCTTTATATACCTTTCATCTCCTTACGTTGCCGCATATTCTGCAATAAACGGGTTTATCAGTGATAAATAACAAAAATAAAGCCCTCATTAGAGGGCTTTTATACTGCATCTTCTCTTAATTAATGCTGTTTATAAACTTGTTTTGAATAAGTCTCGATATAAGGAGTATTTATCTCAAATACGTGAATTCTTCCTGCCCCCAAATCAACGGAAACTTCTCCTCTGGAAACCTGAAATTCGCTCTTATCCCCATAAGACGGCAAAAGATTTTCGAGTTTTTGGTTTTCACTCATTGTCGGCACTTTAATCTTACAAGCAACACGACGGTTTACGTTTTTATTCGCAATCACAAGTATAGTCTTGCCTTGCCTGTGCCGCGCAAAAGCAATTACCTGATCTTGCGGATCCTTTTGTTTATCCAGAACAATATACGAACCGCGTTTTAAAATATGCGCATATTTTTCGCGCATATTAAAACATTCTGTCATAAATTTCCCTATTTCAGGGTTTTCGCCGCCCGGTTTTCTTGACAGATTAAAAATATCTAATTTCATATCATGAACAGTTTTTTGATGGCAGTCAGTATAACTTTTTTCACTATCTTCGTTACCGTACTTATACAAATACTTATCCCCAGACTGGAAACCATCCACAATATAAGGATTTAGCATAGGTAAAGTCGCCTGTAATCCGGAAGTTAAATTGCAATAAACCTCCCCGCCATGAAACATCGGAGAAATATCGTCATGAGTAGCAAACGAACCGATTACGGATTTTCCCATATCGACTCTATATGACATATTCAAATTATCAATAACATAATCGTGCAAATCTTTTGCCCGTGACCATTCATTAAAAATATGGTACTGCCCGTAATAAGCGTCAAAACCTGCCCTTAAAGAGTCTTCAGGTCTATCATAAGGCATATTTGCCTGAGGAGAAGCATCTTCATAAGTATATGTTTCCGCAAGCCACGCGAATTCAGGGTTTCGCTTTCTTGAATAAGGTATAATAATATCCCAGAATTCTACAGGTTTGGCTCTTGCTACATCTGCTCTTATGCCGTCAACACCCGCATCTATAAGCATATCAACAAATTTTCTGTGATATTCTAAAAGTTTAGGGTTTAAAAGACGTTTCCCCTCATCCTCCCACGGCTGAAACATTCTTATATCATTCCAACCCTGCGGAGTTTTTGCCACTCCGTTTGATATTGCCATAAGCTCTGGTTCTTTTTTATACAAATCATAAGAAGCACAACTCGGCATATCAATCATTACCCTTATGCCTCTTTCATGACAAGCATCTACAAAAGCTTTAAATTGTTCTTTATCTGAACGCTTATCGTTTTTATCAATAAGCATAGGGTCAATTTTTAATAAATCTTCCGGAGAATAAACAGAACCTGCTGTTCCCATTGCATTTTCTTTGCCCGGAGGATTTATAGGAAGAATATGTAAAGTATTAAATCCCTGAGCTTTAATTTCATCAAGCCTATCTATAGCATTCAAAAATGTTCCGTTTTGTTCGCCATCATCAATAAATTCATTACCGTTTAAATCTTTAGAATTCATACTCCTGATAAGAGTTGCAAGTATAACCGCACTGTTTGTTCTAAACAATGTTCTTAAATCATTTTTATAAGGTTTAACCGCCTCTGCGGTGTTTATAGCAGGAACATTCATCAATGCCTGATTTTCCAAAAATTGGGTTAAAAGATTTGAAGAAGAAACAGGATATTTTGCAGGTGCTGTTTGAGTAAAGGAAGTCTTTTGCTGCTGCGGTTTTAGCGGCCGGATATAAGATACGTTATTAATCATTATCTGCCCTCCTTAGAACTTTTAGGCATTCTGCCGGTAAAGAACTGTGCCAAAACCGTTACCCCTAATAAAGAGGCCCCGAGTGTTCCGAAAATTTTCAGCCATTTTGTACTGTTATAGCGTTGTCTGCAAAGTTTTGATATCATCTCATCCGGCGCACTGCCCAGTAAAAGCATTCTCAAAAGAGAGCTTGACGGATGAACTTCACCGTTTACAAGATGGTTTGGCTTCGCAAAATATTTATCACCGCCGAGATATTTGAGAACTTCTTTGCGGTAATTTAAGAAATCCTGCTTAAATACAGAATCTTTAATTCCGTTCATAGTATCCGGATGAAGTTCTCCATCATACATCAATTTCATTGCCGCTTCAAAGAATTTTCTATCATTTGAAAGCTCTGCAAGTTCTTCCGGTTTGTGAGTTCCAAGATACCTGTTTACCACTTTGCCCTCATGAGTTTCTATTTGAGAGTAGAAATCAGGAGCTTTATTCTGCGGATTAAGTTCAACATTTCTTCTTGAATAAAATTTTGTAGCATAATCTGAAGCGTGTGCGCTAATTAAAAGATTTTTGCAAAGTTCAACAAGTTCCTCTTTTACTTCTCTTGGCATTGTAGAATTCAACACAAAATCGACATTCTCAACTTTTGCAATTCTACGGTAAACATCAAGTGTATTTAATATACGATAGAACGAACTTTTTACACCTAAAATTCTATCATCTACAAATTTTAAGTAAATGTGTTTTAATGACGTTGTACCTTGTTCATCAAACCCCGCGAGTGCTTCTGCAGTCGAATTCATACCGTATTTTTTCAAGCTCTCTGATGCCTCTTTAAAAGTAGATACAACTTTTTCTTTAAATGCACCGTCACCTATTTCCTGTTCTCCCTCTCCCTCAAATATTCTTATTTGAGGAAGTTTAGACAATTCCTTTTGTATGCTGTTTATTACTTCAAAATATTTTGAATCACTTGAAACAATAGCATCAAATTTATCTCTTAAAAGTTTTGCAACAAGTTTACGGTCATAACGTGTATCTTTGATTTCTTTTTCTGTTATTCCAAGAGGTTTTAGCAAATTACGCGAAATTGAATTCCAATCATCTGCCAGAACAGTCTCAGGAGCTTGAGCATATTTTATATACGCATATTGATCTAATACTATGTTTTTAGACTTTAAATCATTTATTATTTTTAAAGTATCTTTTAATTTAAGTTTAATATCTTCTGATAAAACTGCCGAATGCTTTGATTTTAAGGTAATTTTCAAAGCCGAATCATCACCGTGAATAACAGAATGAATAAGTTTTTTTCTGAACAAAGTTAACTTGTTATTCAAAGGATTATTCGGGTTTTCTTCTGTAAATTTCTGAATATTTCTCTCCAACAAACTCTGAACAGCTTTTATATGTTCTGAAAAATCTTTCACCCCATCCGTTAACAATCCCTGCTCATTAAAAGTATTTTCTATAGCATTTATATCCGGAATAATTCTTGCTGATATTTCGGAAGACAAATTCAACGGAGCAAAATTCTTTATAAATAAATTTTGTATTTTTACTGCCGCCTCAGAATTTACATTGAAAACCTCCATTGAGGGTAAAATATTTTTTATATCTTTTTCAACAGCGCAAGCCGTAACAGCATCAAGCCCCTCCGTCATTGTTTTTACAATATCGTTAACAGTTTCTGGGGTTAGATTTTTTGAAACATTGTTATCTAATAATAAATTTAATTTCTCTGCATTTTTATCAAAAGAATATTTCTTTATTTCTTGAGGGAAATTTTTCAAAAGTTCATCGGCTTTTTTAATTTGTTTTTCTCTTTGATAATTTGTAATAGGTTTTTCAAGCGCGTTACAAATTAATGCACTCATAATAGGAGTCGCAAAGCCTGATGTAAGCATCCAGAGAGTATTATTTTGTAATGCGATTTTGCGCATTTTTTCCTGTATAAAATCTCTGCGATTTTTCATATCTTTAGGAACACCCATTTTATCGCCGATTTTGTTTATTTCTTCATCAGAATATAAATTCCACGGTATAAATTGATGATCCTGATAAAACAGTTTTTTTCTACCGTAATTATCAACGTATTTTTGTCTTACATCAACACCGTGTATTAAATATGCAGGCAATTGAAGTGCAAGTTTTGGCCAAATATCCATTGCCGCAAAAAACGAACCCAAACCCACAAATTCCATAACCTTTGTTAAAGGGGTAGATTTTCGAGCAAATAAATATGAAGCAATGGCAAGACCGCCAAATTTCATACCCATATCATTCAGATACCCCAATTCGTGATCATTTGCTTCTCCATTAATTGAATGTTTTAAAGCTTTAAAATTATATTTTATATCATTATATATCTCTGATGGAACATCAAAAATTGTATTTTGAACAAGATGTCCATTGCTAGGAAGTGGTTTAATAAAAGTACGGGTTGCTAATTCTTTATGAACATCAAAATTATCTTCTGCTTTACGAGAATTGTACTGCTGGATTAACGGCGTTCCTTGTATGTATGATTGAATTAAATTTGTTTTCATTTAATTCACCACACTTTCTTTATTCTTGTCCATAACATCTTTTGCTGAAATTTTTGAAGGTTTCTTAGTTATATGGAGCGTATTTATTATACCCAACAAAGTAATTAATGAAGCCAATCCCAACAAAGCTTTACCGGAATATCTCTCAATTTTTGAAAATGAATGCTCTCTGCCATTATAAAGTTCTTTTGCACTCTCTACAAAACTATCTTTAAACACTTTTAACGAATGTACAAAATCTTTAGGCTTCCAGAATTTTAATGTAGCAACTCGGAAAAAATTTTCCCATGACTTTTGGAAAGCTAACGCAACACCCGTTGCAGCCCACATATATGATGAAAATGTTCTTGCAAGATTGGATTTTACAAGAATTTCTTTATAAATCGGCTTAACCTCCTGATCTGAATCATTTAAATTTTCTCCCAAACCGTTTTTCTTTGCGATTTTGTCGAAAACTTCATTTTGTTTTCCCGTTTTAGGATCTTTATAGAGTAAATCCCAACGGGTAAAATCCACGCTTTCACCAACCTTATGATACTCAATACTTGTCAAATCCGAACCCTCAGGCGTTTCCTGAAGCTGATAATTAACTTTTGCATAAGGCAATTGAGTATCAACACCTGTAATTAATCTTACAGGAATATTCGTAAATGACTTTGATATGGACTTAAACAAACCATAAAACAGCACACCCAATGCCATTTTATTTCCTAATGCAGAAGCTTTTGCTCTCTCAAACGGTGCGAAGTATTTGTTTGCGGAATTAAATACAGCCATTAATGTCGCACTGCCTATTAAATAAGGAACAGTACCCATTGTCAAAAATTCATAAAAATTAGAATTTATACTCCCCTTTAAACCCTTTGCCGGATATACCGTAAATGCTTTAGTTACTTTATCAATTGTAATGCGTGAACGAGTGGATAAATTATTTTTTAGCAGAGTGTCTTTATCATAAGGCAAAGCCTTTTCCCTGTCATCATTTTGACCAAATCGAATGCTATTAAAATTATTTTTTATCGGTGAAATCATGACCACTCCGCACTACCGAATTTATAATACTTATCAAGGATATTTTTTGTTATTCCCTAACTCTTTTATTTACATTTTTTTACAAAAATTTTATTTAAAAATATTGAAAAATATGAATGTGAAAATGCCCACTATTATACAATACCAACCGAAAATATTAAGTGAAAATTTCGATATAAATTTCATAAAATATTTTATACAAAGATATCCGACTACAGCAGAAAAAATTGTACCTGTTATTATAGAAAACCAATTATAATTTAAAGCATCTGCCACATCAATTTTTATTAACGGATAAACCATTGAAGCCCCTAAGATAATCGGAATACTCAAGAGAAATGAATATCTCGCGGCAGTTTCTCTATTCAAACCCGAAAAAAGACCCGTTGCAATAGTCCATCCGGAGCGAGAAAATCCGGGTAATACTGCAAGCCCTTGAGCTATCCCTATTAACAAAGATTTTTTCCAATCTAATTCATCAAACTTGACCTCTCGTTTTTTAGACAAATATTCACTAAAAAACAAAACTCCGCCGGTTAAAATCAACAAAGCTCCAACAACGGCAGGATGAAAAACAAGATGTTGGGCAAAATCATTCAAAGGAAGCGCTAAAACAATCGTAACAATCGTACCGAGTATTATAAACAAGCCCAATTTTGCCTTATATTCAGCAAGTGAACAATTTTTGCACGCATTTATAAGCGCTTTGCAAATTTCAAATACATCTTTTCTAAAGAAAATCAAAACTGCAATTAATGTTCCAAGATGAAGCATTATATCGAAAAATATTTCTTCATTAGACTGTGCTGCAATTTCAATATTATTAAAAACTTTATAAAAATTCGAAGTAAAAACAAGATGTGCAGAGCTTGACACAGGTAAAAATTCACTCAAGCCCTGAACTATCCCCATTAATATTGCTTGTATAAAATTCATTTTTATTTATCCTCACCAACAGAAAAATTTTTACAGACTATCCCTCTTCAAAATAAGAACAGCATGATGTTTGTGTTTCCCAGACAGAAATTTTACTCAATTGAACAATTTTTTCTTTTAACTTTGAATAAATATACGCTGCAATCATTTCACTCGACGGACTTTCACCTTTAAAATCCGGTAATTCATTCAAATCCTTGTGATCAAGAGTCTCAAGAACAGCATTCAACTCCTTTTTTAAGACTTTATAATCTATCAAAATATTACTTTTATCAAGACTTTCTCCCTGAACAAAAGCTTCCACCATCCAGTTATGTCCATGCTGATTTTCACATGCCCCATCATAATTTAATAAATGATGTGCTGCTGAAAAAAATGCCTGAGTTTTAATTTCGTACATATTATCTCCTCTTACACAATACTTTCACAAGCTTCAAAAACCAAATCGCATAATTCTCTGACTGCACCGTGTCCGCCGCCGCAACTTGAAACAAAATTGCAAACCTCACGAACTTTTTTAACTGCATCCGCCGGACAAGCAGATAATCCGACTTTTTCCAATATAGGAATATCCGGCTCATCATCCCCCATATATGCAACTTGAGAAAAACTTAAATTATAATGTTCCATTAGCGCCTGCAAAATCGGGAGTTTATTCTTTACCCCCTGATAAACTTCAATTATATGCAAATCACGCGCGCGCCTATCGACGGTTCCATTATTTCTGCCAGTTATTATGGCAGTAATAAAACCCGCTTTTGCCATTTTAGCAAGCCCGTGACCGTCTTTTGCATTAAATGTTTTATATTCAACCCCATTTTCATCATAAGTAATACTACCGTCGGTCATAACCCCATCGACGTCAAAAGCAAGAAGTTTTATATCTTTCGCCTGTTCTTTTAATTCCATATTTATGCTACCCCCGCCCTCAACAAATCGTGGATATGAATTACGCCAACAGGACAATTATTTTCATCCACAACCGCAAGAGCCGTAATTGAATATTTCTCCATTAGATTCAATGCTGAAGCAGCATAAGAATCTGAATTAATAGTTTTCGGATTTATTGTCATTACATCTCTTAACTCAGGTATTGATGCCGGATATTTTAAAAGAGTTCTTCTAATATCACCATCAGTTAATACTCCTACAAGCTTCTTATTCTCATCCAAAATCATAGCCATACCCAACTTGTATTCGGAAATCTTTGAAATAACTTCCGGAAACGACATATTTATATCGACAAGTGGCATTCTTTCGCCAGTAAGCATCAAATCACTAACCTTATACGTCAAACCTTTGCCGAGTTTGCCGGACGGATGGAACATAAGAAAATCTTCTTTAGTAAAACCTTTTTTCTCCATAAGACAAACCGCAAGAGCATCTCCCATTGCAAGTGTCGCGGTTGTACTGGAAGTAGGTACTTTCCCTATTGTATCGGCTTCTTTCTCAACGGAAATATCCAGAACAACTTCACTGGTTTTACCAAGAGTTGAATCAATATTTCCTGTCATACCTATCATAGGGCAGCCAAAACGTTTAATCAAAGGCAATAAATTCATCAATTCTTGAGTTTCGCCGCTGTTTGAAATCGCAATAATTACATCATTTCTTGTTATAACTCCGGAATCCCCGTGTGTACTTTCTGCCGGATGCAAAAAATACGCAGGTGTACCGGTAGAGGACATTGTTGCCGCGATTTTTTTACCGATTAAACCTGATTTCCCCATGCCGGTAACAATTACTCTGCCCTTGCAATTGTATAAAATATCAATGGCATGTTCAAAATTTTCTCCGATATTACGCTTCAAACCAAGCACCGCGCGAGCTTCTGTATCCAAAACTTCATTTGCTAATTCACAAATTTTGCTAACTGTCATCATAACTACACCTGTATCCCTAAAACTGAAATAATTATAACACAATGACTATAAATATTCAGAAAAATTTACAAAAGTTTTATTTCTAAACAACGATTTACACAAAATCCGCTTTAATTACATAACCGGCAAATAAGCCTGCGGATAACTGTAATCTTCTAAAAATCCCAGATTTTTATAAAGCCGCAATGCCTGCAAATTATTCGTTTCGGTTGTAGTATTTATTTCGGAAATTACTCCGGCTTTTGCTTTATCAAGTATTACATCCATTGAATGCTTCAACATAATAGTAGAAAGCCCCTTGCCCTGATGTTCCTCCATAATTCCTACAAGCGGAACATTCACAATCCTGCCGTCTGTAATATTCATAAATGCAAAACCGGCAGGTTTGCCGTTATAAAGCAATATGCTTGTAGCTTCCGGAAGAAATTCCGCATAAATATTTTTTACAATCTTTGTAATAACATCCCGACAGCCTGCTTCTGTTGTAAATCTCGGATCAAAAAGAGCATCCGAACTGTTTTTAAATGCTTCAAGCGCAATTTTTATAACATCTTCAAAATACATACTGTGCCAGCTTGTAACTTCGTATCCTTGAGGCAGTTTAACCACTCTTGCCCTGTTAAATAAATCTTTTGATTCAACAGAATTCATTTTGTAACGCAAAACTTCTATACCCACAAACTGAAAACCCAGCTTTGCAATTACACCAATCAAAGATTTTTGCTCGCCCAACATAGGGTAACAAACTATTTTAGAATGTCTCTGAGTCTGAGTTTCGTCTAAAAATTTTTGCAATAATTCTTTTGAATGCTCCATATATTTATCTTTCTGAATACAATGAACAATATTTAATTCAACAGCCTCAGAAATTGCAGTCGTATACACCAAAAAACCTGATGGAACATGCTCATCATAAAGAACAATACATTCAATCAATCCTTTTTCTATAGCTTCAAGAAACCCTGAATAATCAAGAGGTTCGAGTTCAAAATTATATTCACTCTCAGCTTTTAAGCGAAAGTCCTCATAAACTCCCCTGAAATTTTCATAATCTTCCTGAGCTATAAATTTAGTGCTGTACATTTCTCAATTCCTTATAATGAGTGGTGCATTTTTTCTTTTTTGGTTTCTAAATATTTTTTATTAAATGGTGTCACTTCAGACTGTACTTTTATTATATCATTTATATGCAGTCCGTAACCCTCCAAACCAATGACTTTTTTAGGATTATTTGTTATAAGATTAAAATCTGTATACCCTAAGTCTAAAAGAATTTGAGCGCCTGTTCCGTAATCTCTTAAATCGGACTTAAACCCCAGAGAAATATTTGCCTGAATAGTATCCTGCCCTTCTTCTTGTAACTTGTAAGCTTTTATTTTATTGCAAAGCCCAATGCCTCGCCCCTCATGATCCGTTAGGTAAACAACAGCACCCTTACCGTATTGTTCAATGTATCTTAGCGCATTATGAAGCTGTGAATTACAATCACAACGCAAGCTATGGAAAATATCACCTGTCAAACACATACTGTGAACCCTTACCGCAGGAATTTTATCAGAACCGTCATCTTTTACCAATGCTACATGCTCTGAACCATTAATATGATTTTTGTAAGCAAAAAGTTTAAAATCTCCGTATTTTGTCGGCATATTTACTTCCGCTTCACGGGTTACAAGTCTTTCGGTTTTCAATCTGTATGAAATCAATTCTGATACAGAAACGAATTTCAGACCGTGCTTATGCGCAAATTTTCTAATATAATCACGGCGCGCCATGTGCCCATCAGGTGCCATAATTTCGCACATAACACCTGCCGGCCTGTGTCCGCATAATTTTGAAAAATCTACAACAGCTTCAGTATGCCCGCATCTTTCAAGAACTCCACCTTTTTTCGCTACACATGGGAACAAATGTCCGGGTCTGCGCAAATCAGATGGCTGGGCATCGCGAGCAATAGCAACTTCAACGGTTTTTGCCCTGTCAAACGCTGAAATTCCAGTAGTTACTCCATATTTTTCATCTGCATCTATACTTACGGTAAACGCGGTTTTCATTTCTTCGGTATTTTTTTCCACCATTTGAGGCAAATCAAGCTGCTTTGCGATTTCGCTTGATATTGCAAGACATACAAGCCCTTTAACTTCCGAAGCTAAAAAATTAATAATTTCAGGAGTAACTTTTTCAGCCGAACAAATTACATCTCCCTCATTTTCTCTATCTTCATTATCAGCTACTATAATAGGTTTACCATTCTTATAATCTTCCAGAGCTGATTCTATACTGTCAAATTTAAATTCTTCGTTATTCATATTACACAAACCCGTTTTCTGCTAAAAAACTCATACTTATTTTACTTTTATTATCATTCACTGATATCATTTTTTCAACGTATCTTGCTAATATATCCGTTTCAATATTCACAAAACAGCCGGCTTCTAACTTCCGGAAAGAGGTGTTTTCAAATGTATGAGGAATTAATGCCACAAAAAAAGTATTACCACTTATCCCTGCAACCGTTAAACTTATTCCATCAATAGTTATAGAGCCTTTTTGTACAACATATTTTGAAAAATCCTCAGGAATTTCAAATGTAATATTATAAAAGTCAGAAAGCTTTTCTATATGTATACATTTACCCTTGCAATCAACGTGACCGGAGACGATATGCCCGCCCAATCTTGAAGATAAAGTCAATGCTCTTTCAAGGTTAACATTATCTCCTTTTTTAAAATCAGAAAAAGTTGTAACCCTGAAAGTTTCAGGGCTGACATTTACCGTAAAATAATTTTGTCCGAATTGAACTACCGTCTGGCAAACTCCATTTACCATAATGCTGTCGCCGATTTTAACATCCTCCAATACTTTAGAGCATTCAACAATTAATGTTGATTTATCTAAAGATTTGACAACACCGACTTCTTCAACAATTCCCGTAAACATAAGTACAGTTTAGCACGGGCAGAATGCATTGTAAATACAAATAATATAAGTCATAACTATGATTATTATACAAGGTTAATGTCCTGCGTACATTTTTATGCTAAAATTTCAACAAGGGTATGTTGGAGAATTTAGACAAAATCAAGCAGGCTATAGATATTGAAGTAAAATATCGTTATATTGATATTCACGGAAAAACTCAAACTTTTTCTCACTTTATTCTTGGCGAAATCCAAAAAAGATTAAAAAAATATGGGAAAAATTCGCACTGGGCAGTTTTAGCAGAAATCTTTGAAGTTTATCCATACGTTTCAATTATGGAACGCAGAAAGTCCATAGACCGCTTAATAAAAGCCATAAAACTTGAAATTCAAAGAGACAAGAACAAAAAAAACGAGGAGCAAAAACGCGAAATCCAACGCAAAAAACATCCCTCCGAAGTCGATGTTATGTATATCAAAGGTGTTGGTCCTAAAGTTGCAGCCAAATTGAATAAATTAGGAATTTATACCGCACAGGACTTAATGATGTATTTTCCTAAAAAACACATTGACTATTCCTCCAGAACACTTATCAAAAATCTTAAAGAAGGGCAAACGACAACTGTTTTCGGTTACATAAAATCTGTCTCAACATTTAACACGAAAAACAAATTATCAATTACAAAAGTTGCAATCGCAGATGAAAGCGGACGTTTTGAACTTTGTTTTTTTAATGCAAAAGGCAACCGCTATATATTAGAACGAATGAAGGCTCAATTTCCGCAAAATGCCGGAATTATGGTATCCGGAATTGTTAAACGCGACAGTTATACAATGAAATTAACACTGGATAAGCCCTCGTATTCTATAATGTCCGGTGAATTTATGCAAGACAATGATACCAACCTGAATATAGCCCGAATAGTTCCTGTTTATACAGTATGTGAAAACTTAAATATTAAAACTTTACGTAAAGCGATTTTTGAGGCAATCCAACTTTATAAAAATGAAATAAAAAATATTATCCCTGATTTTATAAGAGAAAGATTAGGAATTTTAGACAAAAAAAATGCAGTTGAGCAGGTTCATTTCCCAAAATCAATGGAAATGCTGGAGCATGCGAGGTTTTCTCTTATCTTTGAAGAATTATTCCTAATTCAATTGAAACTTATAAGATTACGAGAAAATACAATAAAAAACACTTCTTCTCTTGCATTGGAAGTCCATAGAGGAGGCTTGGTACAACAATTTATTGACAACTTACCGTTTGAATTGACATCAGCCCAAAAACAAGCAATAAATGAAATCCTTAATGATATGAACTCCGACAAACCAATGCAAAGACTTCTGCAAGGTGATGTTGGCAGCGGTAAAACAGTTGTCGCAACAATTATGTTACTTGCCGCCGTTGAAAACGGCTATCAGGGTGCATTTATGGCTCCGACAGAAATACTTGCTCAACAGCATTACAACAATATGGTGAAATGGCTTACTCCATTAGGTTTGAGCGTCGGATTGTTTATGGGAAGCCAAAAGAAAAAAATCCGCGAAGAATTTGAAAAATCTTTACGCAACGGGCAAATAAATATAGCCGTCGGTACACACGCTCTAATTCAAGATGGAATTGATTTTAATAATCTGGGAGCAATCGTTGTTGATGAACAGCATAGATTTGGTGTAAAACAACGCAATATACTAAAGAAAAAATCACAAAATCCTCAAATGCTTACAATGACAGCTACTCCTATCCCGAGAACACTTGCATTGACTGTTCACGGCGATTTAGATTTAACAATAATAAATGAACTTCCTAAAGGACGTAAACCAATTGAAACATATTTAACCGGTTCACACAAACAAGTTTATGATTTAATAAAACGCGAAGTTAACGCAGGTCGTCAAGCTTATATCGTATACCCGCTAATAGAAGAAAGCGAAACTCTTTCAGCAAGAGCTGCTACAATAGAAGCAGAAAAATTACAAAACGAAGTCTTTCCGAATTTAAAAATAGGACTTCTACATGGAAAATTAAAACCTGACGAAAAAGACGAAGTAATGGATAATTTTAAAAATGGGAAATATGATATTCTTGTATCAACCACCGTTGTAGAAGTCGGAGTGGACGTACCAAATGCAACAGTTATGGTAATCGAAAATGCCGAAAGATTTGGACTTTCTCAATTACACCAATTACGCGGACGAGTTGGAAGATCCGATTTGCAATCCTACTGCATTCTAATAACCTCCTCCAGAAAACCTGAAACACGTGAAAGACTCAATATCATGACTCAAACAAATGATGGTTTCGTAATCGCAGAAAAAGATTTGCAGCTTCGCGGTCCGGGCGAATTCTTAGGAACCCGTCAATCCGGATTGCCTGATCTGATAATTTCAGATATAGTCCGCGATGCAAAAATCCTTGAACTTGCCCGCAATGAAGCTATTGATTTTGTAAAAAATTACAATGTCGAAGATTTCCCTATTTTGAAGAATGTTACCTCTTTTGAAATGTTTACCGGATTAGACATTTAAATATTAAGAATTCGTAATATTCCTTTGTAATAAAAAGCAATTTTTAAAGAGACATATACTTTATATATACGAGAGAGTATTATAAAGGATATTATGATGGAACAAACAAAAAGTAACAGAGAACGAAAAAAACGCTATGCCGCAACACAAACCGCTGTTGAGGCTTTTAACAGAGTTTCGATTTCCTCAAACAATGCTTATACTGTTACAAATTTAGACATTAAAACTTATGATGAAGAAACAAGAAATGTAATAAGCAATACATTCGGAGTAATTAAACATAATTTAGATTCATTCTGGTATTCTATAGGATTTGACCCTAATGTTAATATAGCTTACGAACAGGCAATGATGGATAATGAAAATAGTTTTGAGGTCGATGGAAAAACATATTACCGTCATCCCGGAGTCGGCACATTAAAAGCATATAATGAAATCGGTAATCCAAGTGGCGGCTGTTTTACAATGCACACGCTTGCTTAAAATTTAAGGATATAAATTATGGCAACAGATGCTATCCCTAACGGAACACAAAATAATATACCTGTATACCAAAGGCTTGGTCTAGACTTTGCGGATATTTACGGTCAAAATAGAACGACATTGCCAGACAATCCGCTAAATAATTTTGACAAACCTAAAAAAGCATCTGAAGCATATAATCTTGGACAAACACTAACAGCAAAATTTGATAAAAAACCTGACAGAATATTTGAACTTCCAAAAGGAAGCACTTTTTCAATAATGGTATAAAAAAACCTCTCTTATTAGAGAGGTTTTTCTATTTTAAAAATATTATTAACAGCACGCTGCTGATTTTGATTTTTCAATACATTCAATCAATGTTTTTGCAACGATGTCTTGTTCTTCGTGAGTTAATTCAGGGAACATAGGAAGCGAAATAACGCATTCTGTATTCTTTTCCGTAACAGGCAATGAACCTTTGCCCATGCCCAACCATGCATTAACTTTTTGGAAATGTAAAGGAATAGGATAATAAAGCATTGCGCCAATTCCTGCTTCAGCTAACATTTTATGAACGTCATCACGATTAGGGATTTTTACTGTATATTGATGGTACACGCAATAAGTATTATCTAATTCGCTTGGAGTTTGCACATCAGGGCAAGCCGCAAACAATTTATTATAATATGCGGCATGTTCACGTCTTTGGGTATTCCATTCATCAATATGTTTTGCTTTAACACGTAAAATAGCGGCTTGAATTTCGTCTAAACGGCTGTTTACCCCCAATTCATCATTATGATAACGTACCATAGAGCCATGATTTCTTAATGCAATTAAATGGTCTCTTAATTCTTCTGAATTTACGGTACAAAGACCACCATCACCCATTGTTCCCAAATTTTTAGTAGGATAGAAGCTATAGCACCCGATATCACCGAATGTTCCGACCATTTTGCCTTTATATAAAGAACCGATAGCCTGACAACAATCTTCAATAACTCTTAAATTGTGTCTTCTTGCAATATCCATAATAGCATCCATATCACAAGGCTGACCATACAAGTGAACAGGAATAATAGCTTTTGTATTAGGAGTGATTGCAGCTTCAATTTTTGCCGGATCAATATTAAATGTATTTTCATCAATATCAACAAAAACAGGTTTAGCACCTACCATACCAATAGCTTCTGCAGTAGCAACAAATGTAAATGCTGTAGTAATAACTTCATCACCTGCACCAATATTCAATGCTCGCAAAGCAACATGCAAAGCATCCGTTCCGGAATTTAACGCTACTGTATATTTACAGCCAATATAGCTTGCTAATTCGCTTTCAAGAGCTTTTACATTAGGACCGAGAATATAGCATCCTGAGCGCATAACTTCGCAAACTGCTTTTTCAGCTTCTTCCCCGATTTGAGAGTACTGACGTTTTGAATCAAAAATAGGTATCATATTTTTCTCCTTTATAATGTGAACAACTTATGCACTTATTATACCACGCATTTTGTCATCTTAATATAAATTTTATATCTTATAATTATAAAGACACACTCTAGATGATTATTTGTAACAGGGTAGTTGATTATTCTACAAATACCAATTAAACCTTAATCAGATTTTTTCGTTATATCAATAAATGCTGCACCAATGACTCCTATTAGCAATGCATGTAAACCTATTCCCATAATAGCAGTAAAAGCTCCAATAAATTTACCAATTGTTGTTATTGGATAAGTATCACCATAGCCAACACTTGTAAATGTTACAACGGACCACCAAAAAGAGGATGGGATACTTGCAAAGTTAGGATTGCCTGTTTGATTTTCGGCAAAATAGATTGCTATTGAAGCAATTGTTAGTCCCACAAAAAATATTACTGCAGTTACAATTATTTCATCTTTTTTATTTATAAAAGAATTTTTTATTTTTTCCAAGGCTGTTGTATATCTTGCCAATTTTGCAATTCGTAATAGTCTTACAACTCTTAAAATCCTTAAAAATACTGTATTTACTGTAATAAATGATAAATAATAAGGAAATACTGCAAGAAAATCAACAATCATCATTGGTTTAAATATTTCCTTTAACTTAGAAACAGATATTACCCTCAAAAAATATTCAATAGTGAATATAACAATTGAAGCCAATTCAAACTTTTCAATATAATCTTTAAATGTATTATAGAAATTCACATCTGTTTGAAAAATAAATACAATAAAGTTTAATAGTATTAAGCCTATTAAAAAATTGTCTACATAAGTATTTTCTAAAAATTTTCTTATTTTTTCTTTCATTCTGTTATTCCGTAATTTCACTAGAACTTGACACAAGCATCCTATTCCCGCTTAGATTGTTGATATAATCAACTAACTTATCTAATTGTTTTTGAGGATTTTTAAACCAATCAGTTGACCATATTCGATATATTTTCCAACCTAGTTTTTCTAATACTTCTTGCCTTAATCTATCACGATCACGTGCAGTTGCACAAGAATGGTATGCTGCTCCATCACACTCTATACCCAATAAAAATTGTCCCGGATTATCTTTATCTCTGATAGCCAAATCTATTTTATAACCTGAACAACCAACTTGAGTTTTTACAGAATAACCTTTGTTCCTTAATGCTTTACATACAGCTTCTTCAAAAGGAGAGTCAAAGCAATCATCATATCCGGCTTCAGTTGTTTGTTTCAGTGCGGCTTCTCCTCTTTCTGCGAAATCTAAATACCATTGAAGTAACTGAACACCTCTGCTCTTTGATTTATCCATATTAAAGTCAATGGCTTTTATGCCGCTAAATACTTCAACCATATATCTAGCTCTGGTAATTAATACGTTTAACCTTCTTTCTCCACCGTCTTTGTTAATAGGACCAAAGTTCATAGGAAGAACGCCATTCTGATTCTTAAAGTATCCGACACTAATCATTATCACATCACGTTCATCACCCTGTATAGATTCCAAATTTTTAACAAAGAAGTATTCCGGATTACTGCTATTAAAGAAATCTTCGCAAGACGGATCTTCTTCTCTTAATTTTTCTATTTCAGACTCTATTAAACCTTTCTGCTTAATATTCAGGGTTGCAACGCCCAAAGACATATCAGGATGTTTTTTAGCATGTTGCATAACCGCACGAGCTACAATTTGCGCTTCTTCTAGTCGTTTATTCTCTTTAGTAGTATCTGATGGTTGGTGATATAA
>CADBQQ010000029.1 GCA_902796825.1 uncultured bacterium
ATGGGGATAAAGAGTAGTCTTTATAATTAAGGCCAAGTATATAGGCTGCTTGTGTCCTGTTTTTAGCTCCAATTTTATTTAAGATGTGTGTTACGTGTTTTTTTACCGTATGTCTGCTGATGTGCAAGACATCTCCGATTTGCTTGTTATTCAGACCTTTTACGACAAGTTCTAAGATTGCTTTTTCTCAATACGAAAATGTAAACATATGGCCTCATATATAGACATAATAAGCTTAGTTTAGCATTAAAATTCTATATATGCAACCAGAATATTCAAATAAAAAACAATTAATACTTGATGCAGTTGGCAAGGTCATTGTTCGAGAACGCAATAAAATGGGCAAATCTCAACGATTGTTTGCTGACGAGTTTGATATTCAAAGATCAATGATATGCAGACTTGAATCCGCGCAAAATGAACCAAATTTGTTATCTGTATGGAAGATAGCAAATGCTTTTGGAATGAAAGCATCAACATTTTTAAAACTGGTAGAGAATGAACTGGGTGGCGATTGCAGCCTGATTGATGAATAGCAGTAAAACTTGTTGATTTGATATCACAGGGCGTAATTTTGAGTAGGTAAACTACCTAAAGAACCAATTAAGTATGCCAAATGGGTTCTGTTTTTTGCTCCGGTTTTTGCTATAATTTGTGATATTCGACATTTTATTGTATGTGGACTTAGATTTAATTTTTGTCCAATTTCTTTATTGTTGTATCCATCTATTATTAAATGTAAAATCTGAAGTTCTCTTTTACTGAAATTATTAATATCCATTTTGTCTTTCTTATTTGTTCACTAAAATTGATTCTTAATTAAAAGTTATTATATAGTAATAAAGATTACTATATAGTTTGATAATACTATTTCTAATAACTTTTGTCAACCATGATTTATAATTAAAAAATGGATATAAGAAGTGAAATAAAAAGTATTATTGCCAAAAAAGGTACTACTTTGAAAAAAGTTTGTGCTGAGTTAGAGAATGCAAAAAATAAAAAATTTTCTCCAAACAATATGACAAATAAATTAAGGAGAAAAACAGTGAAATTTGAAGAAGTAAAAGATATATTAGCTGTTTTAGATTATCATATAGAATTTGTTGAAAATAAATGATGATAATAAACTTCCCCGTCTTGAATTTGCTTTGTTAATTTTTTAAGCGAATTCTACTTAGCCGTAGGTGAGCGTGTGAAACGCGAACAATACGGATAAGTACGCAAAGCTAATCGAACAAATTTTGTCGACAACAAAATTTGTTGATTTGATATCGCAGGGGGGTAATTTTGAGCATAAAAAAAGAACCTTGATAGGTTCTTTTAATAAATTACCTTCAAATTATTGGCGGTTCGTAAGTTTTCATTCATTACATTTTGCTATCGCAAAATTAACATTCATTACAACTTACTCACGGGGATGAGTTTCGTTCGCTTACATTATTGTTTGAAATTTAACTAAAAAGTCTGCTCATTTGTCTTGCCGACCGCTTGTTGTCTTCGCAGACTTTTTCTGGCAATATGCACGCTCACATCCACTCTTGCCAAAATTTGACCAAGCGAAAAGTTGTTCGTTGTGTTTTACATATACAAAAAAAGAGAACCCTATGGTTCTCTTTTTTGTATATGGTACCCCCAAGCGAATTCTGCTTAGCCGTTTGTGAGCGTGTGAAACGCGAACAATACGGATAAGTATGCAAAGCTAATCGGACAAATTTTGTCGACAACAAAATTTGTTGATACGAAATCGCAGGGGGTAATTTTGAGCATAAAAAAAGAACCTTGATAGGTTCTTTTAATAAATTACCCCCAAGCGAATTCGAATCGCTGTCTACACCGTGAAAGGGTGTTGTCCTAGGCCTCTAGACGATGGGGGCGTATTTGACAATCTCTATATTACCTAAAGCAAAATTAATTGTCAACAAAATTTTTTAATTTTAGTGTTGTGGATTTAATTTCTCGTATAATTTCTTCGATTTCGGGCGATATATCGCTATTTGAGGACAGGTTTAATTTTACTGTTTGGGCAAATTCGGCTTTTTTGAATTCGTGCATGCCTTTGTGTCGGAATATTTCTTCAAGGGTTTTGACCATACCGTTTTCGTTTTTTAGTTCTTCTGGGTCAATGTTTGAAATGTTTTTGAGTCCGTAATTGAGAGATTTTTTTATCAGAGATATTGGAAGCAAATCTTCAAACTCACCGCATTTGAGCAGGTGAACTTTATCAATCGATCTGAGTTTTGGTTTAATTTCGTTATAATTTTCCTGCGCATCTTGGTCCATAAGTACAAAAATCGGAAGCTTAAGACTTTCCGCGAGCCGGTAGAACAGTTTTACGACCTGATTTTTACCTCCGGCAGAGATAATTTTTATTCCGTTTTTGTCAAAATCATAGTCGCACAGTTTTGCAAATTCTGGCAGCAAAGTTTCTTCCGTAATTCCCTCTGCCAAAACAACAAGCGTTAAGGGAAATCTCAGGGAATATTTCCTGCGGTTTTCTTCAAAGGAGGTGCTTGTAGCAAGGGATTTGAGCCATCTTAGATTTATTGGCAGGTCTTCGTCTTCAAACAAAGAGATTATTGAAGTGTAATTTATCTTGTTTTTGAGCAAGTTTTTTGTGGCTTCGTCTGTGTTGAAGGTGC
>CADBQQ010000030.1 GCA_902796825.1 uncultured bacterium
ACGTTGTGTCATAAGTGTCATTCAAATCACCTGCTGTCTTAGTTAAGTTAATACCTTTCAAGACTTTGGAATTGAATACCTTAACAGTATTTGTGTTAACAATGTCATTGATTTTCGCAATCAATGTAGGAATTGTCATAGCTGCAACTACACCAATGATTGCGAGGGTAATTAACACCTCTGCTAACGTAAACGCTTTGTGTTTTATCATAAATCCATCCTTTCCTAATATAATATATCAACTATTGCACATATATATATTGTAATACATTAATTTAATTAATGCAACATATTAATAAAATAAATAATTATTGATGTTGTATATACTTAATAATATTTAATAGGAAAGCAATAATTTTAATATGAATATTAAGGAAAAATTCGGTAAAAGATTGAGGGAATTGCGGACTGCAAAAAATATGACACAGGAAAAGTTTTCTGAATCAATAGGTATTCAACCGGAAAATTATTCTCGTATTGAAAACGGTCTTTCCTTTCCTAAGCCTGAAAATATTGAAAAGATTTCAAAAATTCTCGGTATTGATATTAAAGAACTTTTTGAATTTGAACATTTTTCAAATTTGGAAGTAATCAAAGAAAAATTGTTTCATATAATCGATTTGGATGAAGATACAGCACGTTTAACTTATAAATTTTTGAAAAGTATAGGTCGAATATAAAATATATTAATTATTCATAAAAAACTTTAAAATATCATCGTTATATCGTTTGTCTACTGCGCTGAACGGGAAAACTTCTCCGCCAAATTCGCGTTTGACGTGCGCTATGGCACTTTGTACTTTGTTATGAGAAGAAATACAATCTGTTTTAGTGATAATGGTTATAATTGGCAAGTTGTGTGCTAAAACCCAATCACGCATTTGACGGTCATTCTTTTGTATTTCGTGACGTCCGTCAATCAGTTGGACAAGACATTTTATCTGTTCGCGTTTAAGAAGATATTCTTCTAAATTCTTTTGCCAGCGGTTTTGAACTTCTTTCGATACTTGTGCGTATCCATATCCGGGCAAATCCGCGAGAATAAATTTCTCATCAAAATTAAAAAAATTTATAAGTCTTGTTTTTCCGGGAGTATTTGATGTTTTGGCAAGTTTTTTGTTATCGGCAAGCCCGTTTATAAATGAAGATTTACCGACGTTAGATCTGCCCAGTAAAGGAAATTCCGGCAAGCCAAAATTCGGACACTGGCTCAATTTTTCTGCGCTTTGTATGAATTTTGCCTGTGGTCTTGTCATTTGTCTTGAACCTTTTCTTGAATATCTTTTATGCGTTTTTTATGTAGAACAGATGTCAAAAGGTTAAACATTTTGTTGTTATTTACAATAGTGAGTTGTGTTTTATTATTCATAAAATCTACATGAAAAGATGATTTGTCATTAAAAATATTTGATTCTATATTTACAATCTGAAACAGCCCCTCAGTTAAAATACTAAGAGGCTCTTTCAAAAATGTTTCAAATGTTTTTCTTATGTCGAATTTTTTAGCCATTGTTTAAGATTGATATAAGGCCGGATTGCTTCGCATTCGTTCAGATTTATTACATTCTCTGTCTGAATACGTTTATACGTTGTTCAACAGCTTCTCTGTCTGATGCGTTTGGAGCAAGTGACAAGTATTGAGTATAATACTTAACAGCGCCTTCGTAGTTCTGTTCTGCTTCGTAAGCTTGTGCTTTCAATTTCGCAATAGACGGAGCATTGTGATAGAAATCAATTGCTCTGTTGCAGTATTCAATTGTTGAAGCAAAGTTGCCTTCTTTGTATTGTCTTAAAGCAATTTCAAAGAATTCGTTTGACTTCATTTCGCACAGATTGATGTAGTGAACACCGTTTAGTGCAATTCTGTTATCAGGATCAGCCATTAAAACTTTTTGTAAAGCTTTTCTTGCTGTTCTGAATTGTTTATGTTGAACAAGAATTTCTGCTAAATATAATTCATCATCAATGCTGTTAGCAAAATTGATTGCGTTTTCAAAAGTATAAACTGCATCATTTTCACGTCCGAGTGATAGATAAGCTTCCCCTTTAATTACGGTATCCATTAAGCTGTCAGATGCTGATTGGACAATGTAATTCAGGTTTTCGTTTGTTAATTCCATTTGATGTGTTAATTTAGCAAGTTTAATTTTTGCCAAGTGAAGTTTCAAATCATTTGGAGTTTTTTGAATAGCTTCGTTTACGTAATCATAAGCCAAATAAACATCTTTGTTAGTTGTGTAATCACGGCTGTCAGCGGTGTCTTTAGCCATTTCATAATATGTATTTGCCAAACCTATGATAGCCTGATTGTTATAAGTTGCATCTCCTAACAATCTTGAATAGTATTCAAGTGCTTGCTGGTATTTTCTTGTTTCAAGTGACATATTTGCAACTCTGTAGATACCGTCTTTATAGTTAGGGTTAAGAACGATAGCTGTTTTAAGTTCTTCCATTGCAAATTCGTGGTCTGATCTTCTTTCGTAAACACCTGCTAAGTTAATATATGGACGGGAGTTTTCAGGTTTTACAAGAATTGCTTTTTTGAAAGAATTAATAGCTGCGGCTTGGTTACCTTGTTTTAAGTATAATTCACCCTGCAAATTCCAACCAGGTGAAGAATTAGGGTTGATATGCAGTGAGTGGTTTAACCATGTTAAAGCTTTTGTGTAATCTCCGCGTCTTGATTCAACTTGACCCATGTGATACATAGAAGTAGGGTTGTGAGAGTTGCATTTGATAGACTGTAAGTAATATTTTTCAGCCTGATCCAAATCGCCGTCTAACATTGCAATATTACCAAGATTGTCATAAGCAGGCGCGAATTCAGGGTTAATTTTTAAAGCAACTTTGAATAAATCTTCAGCATCTTTTTTGTTGCCTAATTTCAAAGTTGCAACACCCATTGCGTTGTATGCTTGATAATATGTGCTGTCTAATTCAACTGCTTTTACAAATTCTTGAATTGCAGCGTTAGAAAGATTTTGAATGTTTTTGATATATTCAACGTCAGATGAGGTTTCTCTCATCATATAAACAAGCCCTTGTGCATAGTGGAACTGAGGGTTGTTTGGATATTTTTTTAATAATTGATCTAATTCTGATTGTGCAGGTGCTAATTTCCATTGTTTTGCAAATGACATTAGTTGTAAAGCTTTTGCTTCCAAGTCATTTGGATTTTTAGTTAAGATTGCTTTCAATTTTGCATCTGCATCTTCGTAATTGTTATATTCAATCATTTTGCTGATATCAGTGTAGCTTTTTGAAACTTGAGCTTTGATAGGTTGAGCAGCAAACGATTGAGGAGCACAAAGAACACAGGATGTTAAAATCATTGATGTTACAAGTAATTTTTTACAATTCATTATTTTCTCCTAGCCTTCCAGTTAAATATTTTACATCTTACGAAAATATTGTATAATAGTTGCAGAAAAAAGGCAATAGGTTAAACGTATGGCATTGAACTCAGAATCAAAGAAAGATTTGGAAAATTTTCGCACATATATTTTAGTTGAAAAGAACTTTTCTACGCACACTGCAAGGGCTTATTGTGCGGACGTTTTAGCTTATCTGTTGTGGTTAGGGGAGGAGTGCTGCGAGGGGGCAAATTTCGCGAAAATACGGGATTATCTCCATTTTATGCAAAAGTTTAATTACCGTAAAACGACAGTAGCGAGAAAGATTGCGTCGATTAGAACGTTCTATAAATTCTTGCATAGAGAGCATAAAATAGATACAAATCCGGCAGAGAATTTAATATCCCCCAAACGACCGAAATCTTTGCCAAAATTCCTCCAAACGGAGGAGGTTGAGGATATTCTGTCAGGTATTAAT
>CADBQQ010000031.1 GCA_902796825.1 uncultured bacterium
TATATAGTCGAGAACCGAAAAGGCGTAAGCCTTTATTGGTTCGGCGTCTGCCGAGCAAATATTTATTTACCCCTAAAATGAGAATAAATCGTCACCATAACTATAATCAAAATGACGTTCTTGCTCTTGAAGCTCTCTTTGATGACGAGGTTCCGATAGTCTTTCCAATGCGTTTGGGGTGTATGTATTATTGTTTTTAAATTCCGGTTTTACAAGGTCGAATGTGCGAACTTCTCTTGGGAAAAATCGCAAATGGATGTTCTGGCTTATGTTCTTTGAAATATTTTCTTTTGAATATTCTTTTATTTTTTCAAGCTGTGAAATTGCCTGAGCTTGATTTGTTACCGCAAAATACCCTTGAGAATCCGAGAGCCCTTTAGAATATTTACTGCTCCACATTACAGTATTATTAACGGTGTCTGTCAGTATTGCGTTTACTTTCAATTCAAACGGATATGTAAACTTAAACGCACTTGAAAGTTCTAAAACATCCCACAAATCTCGTCTTATATCGGCTTTGTCAGTGGCTGCGTATGATGAGATAATAGCAACGGATTTTACCCCAAATTCATTAGAAAGCGCTTTTAATGTTTGAAAGTCAACATGATCATTAATTTTATAGGCTGTGAGCATGGAATTTGTCATCGCGCGTAATTGAGGGTTATTATTTAGTTTTTCTCTAACATAAGAGATATCTTGAGCATGAATATTTTTGTAACTGTTTAAATAGGAAATAGTGTCCTGAGAGATTATTTCAGAAGCTTCCGGGAAACAGAAATAATTTTCGCAAACAGAAAGTAAGTTCGTAGGCAGAACAAGTAAATCAAATTCTGCAGCCTGCGCTCTCAATCCTGTTAAACACATTAATGTTAATATTATGAACAAAAATACTTTTCTCATGTCACAATTATAGCATAATTTGAATTAATATGTTATAATATTTGTATGAATAGGGATACTGTGCAAATTTTGGGTTATGGAGTTGATAGTTTCTCTTTTGATGAAGCTGTTGATTATATTTGTAATATGCGCGGTCAGGTGGTGACAATTAACCCTGAAATGATTGATTGTGCTTCTAAAAATTCTGAATTTGCCGATATAATAAATAACGCTGAACTTGTAATTCCTGATGGTATTGGCGTAGAAATAGGATTGAAAATATTAGGTCATAAAGTGCGCAGGATTGCAGGAATAGAGTTTGGGAGAGCCTTGTTGGAAAGATTTTCAGCAGAGGGGAAGAAAATCGCTCTTGTGGGTGCTAAGCCGGATGTCATAGAACTTGCTGTAAAGAATTTAAAATCAGAAATTACAGGCATTAATATTGTTTATTACCATGACGGTTATTTTAAAGATGATGAAAAAATATTAAGTGAAGTCCAAAATTCACTGCCGGATTTAGTATTAGTTGCGTTAGGTTCACCTAAACAAGAATTTTTTATAAATGAACTAAAGAAAAAACTTCCGGATGCGGTCATGGTTGGACTTGGCGGAAGCTTTGATGTATGGGCGGGAGTTGTTGAAAGGGCGCCGAAGATTTATCAAAAATTAGGGCTTGAATGGTTGTATCGGACAGTTAAAGAGCCTAAAAGGTTTAAGAGAATTTTCCCGACATTACCATTGTTTGTTTTAAAAGTTATTAAAGAGAGGATTTTAAATTAATAAATGTTAAATGAGTCAGAAGTAAATAAACTAAAAGATTTGAGTCTGGAAAACAGACGCAATATTATAGAAATGGTTTATAACGCGAAATCAGGTCATATCGGCGGTTCTATGTCTGCTTGTGATATTATGACGGTCTTATTTCACAAGTGTATGAAGCATTCATTAGATGGAAAATTTTCTCAGGATTATTCTCAAAGAGATAGGTTTGTTCTTTCAAAAGGACATGTTTCACCTGTATATTATTCGGTTTTAGCACAGTTAGGATTTATCGAAAAAACAGAATTACTTACCTTTAGGAAACTTGGGACAAGGCTGCAAGGGCATCCGACTTTGGGTTGTCCGGGGGTTGAAGTTGCAACAGGTTCATTAGGACAAGGTTTGTCTATGGCTTGCGGTATTGCGATTTCGTTAAAGTTGGATAAAAATCCTGCGCATGTATTTGTACTTCTTGGAGATGGGGAATTGCAGGAGGGTAATGTATGGGAAGCAGTAATGCAGGCTTCTGCCAGAAAATTAAATAATTTGGTTGCTATTATTGATAGAAACAGACTTCAAATTGACGGTTGCACTGAAGATATAAAACCGTTGGATAGTCTTGCGGATAAATTTAAGGCATTTAATTGGAATGTATATGAAATTGACGGGCATAATATTGAAGGAATTTATAACACTATAGAAGATGCAAAACGTTCAGATTTGCCTTCGGTTATTATTGCAAATACGATAAAAGGCAAAGGTGTAAGTTTTATGGAAAATAATGCCGGTTGGCACGGCAAAGCACCATCTAAAGAAGATTATGAAAAAGCTATGTTGGAATTAAAATAATGAAAGCGAGGAATAATGTGCTTATTTAAAAATAAAAAATCCGGGTTTACTTTAATGGAAATAGCCATTGCGGTATTGATTGTTGCAATACTTGTAGGGGTGACAATTCCTGTGGTAAGGCGCCAATTAAATAAATCTGACGAGTATTCATATTATCTTGCATATAAGACGGTTGAAAAACTCGGCGGTCAAATAGCCGCGCTCGGCGACCCTAATTTTGGTAAAATCTCGAGCAAAGTTGAACCGAAAATTAAATTGGCATCTTTACCGGCTGCAAAATTCTATAATAAATATTCAAAACAGAAAAAATCACATCCGATGCTTGCAAGGTTATCTAAGAATTTAGCAAATGCAGAATTAAGAATATTCAAAGTTTTTTTCCCGAAAGCGTTTGCTGATTATACGGTAACTTCTACATTATTTGATAGTGATGAAATTACCGATATATATCAATATTATGAAGTTTGTGTACAGGGTAATAATGAGCTTATAAAAGGATATGATGAAAATGGAGAGCCGATATATTATACTTATTCAGAGCTTTGTCAGAGTGATAGTTCGTCTCATAGTACTGCCGAAGACGGTGAGTCTTTTACAAATTCCCAAATGTTAGATAACAGGCTGTTGATTTTACTTAATAATGACAATTATTGTTTTAAGCAAGAAAAAATATGTAATGGATTAGACACAAGTAGTGATACTGCTTGTGATAATGCTATTACAAACTCAAAAAATAATGCAATCAGCGCTCTTAGAAATGCAATAGCGTTACATCATGAAAATGCAGGTAGTTATATATGTAATAATATAGTAAAAAATTATTGTATAGGTACAACAAGTTATAACGAAACTCAGGAGACAGTGATAGATGATGGTGAAGATGATGACGATGTTGCGGGAACTATAGGCCAGTGTCAATTAAGTAATGTCGTAGAAGAAGAACCTGTAGTTACTCCGTCAAATACCTCTTGGTACCCTGATCCGGCTCCGAGTTGCGAATCTTTGGGCTATGTAAATACCTTCAATAATGCGCCGTATACAACGACAACTTCCGGTACAGCTCAGGCTAATAACGATTGTCAATGTAATTCAGGATTTTCGTGGTCTGAGAATAACAGTAAAGCTTGTTGTTTAGATTCGACTTCAGGTCTTTCTTATTATATAGGTACCGGTTGCTTGACCTGCACAACTGATTTTAACCCTACGACAAAAAAATGTTGTAAAGATTATTCAAGGTACGATGCTTCTACAGGAACCTGTAAATGTTTAGATGGTTATGAAGGTGATGGGGATACTACCGGATGCGAACGTGGAAATTCTTGTCCTGCCGGTATGAAATACGAAGCTTCTATCAAAAAATGTGTGCCGGCTCCTCCGTTGATTGATGCTCAGCGTTTTTGTGAATTAATTGTTGATAACTGGAATATATCATCATCTTATTGTAATGCATTTACTGCATTAAATAATTCAAAATATTATAAGTCCGTTTATGATGCAGCTTATAATACTACTGAAAAAGTTCTAAATTCCATTAAAGGTGCTGAAGGTGCTTTTAAATCAATAAAACCGAATATCGTATTTTCAAATGGGTTAAGATTATGGATTTTAGGTGACAGAGCGGCATCTATTCCGGGCTTATCTTATGATTCTACAAATGCTGTCGGAACACAGAATATGTGTATTAATGTCGCAGACAAAGTTACTCAAGATGATTGCTCAGGAGTTGGAGAATATTTCTGTGCAAGTGAATATCATTGTATGAAACTTGCAAGCACCTCATCATTAGCGGATGCAAGAAATTGTTGTGCTTCTCCTGTATCGGTTGATGAGGATGCGGATAACAGAACAATGGCATTAAGCGGATTTACGGTTTATGTAGATATTAACGGAACGCAAGGTGACGGTACGTTATGGAAAGATGTATTCCCGTTCTACATTACAACAACGGGCAGAGTATTCCCTGCATATCCTTTAGATGCGGCATCTGCTCACGTTGGAGGTCATAATCCTGCTTACTTGCCTACGGATGTATATTATTATAAATCTACAGCTTCTTCCAGAAAACGTGTAGTTGCATATAGCTCAGTGTCGTACGCAGAAGCTGTTTGCAGAGCAGGTATGGTAAATCCTTATTCTCCATATTGTTATAATCTGGGTGTTACCGCAGGGACAAATCCTTGTTCAACAATTACTGATGATGACGATGATTCAACTCAGAAATACAAATGCTTTATTTCTGTAAGACGTAAAAATAAATTGTTATAATGATATTGCAAGCCTGAATTTTTTCAGGCTTGCTTTATTAAGGAAATAAATATGATTATTGATAAATTAGAAAATATAAAACTTTATACAAATATACCTATAGAAGCAATTAATTTTATTCAAAACCTGAATTCAAGCGTAAAATTAGGCAGGCATGAAATTTCAGATAGAGTGTATGCCAATGTGGAAAAATATACGACAAAATCTTTGGCTGAAGGTAGATTTGAAGCCCATAGAAATTATATTGATATCCAGATTTTACTATGCGGAAGTGAGAAAATTTATTTAAGTGAATTGGCGGGATTGAAGGTGTCGGAGTCTTATGATAAAAATCGAGATATAGAATTTTATTCAAGTTCTATCAAAAATTCTTTTTCAGTGACTCTTGACGGTACGAATTTTATTGTAATATATCCTCACGAAGCGCATGCTCCGCAGGTTGTTGCGCAGTATGCTCAAGAGGTGTTGAAAGTTGTAGTTAAAGTGAAACTTTAAAAGTTTTTATTTTTTCTTGGTATCAGGATATATATTCCATTTTATATCAGGGTTGCGCCGAAACCATGTCATTTGGCGTTTGGCATAGTGGCGGGTGTTTCGTTTTAAAAGCCTTACAGCTTCTTCTAACGGGTATTGACCTTCAAGATATGCGTTAATTTCTCGATATCCTATAGTGTCAATAATATTTGGAATTTTTCCGTATTTTTTTAGTAAATATTTAGTTTCATCGATAAGACCATTTTCAAGCATAGTATCAACGCGCTTGTTTATTCTGTCATAAAGTTCTTCCCGCTCGAAATTCCGTCCTATCCATTCTACATCAAATTCGGGGTCTCCAATTGTACGGGATTCGGACAATTTTTTATTCGTGTGTTTTATAATTTCAATAGAGCGGATAAGTTTTTTCTTATCTAAAATATTAAATTTATCGATAGCTTCCGAATCAAGTTTATTAAGTTCGTTTTTTAATTCTTCAAGAGAATATTTTGATAATTCTTCGCGCAATTCATAATTTGGTTCAATGCGTGGTAATGAAAAATTTTTCAATAAAATATCAACGTATAAACCTGTACCACCGACAACAATAGGAACTTTTCCGCGTGAATTTATTTCATAAATTTTTTGCTTTGCTTCTCGTTGGTATAATGCTGCGGAATAATCAAAATCAGGCTCTACTATATCAATCATATAGTGCGGAATTCCCTGCATTTCTTCTTTAGTCGGTTTTGCAGTACCGATGTTTAAATCTTTATAAACAAGACGTGAATCAGCAGAAATTATTTCGCCGTTGATTTGTCTTGCCAGTTCTATTGAATATGCCGTTTTACCGCTTGCCGTTGCACCAACAACTGCAATTACTTTGATTTTATGCTTCGATAAACTTGAATTCATAGTAAGAGAATAATAACACAACTACATAAAGTATAAAATAGTATGAAATCAGTAAAACAATGAAATACAATATAGGATTAATCATCAAAATAGTATTGATTAAACAGGTAGAAATATATAAAACTATGATGAATGAAAATAACAAAACATAGTTTTTTATATCTGAAAATATGTTTTTAATAGAATATATAAGAGCTTTAAAGGGATTTTTTTCACCGTAGACAATTTCAGGAATCCATAACATTGTAAAAAATGCACAGACAACGCTGATAAAAAATGTCAACATATACCAACAGTTTAGGGCTATTAATTCTTTTTGAGGCAAATCCATTATTTCGTAAAAAATTTCATCACTCGTCATAAAAGAATAGCTTATTCCTAAAGTGCTTAAATCAATTGGTGTAATATATTTTGATATAAAGTAATTTATAATAATAAAAAATACCGCATAAAATAGTGTGAAAGTCATTAAAACTCCAAGTATAGGGAAAAACATCCGTCCTATTCCTTTTGGAAGCTGGCAAATTAAATTAAACATTTCTTTTGCGCGGTTTTTGTCAAAAAGGAATACTTTGCTTGAAAGTTTTAGCGTTTTTTTTGCCATATAAAGCCATGCAGCGCTAAATCCGCTTATAATTACAAAAAGTGTAATTATTGAGATAATAAGTTTTCCGATTGTATCAACGGAAACTTTTGCATAATTTGCATACCAGCCGATTATTGATAAAAAAATTATAAGCGGAGTTGCAAGTATTATGCAGTCATTTGTTTTAAAAAAACTGTTTTTAAAAAGTTTAAACATTGGCTTCTACTTTTTCTTCTACTTTCTTTTGCATTTGCTGTTTTCTTTTACGTCGTCTCATAAGGTCAACAAACGCTTCAATTCTTGTTATATATCCTGCACGTCCGGTTTGTTCATCCATTATTAAGGTTAAAATAGGAATTTGGCAATCTTCACGCATCGATGGGAAAATATTTTGAGACATAATTTCCGGCATACATGTAAACGGACTAATATGTATAATTCCGTCTGCGCCGCGTTCATTAGCGTAAGCTACATCTGATACGCATTCTAAAGAATCTCCGCCGATATCACGCATTAAATATGGCTTTGCTAAGCGCATAGCTCTTTGCAGGTGTGTTTCACCCTTGCGGAATATTTTTGGAATAATAGCGTCTTTTAAAAAGCTTGTAATTGTAAGGCTTCTGCGAACTTGAACTCCCATTCTGCCAAGTTCACGTTCAATATTTTGATTAGAGAACTCATCATTAACAACGTAAATTTCTCCTGTGATATCAACGTATAAAACATCACGATTTTTGTCTGTTTCAACTTTTGCCATTTCTTCATTTACAAGTTTTTGAGCTTTTTTGAGTCCTTTAATTGTATCATTTTGGTCAATATATTTTATTGCTTTTAAGTAGTGCTTTTCAGAGTCACCTGCATGAATTTCACGTGCGCGGCAATATGAATGTTTTGTTTCAAGGTTGTCGAGCATAAACACTTTTATCATAGCAATAAGAATTGCATACATAAATAATACAGGATTGTTTTTCCCGCTAACGGTTTTTAAAAAGTTATACATTCCTTTTATTCCGTCATACAACTGTAATTCTATATATTTTGCCTGATAGCCTAAATCTTTAAGAGCATTTGCAATACATTTTCCGTATTCTCCAAGACGGCAGCAACCGGGAGAAGCCAGCATTGCAACGTAATCTGCGCCTCCGTTAATTGCTTCTATAAAATTACCTAAAATCAATTTATATGGTAAGCAAATTGCTTCAGGAGAATGTTTTGTACCAAGTGACAAAGTCTTTTTGCTTGTGTATGGTTCTACGTAAGGTTCACATCCGATTATACGTAATGCCGCAGACCAAGCTACGCTAACTGTGCCCATGTGGGGAAATGATACTTTTTTCTTTTTTATTTCTTTTGTCATTTTATATTCCTTCTTTGAAGTTTAAATCCGGATGACGTGCCGCAGTAACTTCATCTATTTTCCTTACAGGGGTTGTGTGCGGCGCAGAAAGCACATTTTCAGGATTGTTTTTGCATTCATCCGCAATTTTTATCATTGTGCTTACAAAATCATCCAGAACTTCTTTACTTTCGGATTCTGTCGGCTCAATCATTATTGCTTCGTGAACGATTAACGGAAAGTAAACCGTAGGCGGGTGTGTATTTGAATCCATTAGTGCCTTAGCAATATTTAGAGTTGACACACCGTTTTCGTGTTTTTGTTTTTCGCCTGTAAGGACAAATTCATGCATGCATGGTTCATTGTAAGGAAGTTCATAGTGTCCTTTGAGTTTTTCTTTTAAATAATTTGCGTTTAAAACCGCATCTTCTGAAACGTGTTTTAAATTCTTACCGTTCATTAAGATATATGCATAAGCTTTTACCAGAACGGAAAAATTTCCGAAGAAATCTTTAACGTTCCCAATAGAATGTTTAATATCATAATTTCTGTAATATTTTTTTCCGTCAAAATCAATTGTCGGTGTTGGTAAATATTCTTTTAATTGTTCTGTAACTGCAACTACTCCTGCTCCCGGACCGCCTCCGCCATGAGGAGTTGAGAATGTTTTATGCAGATTTAAGTGAACAACGTCAAACCCCATAAGTTTAGGATTTGTATATCCCATAATCGCGTTAAAATTTGCTCCGTCATAGTATAATAATGAGCCGTTTGAGTGCATAAGTTCAGAGATTTCTTTTACGTTTTCTTCAAAAATTCCGAGAGTGTTAGGATTTGTCATCATTATTGCTGCAACATCAGGTGTTAAAACTTCTTTTAATGCTTGTATATCAACTTGCCCTTTATCATTTGATTTTATGGATACAATGTCAAAACCTGCCATTTTTGCGCTCGCAGGATTTGTTCCGTGAGCTGAATCAGGAATTATAACTTTAGTTCTTTTTTCGCCGATAGTATCAAAATGTTTTCTGATAATCATCATTCCTGTCATTTCACCGTGTGCGCCGGCTGACGGAGAAAGAGTTAGAGCATCCATTCCGGTTATTTTAAGTAGTGCATCTTGAAGCTTGTACATAAGTTTAAGCGCGCCTTGAGCCTTTTCATCGGGCACATTAGGGTGAATATTAAAATCCTCAAGTCCTGCAAGAAGTTCGTTAACTTTTGGATTATATTTCATCGTACACGAACCTAACGGATAAAATCCTTTTTCTATACAGAAATTTAGATCTGACAGCTCTTTATAATGGCGCATTGCTTCCAGTTCGGACACTTGAGGCAAGCCTACTTTGTTGTTTCTTAATAAATTAGAACTCAAAAAATCAATACTTTCGGTATTTTCGGTGAGGGTAATACCATTTGTACCGTTGCTTTTTTCAAAAATTGTTTTCATAAATTTAAATTATCCCCTGTTTTGCAAGATCTTTTTTTATTCTGTCAAGCCCTGTTTGAATAATACGTGAAATTCTTGATTGAGAAATATTAAATTCTTCTGCTATTTCTCGGAGTTTTTTATCTTTAAAGAATTTGTATTCAATAAGTTCTTTCTCACGAGGCGGAAGCTTTTGCATAGAATCAAGAATTCCTTGCTTAAGTTCATTAAAAGCTATATTTTCTTCCGGAGTTTTGTCATTTGATTTAATTTGAGTTGGAACTTCAGCTTCTTGTAGTTCGTCGATAGATAGAATATTTTTATAGACATCAGCTCTTAATTCTGCTTCTGCTGTTTCTTTTGTTTCGATATCATCGTCGGATTTATTTTTCAGGGTATACCATTTGTATCTTCTGCGGACTTCGTTTCTGATTGCCCATTTTATAGCGGTGGAAAGATAGGTATTATTATAACTTTCTGGAGAATTATGTTTAAATAATGTATATAGTGCATAAGTTCCGATATTGATAAGTTCCGGCAATTCTATTAAGTGAGAGGTTGAAAATTTTTGATACTCTACTTTTGCAATGACTTCTATTAGCTCTTTATAATCCCTTAGTTTGGTATTGATTTCGACTGACATTTTGTATAATTAACCCTAATACTTCTTACATTTATATAATATCAGAAAAAATCATATATGACTAGCTAATGTAATTTTCCTTAACATATTTCATCCTTATTCTGTAAGGAGAAATATAATGAAAGTTTTATTTTGTACGGATGGTTCCAAAATAAGTTATGAGGCGCTTACAAATAGTTTAAATTGGATTAATAATCCGGTAGTAGATGTTTTATGTGTTGCAGATTGGAGTTTTTTGCCCGATACATTAAGTGTTGAGGGGAGTGATTTTGCAATGAAATGTGCAAATAGTGCTGATTCAATACTGGATTTTAGTGAAAATTTTATCAAAGATAGCGGGGCAAATTTGGGCAAAAAAATTAAAATGTGCGGCGTACCCGTAGACGCTATTTTGGAAGTTGAAGCCGAAAATAATTACGACTTTCTTGTCATGGGTTCTAACGGTAAAAAAGGTATTCAAAAATGGCTTGGTTCAGTTTCACAGGAATTGGCATCTGTTTCAAAAACTTCCACTTATGTTTCAAAAGGCTTGAAATCAAATAAAAAAATATTAATTACCGTTGATGCCTCTGAATTAAGCGAAAATGTAGTAAAAGAATGCATTGAAAAATTGAATTTGGATAACAAGGAAGTTTCATTATTAACAGTATATGAAATGCCGGATTATTTATTTTTGGAGGGTAATATTGATTCAAATTGGGCAGTAGAAGTAGAGAAAAAACAGAAAAACGAGGCACTTCAAATTCTGTTTAAGTATGAAAAACTGCTTGAAGATAGAGGGATAAATGTGGCTTGTAAAGCGGCATTAAAGGGAAGTCCTTCGCAGGTTATAGTAAAATATGCTCATAAAAACGACATTGATCTTGTTATAACCGGAGTCCGCAGTAAGAAATATTATTCAAGATTTTTCTTTAGTTCTGTAAGTAAGCGAATTCTTGAAAATGTAAATTCAGATGTTTTGATTGTCCGACCTTAATATTCAATGGTTAAAATACCGCTATTTAAAATAGCTTTCCCGCCGATAGGCAAAGTAACTTTTTCTCTGTCATGAGAAATAGGATACCTTCCTATAACAGGGATTTGAAGCTCTTGCGCTATTTCTGTAAATAGTGTATTTAATTGTTCGGAATATTCTACATCTAAGAAATCTCCGAGTATAATTGCAGAAAGGTTTTTTCTAAATACTTCAATATTTAAAAGCTGCCTGAAATATCTGTCGATTTTATACACAGGTTCATTTAAATCTTCCGCAAAAAATATAAATTTCACATCAGGAATAAAATCCAACCCGCAAAGAGAGGAGATAGTCGCGAGATTCCCGCCGAATAAAATCCCTTGAGCTTCACCGTTTTTGTATATTTTCAATTCTTTAGGTTCGATTTTAACATTATTTGAAGAGATAGTTTGCCAAAAATTATTTACAGTGTATTCACACAAATCTTCAGGTTGGAAATCTCCTTGTGCCATCGGAGAAGAAAAGGTTATTAAGCCTGTTTTTTTTAAAATCATTGCAGACAAAGCACTTATATCAGAATAACCGCAAAAAATTTTTGGATCGTTTTTGATAATATTGTAGTCTATTTTGTTAATTAATCTTATTGCTCCATAACCGCCTCGAGCGCAAAATATTGCACGAACTTCTTTATCTTCAAATGCCTCGTGAAAGTCCGAAAGCCGCTCATTGTCATTCCCTGCCATATAGCGATCTTTTTTAAATAAGTTTTCTCCTAGCTTGACTTTGAAACCGCGAGACTCAAAATATTTTTTTGAATTTATAATTTTCTCTTTGTCAACACAGCCCGCAGGTGCAATAATCGCAATTGTATCACCGTGTTTTAATTTGTCAGGTTTAATTAAGTTCATATATTAATCCTTTTTTGAGATTATTTGATATAATAACTTTATCATGAATAAAAATTACATACCTTTGTATAGAAAGTACAGACCGCAGTCAATAGAACAAATTGTCGGGCAGTCTCATATTAAAAAGGCGCTTTCTAACGCTATTGAGATGAATAGAATTTCTCACGCGTATCTTTTTACAGGGCCGCGCGGCACAGGTAAAACTTCAACTGCAAGAATTTTTGCAAAGTCATTAAACTGTGAAAATGGGCCGACGATTTCACCTTGTAATGAATGTGAAAATTGTAAGAATATTACTAACTCTATTCCGATAGATGTAATTGAAATTGATGCGGCAAGCAACCGTTCGGTTAATGATGCGGATGAAATTATCCAAAAAGTAGCTCTTGCACCAGTTCACAGCAGATATAAAATATATATTATTGATGAAGTTCACATGCTCACTCCTCAAGCTTTTAATGCTTTATTAAAAACTCTTGAGGAACCGCCTGAAAATGTAATTTTTATTCTGGCGACAACAGAAGTTCACAAAGTTCTTGATACTATAAAAAGCCGCTGTCAGAGATTTGATTTTAAACAAATTACAACAGATGATATTGCAAAACATCTTCGCTATATTTCTGATAAAGAAGATATAAATATTACAGACGAAGCTTTATTGTATATCGCTCAAAATTCAGCAGGCGGAATGCGTGACAGTATTGCGCTTTTAGATCAACTGAGTGTTTTGAATTCCAAAAATGAAGCTATAAATGTTGATGATATAAATAAATTACTTGGCAGATTGTCATTCGGTTTATTAAATTCTTTATTTGAAAAAATAGAAAATTCCGATCAAAATGGCGCTTTAGGAATTTTAAATGATATTTATAATCAAGGCAATGAGCCTGTACAAATTTTATCAAATTTTTTGGAATATTTGAGAAATGTTTTAATTATTAAATCTACAGGTGAAAATTCTGCCGGTAGCATAATTCAATTAAATGATTCTGAAATATCTGCGATTTCAAAATCCTCAAGTAATATTGAAGTTCATCAGATAGTATCATTAATTGACAAGTGTTCTTCTTATATAAAAGAACTAAAATTGACTTCTAATCCTAAATTGTGGCTTGATATTGCAATTTTGGATATGGCAAATCTTACTCAAAATTCAAAGCTTGAGGATTTGCAAAAGCGCCTTTCAATTTTAGAAACAAGCGAAGCTCCTAGAATAGTAAATGTTTCTGCATATAACACCCCGCCGTCTCCTGTTATGAAACAGCAGTCGTCAAAACCTGTTCAGAAAATAGAACCTGCAAAGCCGGAAAATATTGTACCGGAACAACCGCAAGTACAGGAACCACCGCTTATGCAGCCTGTAGAGACAGAGCCGGAAGCCGCCAAACAATCTGCAAATACAGCAAATTTGAATAGTTTATGGGAAAAACTTTTATCAAATATATCAAGTATTCCTACGCGTGCAATTCTTTCGCAGCAAGGATACCCTATTATAATTAATCAGGAGGAAGTTATTATTGCTATCAAAAGTGATAGTTGGCTCAAAAAATTTACTCAAGGAGATAGTTATAACAAATCAATCCAGAATGCAGTCAATGCTCTATTTGGTATAGATGTAAAATTAACTTTGCGTGCGCCTCAAGCAGGTGACAGTAAACTCCAAAAAGAACAAAAAACATCAACTCCTGATGATAGTGAAGATGAAAAACCTGCCCCCAAACCTGCATTGAATTTTAGTAAGCCACCTATAGAATCGTATGAAGACGAGCCTGAATATGACTTGGCTCCTGAACCCGAAGTCGAAGAACAAGGCATTGAAAATTCTGCGCCTGATAGTAAATTGGGAAGCGCAAATGAAGCAATTCCAAAATCCGTTAATCCGGAATCATCATTTCATTCAGACAACGTGAACATGGTTATGGATTTGTTCGAAGGAAAATTTATAGAATAATTAATTATAAATTTTCTTATTCAAATCGGCTTTACGCAGGCGGATATTTTCAGGTGTAATTTCAACTAATTCATCATCTGATATGTATTCAAGCGCTTCTTCAAGTGATAAAATTCTCGGTGCTTGCAGTGTAACCATTACGTCTGCGGTTGAGCTTCTCATATTGGTAAGTTTTTTAGTTTTGCAAATGTTAACCGTTATATCCTGAGGTTTGTTGCCCTCACCTATAATCATTCCGCGATAAACTTTTGTTTTAGGAGTTATAAAGAATACCCCGCGATCTTCAAATTGAGCCAAAGCGTACGGAATAGCTTCACCTTGTTCGTGTGCGATAATAGAACCGCTTCTTTGGCGGTTTATATCTCCTGCAAACGGTCTGTATTCAAGGAAAGTATGATACATTATACCCTCGCCGCGAGTCATTCGGATAAATTCGCCGCGAAATCCGATTAATCCGCGAGCAGGGATATGAAATGTCAAATGAGTTCTGCCTTTTGCAGAATGCATATCCTTCATTTCTCCTTTGCGGTTAGAAAGTCTTTCAATCGCAGAACCTGCATACTCGTCAGGAACGTCAATTATAAGGTTTTCATAAGGTTCAGACTGCACTCCGTCAATATTTTTGAAAATAACCTCCGGTTTTGATACCGCAAATTCATAACCCTCACGGCGCATTGTTTCAATTAGAATACTTAAATGTAATTCTCCGCGTCCTGATACTTTGAAACAATCTGTGGAATCTGTGTCTTCAACTTTCAAACTTACATTCTTTTCCAGTTCGGTATATAGACGTTTTCTTAATTGGCGCGAGGTTACAAATTTTCCTTCTGTACCCGCAAACGGACTGTCATTTACTGAAAAATTCATCTGTAATGTAGGTTCATCTACTTTAATTAAAGGTAGCGCTTGCGGATTTTCAGGATCGCAAAGAGTTTCACCGATTTGTATGTCTGCAAAACCTGCAATACCGACTATGTCGCCTGCACTGGCTTCTTGTATTTCAGTTCTGCCTAAATCGTGAAAACCAAATAGTTTTGTAATTTTTCCTTTACTTTGAGTCCCATCTGCTTGTATCCAGCAAACAGTGTCTTGCGAGTGAACTTTACCCTGCGCAATTCTTCCGATAACTATTCTGCCTACGTATTCGTTATAATCAAGTGTTGTCGCTCTGAATTGGAAAGGTTTATTTTCATCTCCGTCAGGCGCTTTTATATTTTCAAGAATACTGTCTAAAAGAGGAATCATATCTTTGCGTTCATCTTCAAGATCATTTATTGCAAAGCCTTGCAAACTGCTTGCAAAAATAAAAGGAAAATCAATTAAATCCTGTCTGTCAGTCAATTCAGTAAACAAATCAAAAACCTTGTCCAACGCTGTTAAAGGTTCTGCGGCAGGTTTGTCAATTTTGTTTATTACTACAATTATCTTTAAACCAAGTTCAAGCGCTTTTGATAATACAAATCGGGTTTGAGGCATAGGTCCTTCGGCAGCATCAACAATTAAAAGCGCGCCGTCAACCATCCCTAATACACGCTCAACTTCCCCTCCGAAATCTGCGTGTCCCGGAGTGTCAACAACGTTGATTTTAGTGCCTTTATAGTTAATTGCAATATTTTTAGAAAGAATTGTAATTCCGCGTTCTCTTTCAAGTTCATTGCTGTCTAATACTCGTTCTTCTACGTGTTGATTTTCTCGAAAAACTCCGGCTTGTTTCAATAAACAATCGACAAGAGTTGTTTTCCCGTGGTCAACGTGTGCAATTATCGCTATATTTCTTATATTGTTGTTTGTCATAAATCCGCCAATCATTATATTTTGTTTAGTGTAAATTTTACACTTATATCTTAAAACAAGAAAGATTTAAAATCAAGTTTCGTCATTATAAGCAATAATTGATGAAGTTAGGCATATAATTCCGAAAATAATTCCAAAGCACATGGTTAGGTGATAAGAGTTTAAAAAAGCCTGTGTATAACATTCTTGATGTTGTAAAAATGTATTTTTAAAACTATCAAAAATGGTGATTGTAACAGCTACTCCGAGAATATTACCAAGATTTCGCGACAAGGAAAGAATACCGCTTGCTATTCCGAGTTCTTTTTTGTGAACACTTGTTATTATTGCTGTATTAGACGGTGATTGAAAAAATCCGTTACCGATACCCATAATTATTGATGCACTAACTATGTGCCACATTTGGGTTTCAGTGTTAAAAGTCGTAAATAGTAATAATGCCAAAATATAAATACATGGTCCTATTCTTGTAAGGCGTTTGCTTCCGTGTTTTCCGGCATAAGCACCGGCAAAAGGTGCAACAACTGACGATGCTATTGAATAAGGCAATATCAAAAGTCCCGATAAAAATGCATTATATTTCATTATTTCCTGTAAGAAAAGCGGTAGTAAAATTCCATTAGTGAACATTGTCATGTATGAAGTCATTACGGCAATATTTCCGAAAGTAAAAGCCTTAATTTTAAACATTTTAAAATTAATCATCGGATAATTTATTTTTTTGTCTCTAAAATAAAATAAACATCCGAATATAAATGTTAAAATCCCTAAAATAATTATTTTAAGCGATTTCCAACCCCAGTGATGTCCTTCCGAAATTGTTAATAATAGTGCCAATAATGCAATCGTAAAATATATAAATCCTTTGTAGTCGAATTTGAATTTTTCTTTGTGAATATATGATGGTAAAAGATTATAAGAAAGAATTCCGCCTATTAGTGCTAGCGGTACGCATGGGAAAAATATTGTTCTCCATCCGAAGTAGTTTATTAAAGCTCCTCCGATTGCAGGGCCGCTCATTCCGCCTACTGCGACAAGGCAAGCATTTATTCCGAGAGCTTTCCCTCTATCTTCACCTTTGAATAAAGTTGCAATTGCGGCGGGTCCGTTAGCAATCATAATTGACGCGCCGAGCGCTTCTATACATCTGTATGTAATTAACAGGGCGAAATTTGGCGCGGTTGTATTTAGTAAAGCTCCAATAGCGAAAATAAAAAAGCCTGAAGCGTATATTTTATTTTTAGGGAATATGTCGCCTAATTTGCCAAAAAATGGTAAAAAGACAGTTAGTACAAGCATGTATGCTATAATAACCCACTGGACTTCAGGTAGAGTAATTCCCAAGCCTTGCGAGATAGGGTAAAGAGCAAGCTGTACTGTTGTCGAGTCGAGCATTCCTAAGAAATTGCCGAGAATAACAAGCAGGCAGAGTATCCATTTTATTTGTTTTTTATCCATGCTGTTTTAAGTATAACATGATAGCAAAAACAACATTGTAAAGTTTTGTTATTACACTGTTTTTCAGACATTAATACTATTTTACTAATTATTATTTTTAATGTTGAATTGTATTTATAAATATGTTATAATAGCTATGTAAGCTATGCTTGGAGTTGGATGAGGATGATTATAAAAAATAAGAAGTCAGCGTTTTCCTTGACTGAATTATTGATTGTTATGGTAATAATAGCCTTTTTATTTGCGGCTATGGCTCCTGTTATTACCAAACGAAAGGCCGGAGGCGGTGATTTTTCAAACGAGGCGGTTTGGAATTATGTAACGGGCGATACTAACATGGATGCGTATTTCGATCCGGGTGTTAGTAATTGGGCATCTATTGCGTTTATAGGGTTGAGTAAA
>CADBQQ010000032.1 GCA_902796825.1 uncultured bacterium
ATAATTTGTATAATAAACATGCTATTTATATTTCGGCTAGTGTAAATCTTAACAGGGGGGAATGAAAACGACTTCCTGTTTTTTTTGCGAATTTTACGTAGAGTGGAGTCGAGCGCAGCGAGCGGAACTCGTAGGATGCGAGGTCAAAAGCGAATGGCTGCTTCGCAAAATGAGCACTTGACCGAGCTTAGTAAAATTCAAGACAGCTCTCCGAGCAGAGGCATGAGCCGTAAGGCGAAAGACGAGTACGCATCAACGTAAGCGTTTAGCTTTCGTTGTAAGTACGAGCGGTGCCGTTTAATGCGAGGAGAGTTTTGACCGTGCTTTTAGTGGAGTCGAGCGCAGCGAGCGGAACTCGTTATTCCCTAAACAGGCGCACTTGCGGGGTATCTTTAGCATAGACCGATGCTTTTGATTTAAGGTTTACGAGTGCATCTTTATACATATTCACCCAGTACGAAAATCTTATATGCTGCGGATTGCCTTTTAGTCTTAAGCATGTTCCGTATACTAATAATTGTTCTGCAAATGGCATGGGAATAAGAGTCGTATCGTCGTATGCTTCTAAGTTTGTTTTTTCATTTCCATTGTTATCAAGAACCGAATTCGCAGTATAATAAATAATTTCGATATTTTTATTTTTGTCGAATTTCGGCAATAGTAATTTATTGTTTAAAACAGAATATGTTTCATTGGGGGCATGCCCTGTAATAAACGGTTCGAAATTTTCTATATATTTGTATTTTTTATTATCTGCTATGAGGTATAATATTCTGCCGTTTATGGGATTGTCTATTTCTGTTTCATTTGCGGGCAGTGTTATGTTTGTGCGGCGGAGTAAAAAATTCCAGCCTTCAAGATTACAAATTTCGTTATTAATAACATTCATTATAGATTTAATTCTTTTATGTTCATTTTTTATAAGCTCGGAAAAAGAATTCACTTGCCTGTAATTCAGTTCGAGCAAACATTTGTTTATTAGTTCTAAAAAGTTCATTAAGCCTCCTTTTTTTAGTTTCAAACGGGAATATTAAATTCCCGCTTGAAACAATATTGAGAAAAATACTAAAACATCTATTTAATCAAGCCTTGTTTAGCCTGTTCAAAAATGAGCTTTTCGTTTTTCGCAAATTCCTCACCACTCATATTGCCGATGTCCTCACGTGTGAAAATCCTGTTAGCATTACCGTTTTGAGCAGCATTTTGGGCATAAGCCGTCAATTTGCTTTTAGCGGCAGAGTTCTCGTCATTCAATGATTTTTCGTGTGCGGATTTTTTCAAATAGCTGTCAATAGCTGAATTTTCAACTTCTTCAACCAATTTTGCTATTTTTGATATTTCATCTTTATCCACATCTAAACTTTTGAGATAATTCAGTACATCTCCTCTGCCGGCTTGTTCAAAAAAGCCGGGATTTTCTTGATTGAATAAATCCCAAGGGTTTTGAACTTTTTCTGTCGGCTGCTGTGGAATTTGCGTTTGAGTATTCACAGGCTGTGTAGGTAAAGCTTGCTTACACGATTGTAACATTTGAGCCTTTTGTCCTAGTTGAGTCAATAAATACTGCCCTTGAGCTTGATTTACTACACCTTGCTGCATAAGAAGCTCCAGTCTTTGAACATCAGTTGAGAGTGCATTTTCCAGTTGTTGAATTATATCGACATAATTTAGCTGCGGCGTTACGGCTGCAGATGAAATACTATTTTGAATTTGATTTATCATATTATTGTTTCTCCTTATTTTTAGGCAAAGAATTCATATAAAGAACCGCAGCTTCAATTGCATTATCAATAAAATCGGATAGAAACAGGGATACAATTTCTTTGATAACAGGTGCAAGAGGCAATTTGTTAATAATGTAATTAATTGCCATTTCTTTTTTTTCATACCCGTTACCGTGTCCGAATTTTTCTTCTGCGATAAAAACAGCGTTTTTTGCCAAATCTTTAATTGTTTGTTTTATTTTAAAAAACATTTTTATCTCCTTGATTTTCACAAGCGCCCTTAATAAAAGGGCGCATGCGTTGTTAATAAGTTTATGAAGCGCTGACAATCATTTTTGCAAGAGCATCAGGTTGAACAGTTTTTGCACCGTAAAGATATAAGCCTCTAACTAAGTCAGAGAAGCTGTCTTTATCTCTCAAACTTTCAATTTTTGCTAATTGTGATGCAAAAGTAATTGCATCGTTTGTACCTGCTAAAACGTAATATTTGTCGTCTACTTCAGTAAGATTAGTGCTTACTAATACATCCATACCGGCAATTCTACCGATAGAACCTTCTCTTAATGTTTCATCTGCTACGTTATGAGCACTTATAAATTCAGGGCTTTGGAGTAAGTAAGCTTCAATGTTAGGGTTAATTACAACCCACGGTTTTACTCCTGAATAAACTGCATTGGAATTTTTTAATGCAAGAGCCAGTTTTACGAATTCGGAATAAATTGTAGATTTGTCAAGAGTAATAGGAGATGCTTCCGAACCTACAATATTAGAAGCTTTGACGTCTGTATGTAAACCAAGCAAATATGAATCTTGAACTTCTTCGATTGCTCTTTTTGCGTTGATTAAGTGTGCTTCCATAATATCTGAACTTGTTTGTGCTTTTGCAACATCATCTATTTTGAATGCGAAGAATTTTTTCTGATTGATTTCTAAATCCATAGATGTTGGAGTTAAAGATGAGTAAGAGATGTTGTCAGAAGTTAAAGTAGAAACATTAACATCTGCTGGGGTAATAATTTTAACTACATCACCCTGCTGTTGAATTTCTCCCTCCCAATTTCTGTTCACGCACTGAAGCATAACGCAGTTTTTTTCTAACATGTTGTTTAATTTTTTACTCCACATTTGCGGAATAAAAGCAGAATAAGTCGTTGTAAAATCTGTCATTTTCTTTTCCTTTCATTTTACAAATTGTGTGTACTATAAATATGAGTAGTGAGTTTTTTAATTATTCGTCTATATAAATTTCTCTAAATTGGAGCCCTACGATTGCGCAATTATCATCCGGCATTGTTCCTTCAACACAAAGCTGAACGGAATAACAGCTTCCGCATACTTCAGCTTTTTCCAAAACGTCTGTGCCTGCTGACCAAATAGGAATTTCATTTTCATCCGTTGCCCATTTGTATATTTCTTCATCAGGAGAATTGTCATCCGCCCATAATAATTGATCGTAATGTTTGGAGAATATGAGTTCGGCATCATCCTGGTAGTTTGAGTCATAGTCTTTATAGACAGAGAAGTTAAATTTGTTATCGTGAGAATCATCCAGAATAAAATAAAATTCGTCTATCATTTTTCTGTGATGAACATCATTTAGAGATAAAAATGGGGATTTCCATTTAAAACTAATCGGTATTCCGTTAAAAGAATTTCCGGTATCTTCTATATATAAATTCCCGCTATTATCTGCTGTAATAATTTTGTTATGAAAAACGGTTGCTGTTGTTATATTTTGAGGTAAAACTCTTTTATACCACGCCTTATTTACATAATCGTTAATCCAGATTGTATGGAGAAACTCATCATTTTCATACGGAAATAAAAACCACATTTGATTTTTATCCTGATAATGAAGTGCAATAGTATCTTGAATTTTATCTTTATTAAAAAGTTCAAATTCAGATTTAATATTGAGAGAAATTTCTGAACCTAAACGAATTTGGTTAAGTTCTCCTACTTGTTCAAGTGCATAGATGCCGTTACTAAGGAAGAACTGTTTATTATCTACATTTATAATAGAATTTTTTGAATAAGCACCTTTATCTGCAAAAGGAATAATCGCAAAATCATCAGGGGTTGTACCTGTAAGCAGGTAGACTCTTTCTTTTTTATAAACAGCAAGATAGTCTTTGTAAATATGCATGCCTATAATACTGGCGGTGTCTGTGTGGAAGTCACTAATATATCCTGCATCATTCGGAGTCGAAAAATCGTTGTAAGTTCCAAGTGCGGAATAGTAGATTGTGGATTTATCACAGCACCATAGACGTCCTTTAAACACAGCAATACAATCAGGATAGAATATATCCCCTGTGGTATTGCGCAAATTACAAGTTTCTATTTCGTAATTTTCATTGTTATTTATATAAAACATTTCATCTGATTCGGTAGCAATCACTATACCTTTTAAGAAAGGTACAAACTGTACTTTTTTACCTGAAATTGTTTTATTAAGACAGATTAAATTGTCGGAATTTTGAGAATAAATATATATTTTCCCTGAATATGAAGTAATTACAAGCTTGTATGCTCCGTCAGCTTCCATTTCACACATTCCTGTAATGCTGTCTTCCTCCGGCAAAGTCACAAGAATACGATTACCTTTTTGTTTAATAATGCCTTTGTTGTTGTAAATTTCAACATTTTCAGAATCAGTCCAATATAATATTTTGACTGTAGTTCCGAGTTCGGTTTTAGTTGAAGCCTGATTAATTCCTCCGGCTAAATTAAAATAATTAATTTCCATAAATTTAACCTCTTATTTTTAAATAGTACCAACGTATTTTCGAGCGAATAAAACTACCGATATCATTTTTAGCAATCCATTTATAAGGCGGGATGTAAATAATGTCGATTTTCCCAAAACTGCTTGATTTAGGATGTTTTTGCCCGAATTCATAATGTGTCATAATTTTGTCGGGAGTTATTTCAATGTTGTATTTTTTGCATAGAAAAGCACAAAGTTCCATACAGGCTTCAAATTGAATAGGGGTAATAGGGTATTTACCAATGTTTTCGCGCGACTGAAACCCTGACATTGCGCACATTGCTACGCCAATAGCGCCGGTATTGCCTCCGCCTGTGTGCGCAGCGTATTTACCATCTGTACAATCAAGATTATCTTCCGGAGTATACAGACCTTTATAAATTTTACCGTCTTTATCAATTAAAAAGTGATAAAATTGCTTCTCAAAAGAGGAAGGGTAATACCTTCCTGCGGTCCAATGTATAATTATTTTATTTATCATACAACATACCTTATTTTTAATTTCCAATTAGGATTGAGGCGCATGTATAAAATGGCTGCATTAACTCTGTTTTTAGCGTTCAGCTTCAATATGACAGAAGCCATGTGCTTTTCAACCGTTCTGGGTGAAATTTTTAGTTTTTCAGCGGTTTCTTTATCAGTAAGACCGCAAGCAATAAGAGTTAACACAGTGTGTTCTCTGTGTGACAATTTCATTAAACTTCCTTCTGATTCCGGTTTATTATTTAAATATTACATTAACCATATTTATGTTAATTAATAATATTTCCATTCTATAAAATAAATGGGGGAAGTCTTGATATATCAGTAATTCCCCCGATTTAGATTAGGGTAAAATAACTTAGGATACAGTTAGTTAGAAAGTGGAGTTTAAACCTATTTTTAGACCTGAGAGATTTGAATAGCACCTTTTTTTTACACCATATTCGTTATAATTCAAGTAAAAGGAGCCTCCTTTTATTTTGGAATAATCTATGAATTTTTCTTCGTAAATTATTTTGTTTTTGACTTTTTGCCAGAATTTTTTTGCTGCATTTTTCACATATCGCGAGGTGTATAAAACGTTATCTTTGCTTATTCTTGTCAATTGTATAACCAAATTCCCGCAGACAGGACATTTTGCCAGATAATCAAGTTCGCATACGACAAAATCCTTTTTAGGAGAAAGCATAAAAGTTTTGGTTTTATGCAATCCCGAACAGCAATGAATATATCCCATAAGATACACCTCTCCCTTACGATGATTGCGGTAAACAGCTTTGCTATCGAAAGAATTTCTTCTTTAGGGGCTTTTATTGCCTCCGAGCCTGAGCCTTAACCGACTACACTACTCAGTATAATCTTTTTGTTATTTTTGAAAAGTCGGGAAAATACCTACGTATTTTTCCCCATATTGACATCTGTAAATCCTTATATAATAAGAGTTTATCTCTTAAAAAGTTGTAAAAATGCAATTAAAAAATTTTTTTATTTTTATATATCGTAATATTTTTTACTTATTTGCCAAATCCTGCAATCACTTTAAAATAAAGCTATGGGGAATATTTTATTAATTTCTGAAAACGATAGTATTGTAAAAAAATATAAAGATTTATTAGATAAAAAACACAATTTCAACTCTTGCTGTACTGAAACTTCAGTCTTTGATTTGATAGAAGTAGAGCATCAGGATGTATTAATTATTGATGAAAATATCCGAATTTTAAATCTTTTGCTTACTATAAAAAAAATTCGTGCAAGGCAGGAAAATCTACAGATTTTACTTTTAACAAACGGTCATCATATTGAGGATGAAGTTTCTAAATTAATAAATGGCTTCATTTTGGATGTTTATCCCGAAAACTTGCTTATTTCAACAATCAATACTCATATTCAAACGAAAAATAATCTGGATAAAGTTTTTGAACGTAATAAAGACCTTGCAAATAGTCTTTATAAGCTAAATGTTTTATATAATACGAGTTCTCAATTTTCCGGAACATTAGATACAAAAGAGCTTCTTGAATATATGTCGGAAGGGCTTGATAAATCTTTAAGTTATGATTTAACAAGCACTATATCTTTTGGTTTTGAAAATGAACCTGTATTAATTTTGAATTCGCTTTACGATATTTCGGAGGAACTTGTAAACGCTTTGAAATTTAGGGCTATTTTGAATTACAAGTCCCTTTTTGACGGAAAAGAAATACCTTTTGAAATAGATGATAGAAATTTAAAAATAATAAAAAAAATTAAAAACCCTCACGAAAAGTTCACTTTTTCGATTTTTCAATATGATAATATGTTTGCTCCGATAGATTTGGGAGACCAATTTTTCGGATGTATTGAAATTTTTAAACAAAAATCTTTTACATCCGATGATGCCGCATATTTTCAAACTATTGTAAGACAAGTATCTCAGCCGTTGAAAAGTGCAGGATTATACAAAGAAATAATCGAAAAAAACCATGAATTAGAAAAACTTGAGAGGATAAAATCCGAATTCATTTCCATTGTTTCTCACGAATTGAGAACACCGCTCACACCGGTGAAAAATGCATTGTCAATACTTTCAAGCGGGAAATGCGGTGAATTGAGTGAAAATGCAATGCGGTTTATAGACATGGCAAAAAGAAATGTCGATAATTTGACAAATATAATTAATGATATTCTTGACATAAACAAAATTGAAGCCGGAAAGATGGATTTCAATTATAAATTAATGAATATTCATTCTGTTATAGAAAACGTAAAAACCAATTTTGAATGTGTTGCAAAGGAAAATAATATAAACTTCACTTCTGTAGAAGAGAACAATCTTCCTGATATTTATGCGGATTCACAAAGACTCGGGCAAGTTCTTACAAATCTTGTTTCAAATGCGATAAAATTTACTCCGCAAGGCAAGAGTATTACTATTAAATCAGAACTTAAAAATGCTCAAGATATAAATATAAATCCATGTTTTGCAAACGAAGCACGTTCTCTCAAAGGTGATTATGTAATTGTCAGTGTAACGGATGAGGGAATAGGTATTAAGCAGGAGAACCTGTTGAAAGCATTTGAACAATTTACTCAGATAGAAAATTCATTAACCCGTAAAGTCGGTGGTACAGGATTGGGCTTACCTATAGCAAAACAATTGGTTAAGGCTCATAACGGAATAATTTGGTGCGATAGTGAAGAAGAAAAAGGGTCAAGTTTTCACTTTGCAATTCCTGCGGCTTAATTTTATTTGTACTATAATTAACTTATGACTGATAAAAAAAGAAAGATAAGTATACTTGGTTCGACCGGCTCTATTGGAAGACAGGCTCTTGAAGTTATTGACAAACTTCGTGATAAGTTTGAAATAATTGCACTAGCTGGGGGGAATAATGTTGAACTTTTAAAACAGCAAGCCGAAAAATATAAACCTAAATATGTTTGTTCGAATACATATCATCCGGAACTCGTATCAGTAGTTTCTGGGATAAAAGTTTTATATGGCTCTGATGGATTGGAAGAAATTTGCTCAAACAAAGAAAATGATGTTATTCTTGTTGCCGTATCGGGTAAAGTCGGGTTGAAACCGACTTTGACCGCAATTGAGAATGGTATTGATATTGCGCTTGCAAACAAAGAAACTCTTGTTATGGCAGGCGATATTGTTATGCAAAAAGCCAAAAATGCGGGGGTAAATATTATACCTGTTGATAGCGAGCATTGTGCAATACATCAGTGTATAAAAGACATTTCACAGGTTGAAAAATTGATTATAACAGCAAGCGGCGGACCTTTTTTGCATAAAACCGTTGACGATATGAAAAATGCTACGGTAGAACAGGCGCTAGATCACCCGCGTTGGAATATGGGAAAAAAGATTACGATTGATAGCGCAACGCTTATGAATAAAGGTTTGGAGGTTATTGAAGCACATCATCTTTTTGGTATGGATTATGACGATATTGAAGTTGTTGTTCATCCGCAGAGTATTGTTCATTCGGCGATTGAATATAAGGACGGCAGTGTTATTGCACAGCTTGGTTTGCCTAGTATGCATATACCTATTCAGTACGCAATTACGTATCCTGAAAGATTTGAGGGTATAAAATCAAAGAGTTTCAGTTTTGCTGATGTTGCAAGGCTTGATTTTGAAAAGCCGGATTTGGAGAAGTTTCCGACGGTTAAACTTGCTTATGAAGCAGGCAGGCAGGGTGGAAGTGCAACAGTTTGTATGAACGCTGCAAATGAAGAAGCTGTATTTGCGTTTTTGCGCGGGGAGATTAAGTTGTTCAAAATTTATGAAACTACCGCAAAGATATTTGAACAGCATAGAGTTGTTAAAACCCCGTCGATTGACGAAATTTTTGAAATAGATAACGAAGTGCGTATTAAGACAAGGGAATTTTTGAGAATTAAATAGCGCGATTTGCCCTTGCGGGCAAAAATCGCGCCAAATGATTGAATTATTAAATACTTAAGCTAATCTCCAAGACAAACAACCCGAAGACTGCGGTCGTGGCGGCGGTCGTAGCCGTACCCCGTGTAGCTGTAGAAGTAGCGGTAGTCTGCGTACTCCGTACCGTCAGGGGAGGACGACCACAGGTCGAACCAAGACGCAGTGGATTCGATGCCGAGTGCGGCATATACAGCGTCTTTATTTACCATTGTTAAGCCGCTCTTAGAGCTGTTGGTTAACGTATCATCGTTGTAAAGAACTTTAGCAATAGCTGTCAGTTGGTCGACTGTTGGTAGGCTTCCTCCGCCAACTTTTGAGCAATAGTCATTTGCTAATTGCCAATAATCATCCCAGTTGTTTTGTGATGTTTTTGGCATGGTGTAGCTTTTGTCAACAGCTTGTATCTCTGCTACCAAGCTTGCGTTTGCCGTTTTAGCCGTGCTTGCTATACATACATCACCAATAGTACCTGCGCAGGATGAACCGATACTTGCACCGTTGAACGGTCTCAAATCACCAACATAACTCGTATTATCTTCATCTACCTTTGCAAGGTATTTGTTAGGTTTTCTGCTTCCGTTGATATCA
>CADBQQ010000033.1 GCA_902796825.1 uncultured bacterium
AACCCTCAGCCAAAGGCAAACAGAATTTGCACAACTCGTAAACTCGTTGGCAATTCTTGTCCCTCATAAGGGAGGGAAATAATCCTACTTAAAACTATTTTGAATAATAATGTTCCCGCTGAAAATACTTTTTCTTCTTATTGTCATAAGAAGAAATTTTATATAACGAACCGTCTGTTTCTATTTTAATCGAATTTAGCAAATCTGTTCTTAATATATCTGTATTTCTCAAAACATCGAGAGTTCCTTTTGCCGGATGTCCGTAATAATTTATCCCTGTTGAAATCAAAGAAACTCTATTATCCAGATAATCAATCATTTGCTTATTAACAACATGAGCTGCACCGTGATGACCGACTTTCAAAACCTCCACATTATGCGGTATGTCTTTTTTCACAGAATCGAAAGACTGCGTACCGGCATCCCCCATAAAAAGCATATCAAAATCTTTATAACTCAATAAAGCAATTGTAGAACAATCGTTATCTTTATTCTTTCCGAGAATATTTGCTTTAAATGTTTTCAACGTTAAATTCGGTTCTTCATAAATTATTTTATTATTTTGCACATATTCAATATTTTGTCCGATTTTATTTGCGGTATTAAAGATTTTTTGTGCTGTTTCCGTTTCTTTGCTTTTATTATTCAAATAAAGAGTTTTGACTTTTGTATCGGAAATAATATCAGATGTTCCGCCGGAATGGTCATTATCAAAGTGAGTAACTATAACTCCCTCAATATTTTTTATACCCAAATCTTTCAGGTATTTTAGCATTATGATTTTAGCTTGAGAATTTCCGCTTTTATAAGCCTTTTTGCCCGTATCAATGAAAAAATATTTATTCTTCGGAGTTTTTATAAGAAAAGAATCCGCGTTTTGGACATCAAATGCTATTATTTCTAAATTTGGGGATTCGAATCTTACATTTAAGCCAACAAGCAAAATAGAAACACAAACCACCGCAACAAATGCATTCTTATACCTTACTAATTTTATCATTAAAGTAACAAACCCGAGCATAAAGTAATACAAAATCATTTGTAAAATATTCGGATGTGTTGTTTGAATAATACAATTCGGAAGATTAGAAAAGAAATTTGAAATACAAACTAAAATATTTAACAGATAATTATTGACAAAATCAAACACCATACAGCTATAATCCGCACACGCAGGAACTATTGCGATAACAGAACTTACAAAACCGCAAAACGAGATTACACTCAATATACTTACGGTAGATATGTTTGCAAGTATTGAATATAGGCTGAATGTATTAAAATAATACATTTGAATAGGTGCAACCCAAATTTGCGCAATTATAGGAATTATAACCGGCACTAATAACCAATTAGGAATTTTTTCAAGCTTATTTGAAAGCATATTAACATTTAATAAAAGTCCGAGAGTTACCATAAACGACAATTGGAAGCTTACATCATTTATATATGCAGGGTTGTAAATCAGCATTATCATAGCAACAAGAGATAAAAGCGAAACACTGTGAGCTTCTCTATCGATTAATTTTCCGGCAAGAACAAACAAAAGCATTAAAGAAGCTCTCACAACTGCAGCTCCCAACCCTGTCATAAGAGTATAAAGTACTACAACAAGCATGCCTGAAAACACGCGGGGCTTATACGGAACCTTAAAAAATCCCAGAATGCAGAACCAGAATGAAAATATAAACGCAACATTCATTCCTGATGCCGCAAGAATATGCAACAAACCTGAATTTATAAACGAATTTTTGATATACTCAGGCGGAGAAACCGCATCATCTCCGAATACAATTCCGCCGAGAATTTCCAGATTAGGACTCTTTAAATATTTTGAATGAGTCTTTAAAACTTTATTTCTTGTGTTATTTAATTCTTGTAAAAATTTCCATTTAAAAGTAAGTTTTTCTTCTAAAATTTCAAAACTGTTTTCATCCGCATACAAAACAGTGAATGCATTAAAATTTCGTAAATACGCGCTATAATCAAATTGAGACGGATTTGAAGATTTAAAAGGCACCCTTAAACTGCCTTTTATTTTAATTTTATCGCCAATATTAAGTTTAGACAGATTTTCTTCGCTGTCAGAAACCGTTACAAGAGTTTTTCCGGCATATTTTCCATCAATTTCAACATTCATAAAAAACTTTGATTTTGTACTGTCGGATGAATTGGGAATGCTGACTATTTGACCTGTAAAAGTAGAATTTAATGGCGCAAGCGGAAATAAATCATCACTATTTTTTATCTTAAAATATGTTAAGAAAAAACCTATATAAAATATACAAATAAATATCAAAACCTTTTTGATATCTAATATGCGTAAATACATTAGTAAAATTAAGCCTAAATTTAATAAAACGCCAATTATAATACCGGAAGATGCAAAATACGACAAAATGCCTGCCATAAACAACATTGAGGCAAAAAGCATCACAAAATTTTTGTTTTGCAAATATGTTATAATTAATTCTTTATTCCACATATACAATAAATAAATGATATCATGATTAAAAGAGTTGTGCAAAATAAGTAAAAGTGTTATACTAAATGAAAACGAGAGAAGCTTATGAGTAATAATGATTTTTATATTGAAGATTTTTTAAGACAGGCAGTTTCGGTTGGGGCGTCTGACGCTCACATCTGCGAGGGCGAAAGACCGGCAATTCGTGTATCCGGACAAATTATGAGAATAAATCTCCCACCTCTTACAAGTGAAGATATGGAATTCGTGATAAGAACAATTGCACCTATTCACTTGAAAGATAGGATTACACGATTTTTCGACATAGACTTTTCATACGAAATTCCGGGATGCTCGCGTTTTCGTGCAAATATGAGCCGTCAATTAGGCAAAACAGCAATGGTAATACGTACTATTCCGTATTATATAAAAACTTTTGAAGAATTAAATCTTCCAAAAACTATTGAACAATTCGCAGGATTTAATAACGGTCTTGTGCTTGTTACCGGTCCTACAGGCTCCGGTAAATCTACAACAATTGCCTCATTAATCGACTTTATAAATGCAACTGTTGCAAAGCACATAGTAACAATTGAGGATCCTGTTGAACTCATATTTTCAAACAAAAAATCTATTATTTCTCAAAGACAATTATTAATTGATACTCCGTCTTTTTCTGACGGTGTTAAATATTCCTTAAGGCAAGATCCTGACGTTATATTTATCGGAGAAATTCGAGACAGAGAAACTATCGAATCAGCATTGAATGCCGCAGAAACAGGCCACCTTGTTGTTTCAACTCTACACACAAACGATGCTGTTCAATCCGTTACAAGAATTATCAACTTATTTGATCCGGGAGAAAGGTCATTTGTAAGAAGTCAGATTGCAAACACCTTGAGAGGTACAATTTCGCAAAAACTTTTACCTGCAATTGAGGGTAACACTCGATATCCGGCAGCTGAAATTCTCGTTGTAACTCCTACAGTTAAGGATTTTATAGGAAAAGATGAATTAGAACAAATTTACGAACTTGTTCGTTCAGGCTCATTTGACAATATGACAACTATGAATATGTCTATATATAAACTGTATAGCGAAGGAAAAATATCTAAAGAAACAGCATTGACATATTCCGATAACAAGGCCGAACTTGAAAAAATGATTAGAGGTGTTTACAGCGGTTCGGGATTACACAAAAATCTGGGATAGAAAAAATTAAAAAATGCAAAATAATTTTGTAACAGACGCAATTAATTTGAGGTCTTACAATCTTAGTGAATCAGACAAGATAATTGTCATGTATTCAAAAGATAAAGGACTTATAAAAGGGGTAGCAAAGGGAGTGAAAAAGCCAAAAAGCAAACTTGGCGCCCGAATGGATTTGCTTGTTGCAAATAAACTTATGCTTCATAAAGGAAAAAATCTTGATACCATTTGTCAGGCTGATGTTTTGAACAATTTTCGCAAAACAAGGCAAGATTTGGACAAAATATTTTATTCAATGTATGTAACCGAAGTCGTTCACAACTTCGGAACAGAAGAAGACCCAAGCGCTGAAGCTATTTATAATCTTCTTTATAAAACTTTAAATACAATCTCTGAAGCTCAATCAAAAGTTGAAATTTTGCTTGCAGTTATAAAATTTCAACTAAAAATAATGATAGAAACAGGTTTTTCTCTTGAATTTGACAAATGCTTAAAATGTCATAATCATATTGGTCAGGAAACAATGCTTCTTGTTCCGGAATTAGGAGGAGTAATTTGTAGCAATTGCGCATCCTCTGTTCCTTATAACAAGAAACAATTACCCCATAAATTAAGAGATTTCTTTAAAACAATGTCCGTAAATGATTTTGATGAAAAAAGCGAATATGAACAGAAAGCTAATGAAAAAGTTTGTAATGTAACATTTGAATTTTTAAAAGAATATATTGAAATGAAATCTGCCAAAAAATTCAAATCTACAGAAGTTCTAAGTGAAGTATCAATAGCATAAAAATATATCCTGTCAGGGATATGATATTAGAAAAAAATTTATTATATAATCGTACCATAAGGCAGGTTAAAATGAAAAAATTTATACTAATAGCAATATTACTATGCGGAAACATTGTTTGGAGTGCAAGCGCACAAATATATAAACTTGATAACGGGCAAACCGTTATTATACAAGAGGTAAGAAATAACCCTATTGTAACCATTGATACATGGATTAAAACCGGTTCAATAGACGAGGACGATTCAAATAACGGTAGCGCACATTTTTTAGAACATCTGTTCTTTAAAGGGACAAAAAATCATGAGCCGGGAGAATTTGACAAAATTCTTGAAAACAAAGGCGCAATTACAAATGCTGCAACAAGCAAAGATTTTACTCACTATTATATAACTATTCCGTCTAAAGATTTTGATTTGGCAATGGAATTACACGCAGACATGATGATGAACCCCATGATACCGCGCAATGAAATGGAAAAAGAAAGAAAAGTCGTTCTTGAAGAAATCAGTAAAGACTTAAATTCTCCGCAAAAAATTCTATTTGAGAATTTGAACGATATGATGTATACAACTCATCCTTACAAAAGACGTGTCATCGGAAAAAGTGAAATAATCGACACTATTTCAAGAGAGAAAATACTTGATTTTTATAACTCACACTATGCCCCGTCAAATATGGTTACACTTGTCATAGGCGATGTAGATACTCAGCATGCACTGAATAAAATTAAAGAGACATTTAAACAAGATTATAAAAAAGTTGTAAAAAATATTTACCCGAAAGAAGAACAGCTAAAAGAACAAAAAAAGAAAGTTGAATATCTAAAAACTCAGTCCGGATATATGTTAATCGGCTTTAGAAGCACACCTATTACAGACAAAGATTCTTATGCTCTTGACGTTCTAGCTACTGTTTTGGGAGAAGGCAGATCTTCTATATTAAACCAATCCCTTAAAGAGAAAAAAAGAGTAGCTTTTTCTGTAGGTGCAGGAAATTCAACATACAAAGATGACGGGATTTTTTATATTCAAGCAAACTTTGAACCGGAAAAATGTAAAGCTGTCCAAAATGCGATATTTGATGAAATCACAAAAATTCAAAATAACGGCATAACTGATGAACAACTTAGCCTTGCGAAAAATATTATAGAACGCTCTACATACTATTCCAGAGAATCCATATCAAATATAGCCTCCGAAATCGGTTATACCGTAGCTTTAACAAATGATATTAAATACTATGAAACATACCTTGGTAATATAAAAAATGTAACAAAAGAAGATGTAAAAAAAGCTGCAATAAAATATCTCGGGATAGAAAAAAGCGCAGTATCAATAGTATTACCGGAAAGCAGTAAAGATATTCCTGTTGCACACAAGAAAGATAACACAGGCAGCGCCGAATTAATAAGTCAAAATTCTCAATCTTACAAATACAAACTTTCAAACGGCGCGACTTTTTTATACACCCCAAATTCTTCAAATGACATAATAGCAATGAGCATTTATGCCAAAGGAGGACAACTTCTGGATAAAAAAATAGGAACAGCAAACCTTACAGCCGCAGCAATGATGAAAGGAACAAAAAATTATTCATACATTGAACTTTCACAAGCTCTTGAAGATAACGGTATAAAAATCTCTCCATCCGCAAGCGCTGATACTTTTTCCATTTCTGTTTTAACTACAAAAGATGAATACCAAAAAACACTGGAATTGTTGAATGAAATTGTAAATAATGCGGTTTTTGACGAAATTGAAATCGGAAAAATTAAATCCGATAAATTAAATACAATTACAAGAAACAAAGATATACCTCTTCAAAGGGCAATAGATGAATATCGAGATTTAATATATAAAAGTTCTCCATATTCAATATCTTCAAAAGTTTTGGAGAAAAATATTCCAAACATTACAAGAGAGGATATTATTGATTACTACAATCTAATATTTAACCCTGAAAATATGGTCATATCCGTAAACGGAAACGTAGATAAAGAAAAAACTATACAAGAATTGAACAATATTTTTAATAAAAAAGCTAATTCTACCGAATTTAACTATAACAATTATTCAGACGAAATACCTTATATAACTTCATCAAATGAAGCAACACAACACATGGACGAAACAGAAACAGCTTGGATAATGCTTGGTTGGCAAACATCCGGTGTTTTAAACGAAAAAGAATTTGCAACGCTGCAAGTTATTGACTCGCTTTTAGGTACAGGAATGAGTTCAAGGTTATTTAAGGATTTGCGTGAACAGCAAGGACTCGCTTACCAGCTTGGAAGCAGTTTTTCGCCGAATATACTTAGAGGAAGCTTCCTTATGTACATAGGAACAAACCCTGCGACTTTAGAAAAATCAAAAGAAGGTTTATTTTACGAGATTAAACGTCTCAAAACCGAATACGTGGGAGATAACGAGTTAAAAAATGCAAAAGATAAACTTCTCGGAAATTATATTATAGGTCTTGAAACAAACCTCGATAAAGCTTCAAATCTCGGATGGTACGAAGTTTCCGGCAGAGGATATGAATTTAAAGACAAATATGAAAAACTGATAAATTCTGTAACGGAGGCTGATATTATTAATGCTGCAAATAAATACTTTACAGATAATTATGTATTGTCTATCGTTACAAAATAATATAAAATATAAGTATCAAATTAAATAGGAGAAATAAATGGAATTAAATAGCTTGAGACAAGGAAATGAATTGGTAGACTTATTTTGCAGTCTTGCAGAAATCCCGTCACCATCAAGGCAAGAAGAAAAAGTTATTGATTGGATTTGCAATTATTGTAAAGAAAACGAACTGCAATATGAATTAGACGATTATAAAAATATTTATATAAACATTCCTGCAACAGATACCTCAAAAGATCCGATATTATTATCTTCACACCTGGATGTAATCGGAGATGCCTCTCCAGTTATACCATATCTTGACGGAGATTTAATCAAAGCTCAAGGAAGGACTCTTGGCGCTGATGACAAAGCAGGTGTTGCAAATGCTCTTTATTTTGCAAAAGAATTAAATAAAAGAACAGATTTAAAACACGGCGGTTTAGAAGTTCATTTTACTCGAGATGAAGAAGATTCAATGACAGGAATTAAAAACACAGATTTTAATAAAATTAATTCAAAATACGTTCTTGTTTTAGATAGTGACGCACTCGGTCAATGTTTAACTTCTGGCGCAAGCTATGTTATGGTTGATTTAAAATTAAATGCACCTAAAGGAGGTCACTCGGGGAATGATATTGCAGATAGAACAAGAGAAAATGCTGCCAAATTAATTGCAGATTTAGTTTCCAATCTTCCTCAAGGAGTATTTTACAGCGATAAAGACGGCAAAGTTATAACTTCTTGCAACATTGGCGGTATAATTTCAGGAGATGTAAAGGTTACAAATGTTATTAACACTGATGCATACGCTACATATTCAATTCGCAGTTCCGACAAATCTAAAGAAGAAGAACTTATACAACTTATGAAAGGTATTGTTGAAGATTTTAATACTGAATACGATGGAATTGCCAAAGCTGAAATTACATTTACGGTTAAAATGCCAATGTTTGAAAAAAATCAGGATGAATATATTCCTATTTTATTTGAAACAGTTGCTAAAAAAGTAGGTGTAGCACCTGAAATTTCATCTTTCCATGCCGGAGCAGAAACCCACATTTACGCAAATAAAACAAATGCTAAAGGAGAAAAATTCTCACCATACTTAATAGGTCTGGCAACTGTTTGTAATATGCACTCCGCTAGAGAATATGTTGATTATAAAACAATGCTCAAAGGACAAGAATTATTACAAGAATTCTTTGAAGCATATAATAAATAAAAATTATCTTTATAATACGTGACGTTTTTTACTCAAAAATAAAAGTAATGGAATAATCATAAATGCCGCAACAGCAAAAATTCTAAATGTGTCAATATAAGCCCATAGCGCGGCTTGCTGCAATAATTGATTATAAAGAAGTCCTGCTGCTTTGTGAGCCGCACTCACAGGGTCCATACTCTGCATAAATGCTGCGGTATAAGCGTTAAATCTTTCAACAAAAGCCGGATTTAATTCTGATAATTTACCGACCATCATATATTGATGAGTTTGAGAAAATCTTGAAACACATGTTGTAACAAGAGATGTTCCAATAGCTGCGCCGGTATTTTTTATAAGATTTTGAATACCGCTTGCGTTGGTTAATTGGTCATTACGGAGAGTTCTGCATGACATATCAATCAACGGTACCATAGCCATAACCATACCCAAACCAAACAAGAAATTCGGAATAGCTATATTTAATAATGAGATTTGGAGATTAATTTCTCCAAATGCCAACCCACCAAGTCCGAGTATTATTAAACCGACAAAAACAAATCTCTTTTCACCTAAACGTCCAATAAAAGCAGCGGTTATAAGAGTTGCAAGCAAACACCCGCCTCCGCGCGGAATCATAGAAATTCCGCTTAAAAACGAAGTATATCCCATCATCCTTTGCAGCATAGACGGCAGCATAGCGCTTGAAGCCATCATTGATGCAACAAGAACAGTCTGAATTATCGTCCCAAAAAGGAAATTCCTGTCTTTTAATACCTTCAAATCTGTTAACGGACTTTTTTGGATAAATTGAGAAATTACAAATAAAATACCTGACACACAAGAAATAAATGTTAACCAACAAATCCATGCAGCCCCGAACCAGTCCGCATCATTACCTTTATCAAGCACAATTTGCAAACATATTAACCATATAGCAAGAAAAGTAAAACCGATATAATCAATATTTACACCTTTTTGTTTTTTAGCATAAGGCGGTTCTTCAATAAGATTTTTTGCTAAAACAAGAGTTAAAAAACCTATTGGAATATTTATATAATAAATATAAGGCCACGACCAATTTTCTGTAATCCAACCTCCGACAGCAGGTCCGATAATAGGCGCAAACACTATTCCCAACCCAAACAATGCCATCGCCTGAGGTCGTTTTTCTCGCGGGAAACTTTCTAACATCATCGCCTGAGTCAATGGTAAGATAGCACCTCCGCCCAATCCTTGAACAAATCGCGCTAAAACCATCATTATTAAAGAGTTTGAAATTCCGCATAAAAACGAAGATATGGTAAAAACAACTATACTTAACAGAAAGAAATTTTTACGCCCCAGTAATTTACAAAAAAAGTCTACCGCCGGAATAATTATACCGCTTGCAATAAGATAAAATGTAATTACCCACGTAGCTTCGCTGTGACTACAGGAGAAAGAGCCTGCCATATATGGCAACGCTACGTTTGAAATAGTTTCATCAAGCGCAAACATAAATACAGATGCCATCAACGGAATAGAAATTATCCACGGATTTTTTTTCGGCAGCCATTCCTGCGGGGGTGTTTTTACTTCTTCTGTCATAAATCCCTTCCTTATATAATTTTGTCACGGGGAGAAATATGAGTCAAAGCGATAAAAAGAAATCTTAACGTACTGTTAAGCTAGTATTTAAAACCGTCCGCTTTCATTCTGTCAATAACCTCCTGCAATTTTTCATCGGAACATACATAAGATATTCTAAAATATCCTTCACCGTTATGTCCGAAGGCTGAACCTGGAACAACAACTATACCTGATTTTTCCAGCATTTCTTCACAGAATTTCATTGAACTTTCATACCTGCGCGGAATTGGAAGCCACAAATAAAAAGTTGTATTTGGAATATTTTTATCCTCAATTTCCCATCCGAGCTCGCGCAAGCCTTTTATCATTATATTTTGTTTACGTTTATATGATGCATTTGCTGCTTCAATATACTCATCTCCCTCCACAGAAGTCATTATATAAGCACACGCTTTTTGCAATGCCTTGAAAATCCCGTTATCAATAGTTGATTTCCCTTTTGCAAATCTTGATACAACTTCAGTATTTCCGCAAATCCAACCTAATCTCCAACCCGTAATTGCATAAGGTTTTGATAGTGTGTATAATTCAACACAAACCTCTTTTGCTCCATTAATTTCTAATGCACTGAAAGGTTTTTGAGTCTCATCATAATATAAATCACAATATGCAGCATCCGAAATCAACAAAATATCATGCTTTTTACAGAAATCTATTACATTTTTCACATATTCTCTTGAAGTATCCACCCCGAGAGGGTTGTTCGGATAATTTATAATAACAGCTTTTACTTTGCTTTCATCATAACCGTCGTTTTTCAAATTTTCTAACACCAATTCTAAGTCAGGCTGATAATTATTTTCAGGCAGCAAATCTATTGCATAAGCTTTCCCGCCGGAGCATTTAACCATTTGGCTGTAAGAAGCATAACCCGGATCCGGAATAAGAATAATGTCTTTTTCTTTATCTTCATGGCGCGGAGTAATAATAAATCTAATTAAATTCGCAAGTCCGTCTTTTGAGCCAAGCAAAGAACAAACTTCCGTATCAGGATTTACATCTACACCAAAACGAGTTTTCATTCTATCGGCAACAGCTTGACGATAATAACTTTCTCCTTTAGTAACAGAATAAGTGTGTATATTATCTTCGGTTAAAAATTCTTTCAATTTTTCAATCAACACCGCAGGAGGATTTGCAGTCGGAGCGCCCATTGACAAAGCAATAGGGGCTCTATTTTTTGCAGTTAATTTATCTTTTAAAAGCGCCGTCTTTTCTTTTAACTTAACCATTATATATGTATCAAGCGCCATTATATCTTCATTAAACAATTTTTCAGGTTTCATAATCTTCCTTTCATATTTGCATAAATAGGCATAATTTTCTTTTAAGCCTGCATTTTCATTGGTCCCTCAAGCGAGGCAGTCACAAATTGTTTTGTGTAAGGGTTATCTTGTTTTAAAAGTTCTGTTGGAGTACCCTCAAAAACAATTTTTCCGTCATACAACATAATAACTCTATCCGCTGTTCTTGTTATTGTGGACATTTGGTGTGTTACTACGATTGAAGCGGCATTGGTTTCATTCCTTAATCTTACTATATAATCCTCTATCAAAGTTGAAGACATTGGATCAAGTCCTGCAGTCGGCTCATCATACAATATAGAATTTGGTTTTGTCACAATTGCACGGGCAAAACTAACCCTTTTTTGCATACCGCCAGAGAGCTCTGACGGGAATTTATTTTCAATCCCTTTCAACCCTACTAGTTCAAGTTTCTGAGCAACGATTTCCTGCAAATCAGATTTAGAATATTTTTTTCTTAAATCTTTTCTTTCTCTCAATGCAAAAGAGATATTATCAAATACATTCAGCGAGTCAAACAATGCCGAATATTGAAAAACCATTGCAATATCACCCTCTGAAGTAATAACTTCTCCACTGTCATAAGGAATAAGTCCGCATATAAGTTTTAAAACAGTACTTTTACCCGAACCGGAAAATCCGACAATCGCCAAAACTTCACCATCATCAACTTTAAATGATATATCGTTTATGACTGTTTTATCTTCAAATTTTTTAACAAGATTTCTGACTTCAATACTCATAATTTTATCCTTACACAAACATTTTTAAAAGAAAAATATTATAGCAAAAATCATATCCCACACTACAATAGAAATAAACGACCAGACAACCGCGTTAGTCGTTGCAATACCAACACCTTTGGCGCCTCCTGACGCATAAAACCCGCAACTACAGCTTATTAACGCTATTGTACCGCCAAAAACAGAAGATTTTAAAAGACTAACCCATAAATCTTTCATAAACAGCCCTAGCCACGCAGAATCAAAATACGCAATATAAGTTAATCCCGCGAACATTTTTGCGGTTAATGCGCCGAGTAATACCCCAAAAATAGATGCAATAATTACAATTATAGGCATCATAATTATTCCCGACAAAACTCTTGGCACAAACAAATACCCGATAGAATCCACTCCAAGAACATCAATAGCATCTATTTGCTCTGTAACCCGCATTGTAGCAAGTTCAGAAGCAAGAGAGGAACCTATCATCGAAGTTATTGCAAAACCTGACATTATCGCTCCAACTTCTCTTACTATTAAAATTGTCATTAACATTCCGACAAAATTCCCGCCGCCCTGTTTTACCATTTCTAAAGCAACCTGAGAAGCAACAATAATTGATGTCATTCCAACAATCGAAAGTGTAATCGGCAGCGAGCTTACTCCAAATCTATCACATTGATAAATAAGTTCTTTGCGAGTTACCCCACCTTGAAACATACACTTCAACATTCTGAAACTAAGATGCACAATTTTGCCAAGCATTGAAATAAAATTTGACAATACCCGCAAAATTTGTGAACTTATTTTATAAGTTGCAGACTGTTTTAAATATTTTACTAAAGCTTCATCCATACAAAAATTATACCAGAAAATACTTTTATGAAAACTTTATGACAATTTTCTTATCAATTCTTGAGCTTCTTCGCACTCCGGAAATGTTTCGGTAATTTTTTCCGCATATTGCAATGCTTCATCATTTTTTCCGTTCTTTTCACAACATTTGGCAATATTTAAAAGAACATTTATATTCATCGGAGCTTTTTGTTCTAGATTTTTAAATATAGTTTCCGCTTGGTTATAATTTCCCAATTCATAATAACAAAGAGCCAGCAAATTTTGCGCATCTTCTATTTTTTCTATTTCATAAGATTTAATCAAAAATTCTTTAGCTCGTTCGTAATCCCGTGCCATATAATAAATACGTCCTGCTATAAAATACAAAAACGCAGAATTTGTATGATGGTGCAATGCATGTTCAATTTGCTCTTTAGCTTCATCAAGCTGATTTAAATGAGTCTTATTTAAAGCAGAAAAAGCCAAGCCGTTTGGATTGTGCGGAGAAATCTCAATAGCTTGTTGATAATACTTATCAGCTGTTTCAAAATCAGATACTGAGTGATAATAATTAGCACATTCCAAAACTATTGAGAAATTATCAGGAGCATATTTATAAGCCAATTCAAATTCATCTTTTGCATAGTCAAAAAGGCGCTTATTTAAATAAATAACCCCAAGATCTTTATGAGCAGGAGCATATTCAGGAGCCAGTTTACAAACTTTTTTTAATGTTTGTTCCGCAGCATCTGTATCCCCTGTTTTTACACACAAAACCGCATACTCATAATGAACCGTATAAGAAGTTGTACCCTGTTTTAAAATTCGCTCATAAACCTCTTTTGCTTTAGAAAAATCTCCTATTGCAATATAAATAGATGATATTTTTTTCAATATGTTAACAGCTTTCGGATTTAATAAAGCAAGCTGTTTTAAAAGAGTCAACGCAATTTCAAACTCACCTATAGCCTGATAACAAGAAGCAAGATTAAATTTAAATCCTGTTTTTTGAGGATAAGTCGCCGCAAGATGCTTATAATGTTCAATAGCCTCCATAATTTTGCCGGACTTCACCTCAGAAACAGCCCAAGCAGTAATATAACTGTCATCCGCAGGATCTAATTTATTTGCTATTGCGAAATATTCACAAGCTTTTGCATGCTCACCTTTCACCTGCAATATAGAACCCATATTAAAATATGCAAGAGAATCCTCCGGCTCAATTTTTACAGCCTTTTCATAAGCTTCAAAAGCTTTGTCATATTCTCCAACAGTTAAATAAGACGTTCCAAGATTATTATATAATTGGGCATTTTCAGGTTTTAGTTCAATTGCCTTGTTTAAATATATAATGCTATCCTCAAATTTTTTAGAAGCCATGCAAGCCGTACCCATTATAAAAAGCAAAGAATAATCATTTGGCTCTAATTCCAAAGCTTTTTTAATAACTTCAACCCCCTTTTCAGGTTGACCGCTTTTTATATGAACAATAGCTAAACTTTTATATGCATCAAGATACTCCGGACGAAGCTTCAAAACTTCTTCATAACAATGAACGGATTCAGTATACATTTTTAAATTGTCGTAACAACAGCCAAGATAATAATGACACAAAGCATCTTGTGGAGTGTATTTTATAACATCTTCAAGAATTTTTCTCGCAGAGTCAAAATCTTCTTTATTCACATAACACAATGCCAAAAGCTTTTGAGCTTCATAATCTTTAGGATTTTCTTCAAGAATATTTTCGATTAAATCCTGCGCTTTATCATAATCCGAAGCGTTTATTAATTCATAAATTTTATCAATCTGAGCATCTTTCATAATGAAAACATTATAACACGAAATAACTATATGTTTTCAAATTTTTCAAACTTAATTTCATACCCCAGAATTTTCGCTAAAAATTTTAATTCATCATACTTCATAGAATTTCTTGACAACTTTTGAGAAATTCCGTACACAGTATATTTATTTCCTGATTTTTGAGTAGCAAGCTGCGCAAGCTCTGTTATCGTCATTTTTTCTTTAAGTAAAAGTATTTTTAAATCTTCGCTAACGCTCATAATAAAATTATATCTTTTTGCAAGCATATTGACAGATTTTGAAAAACATGATAATTTTTTCATGTTTTTAATGAATATTAATTATTTTTAATTAAAGATTAATAATATTACTTAATAAATAAGGAGATAGCTTATGAAAGATAAAAGAGGCTTTACACTGGCAGAGGTGTTAATCACCCTCGCAATCATCGGTGTCGTTGCGGCTATGACAATTCCAACATTGATTGCGAAGATTAACGATATTGTGAATACAAATACTGTAAAAGTATTCAATTCCAAAGTTTTGAAAGGTATTAACTTAACTAAGACAGCAGGTGATTTGAATGACACTTATGACTCAACGTATCAATTCTTAACCGATGCGTTATCTAAAAATCTTAAGATGGCAAAGATTTGTGACGCGGATCACATACGCGATTGTATCCCGTACGATAAGATTAAGTATGAAGATAAAAGCGGAAACGAAAAGACTATAAACGTATCTGACATTAAAACCGCCTCTAAGCTAAAACTTAAAGCTCCATATACTGATACAGCCGCTTTTGTATTAGGTGATGGTACACCTGTAATCGTCGCATATAATACAAAATGTATAGATGACCCTGATAAAGCTTATAC
>CADBQQ010000034.1 GCA_902796825.1 uncultured bacterium
GGACATATCCATATCTTCCAAAGAGAACTCAACCCGAATCTTTTTCGAGTCGACCTCGCCCTTGGAAAGCAAGACAACCGTCTCAATGTGATGTGTATAGGGAAATAAATCAACTCCCTGAACAAAATCGGGTTTGAATTTGTCGGAAATTAATTGCTCCATATCTCTTTTTAATGTTATTGGATTACAAGAAACATAGATTATGTTTTTTGCAAGTTTTGACATGGTTTTAAGAGTATCAGTAGAACACCCTTGTCTTGGAGGGTCTAAAATTACATAATCAAAAATTCTTTTTTCTTTTATAAAATTATTTAAATGTATGCAAGCGTCGCCTTTATATATTTCGTAATTTTTAATATTGTTTAATTTGTAATTTTCTTTTGCCATCAAAACTGCATTTTCGTTTTCTTCAACAAGAGTTATTTGAGAAGCTTTTTCACTTGCATATATTCCTATTGCTCCGACTCCTCCATAGGCATCAAGAATGGTGGAATTATTTTTAATTTGATTTTTTACAACATCAAATAATTGAATTGCGTTGTAGGGATTCACTTGAAAAAAGCTTGACGGGCCGATTTTGTATTTTTTGTCTTTAAAAGTTTCTTCAATGGAATCTTCACCGATTATTTTAATATTTTCATTACTTAAAATTTTGTTTGTTTTTTGATTGTTCAGGTTTGCAAATATTCCTTTAATTTCTTTAAATTCAGACATAATATCCGACGAAAAAGAACATAGCTTTGATTTATAAAATTTTTCAAATTCATCTAAAACGAATGTGATCATATCAGAGAAGTCGATCAAGTTTCTGTTTATCATTTTATCTGAATAAGCCTCATATAAAGCCCACAGCTCTTTGGCTCTTTCAATATTTCCTTTTATTTTTTCAACTTCCTGATATCTGCCTTTATTACGAGTTTCACCTCTTTGTTCTCTCTCGTAAATTTCCGATTCTAATTCTTTTAATCTCGGAGTTAGTGTCGGGTTGGTTAAGATATATTCATGGTATTTTTCTTTCGTTATTCTTTTTGTTTTTAGTTTTTCAATGTGACTTATGAAGTTTTTTGTAAAATAATATCTGTCTGCTCTCGGTGCAACAAAGAACTGCAAAGGAACTTCATCGATACATTCTTTCATAATAGCAATTTTTTCGGTGTCGTTAATAACTCTGACACCAACGGAAAGGTTAAATTGAGAAGGGTAAGTTTTAATAATATCATTACAGAATGAGTGGTATGTATAAATATCAACTGAAGATGCAACAACGCCCATCTTTTTAATTAATCTTTGTCGCATTTCATTTGCCGCCGCATCTGAATAAGTTAAACAGAGAATTGATGACGGATCAATGCCATCTGCCAACATTTTTTCAATACGATTAATTACAGTAAAAGTTTTTCCTGTTCCCGGCCCTGCAAGAAGCATCACTTGACCTTTTAAAATGTCAATTGCTTTCTGTTGCATTTCGTTTGGCGTTATTACCCCATTACTCATAATGCACCTTCTCTACTTTTTCATCACTTCTAATTTTCGTCTTACCCAAAGACATGCTAATTATAAAACAAGTATATGTCAAAAGTGGACACTTCGCATCTTGTTATAATATGTCCACATTTGACATAGGTATAGTTTATAATGGCTGTGGGTGAAGTGAACCTTTACCTGAAGTGATCGTTATAACATTATAAGGGGTAACTATGAAAAGATTTTTACTAACACTATTTATTTTATTCATAACTGCAAACATTGGTTTTTGTACAACAAATTCTTATGATATGTTTGGTCAAAAGACGGGTTCATATTCACTAAGGGGAACAACTATAAATCAATACGATAAATATGGACAACGAACAGGAAGTTTTAAACAGACCTCAAACGGATATAATTCTGCAGATGATGAAAAACAAAATAAGTGTCCTGCAACGCAATAATTGCCTGCAGAATGCAAAAGCCTAGACCATCCGTTTCTAAACATTTCCATTGCTATACTTCACTTAATATACATCATCTACTTTATATATTATAGCAATATTTCAAAACCCAGTCAACTAAATCAATCGTTTAATGTAGATATGTTAAGCATACACTTTATATCATGTTTATAAGTAAATGCTGCAAACCCTACGCCTGCCGCATTTTCTCTGCTATCGTCAAAATTTCTCTCGTCAATTTGACATTGTGAACACGCAAAATGTTCACTCCCTGCATAAATAAATACAAATTAAGTGCCGAACTTACACTATCAGTGTCCTGCGGGTTCAAATTTAACGTCTTCCACAAAAAAGTCTTGCGTGATATGCCCGCCAACGTCAGTCCGCCCAGCCCGCTAAACTCCTTTATCCGCTTGACCAGCTCAAAATTGTCGTCTAACGTCTTGCCAAAACCTATCCCAACATCGGTTATTATCTTTTTTTCATCAAAACCCTTTGAAACAAAAAACTTTATCCGCTCCTGTAAATCCCGATATACGCAGTCCGCTAAGCCTTCTTCCCGATTGCTCAGGCTGCAATGTGTGAGAACGTAAGGAACATTCAATTTTGCAATCGTGTCGGGCATCTTTGGATCGTATTCGCCTGATGAAATGTCGTTGATTATGTCTGCACCGCAATCCACAGCCGCCTGCGCCGTGCCTGCGTTCCTTGTGTCAACCGAGATGATACATTTTGGAAATCTTTTCCTGACTTCCTTTAATACCGGCAAAAGCCGGCTCTGTTCTTCTTCTTCGCTGACAGGCTCGTGGTCAGGTCGTGTTGACTCGGCGCCTATGTCAATTATATCTGCGCCTTCTTCTAACATTTCCTCTGCGTGTTTAATTGCATCTGCAGGTTTAAGATACTTGCCGCCGTCCGAAAAAGAATCAGGGGTCGTGTTCAGTATGCCCATTATGTACCTTCCCTCTGAGGTGAAGGTGCGCTCCCCGACGGTTAATTCAAACTCCGGCGGACATATCTGTTTGTTAAGTAACTCGGAAACTTGACTCAATCTGAACGGCTGGGTTTCCAGCTTTTTGATTATCTGCTTAATCTGTGCCGTGCTTCCGCCGATAAGACAATCCGAATATTCTATCTTTGACGTGATTACGTTGCGATTGACCGCACAATCCGTTCCGACTGATAAGGCTATCTGCTTTAAAATGTTTGCCTCGGGCGGTCTTAAATTAAAAACTTTGTATAAACCGTATCGGTACTTGTTTTCGGCTGTATATAAATAAGTTTTGTCAAAGCCGACCAAGGTCAACTCTGACAAAACATTATCATTCGAAATATTTTTTACCGCTATATCTGTCGTTCTCATATTTAAATTCTATCAGAAAAACAGATTTGTAAAAATTATAGTTTTTTGATTTTTTCTTTAGCTTTTTCGATGTCTTTCATCGTTCTTTCAGTATACGGTTAAAACGATTATTTTTACCTTAATCGGCTGTGTGTAAAGGGTTTAGCGGTCGGAAGTAACCTACGAATAATCTTTTCAGCAGTCCTGAAAGTCCATTTTTTGGCTGTAAAAGTCTAAAAATTTATCAATATTGTCCTAATTCTGTCCACGCAAGAGTTTTAGACTTA
>CADBQQ010000035.1 GCA_902796825.1 uncultured bacterium
GGGCAAGATGGTAAGATGCTGAAACGAGTTCAGCATGACAATAGCAATTCCCCTACGGAGATGAAAAATGTCGGTGCTAAAAAAGTCCTAAAACAACTTTCCGTCACTCAAAAACAAAAACTTAACAAAACTACCTGTACAGCTATGCGCGCAAGTGTAGAAAGATTATAATTTAATCTTGTAAAGTTGTATAAATATATTTAATTTATATTGTAATTAGAATTATTACCGATTTGCCTTATAAAAAAATATTGTTATAATTATATTAATTGTATTTCTAAATTATGTTTAAAAGGTTAGCGCAACAGTTAAAAATATCTGATATAAAAAGCTCAAGTTTTCCTGTGAGTCGTCCTTGGGGTGGGAAAAAATATGTTGCTGATAAAAATTTTTTAGATAAATTATCAAAGCATGCTTTATCCGAATATGAAAAGAAAATGAGCATAAAAAAGTTTACAAAATTAACCTTATCAGATCCAGAAGATTGTTCTCACAATGATTTGGTTGAAAATTTATTTGAAACAGGAGTGGCAGATGATATACAATCTGTTTCAAGTATTAAATCACTGGCTGTTAATCCTAAATTATTGAAAGATTTAGGTCTTTAAATTTTTTATTTTTTTTGTTTTTATTATTTATAAAATAAAATTAATATTATTGAAACAAAAAATCTTTTTGTGTATAATAAGGGATATAGAAGAGATAGGAGTAAAAAATGTTCGAACGTTTTACGGAAAAAGCAATCAAAGTCATAATGCTTGCTCAAGAAGAAGCTCGAAGATTAGGTCATAATTTTGTCGGAACAGAACAAGTTTTGTTAGGCTTAATAGGAGAAGGGGCAGGGATCGCTGCAAAAACATTAAAATCAATGGGTGTGAATCTAAAAGATGCTCGTGCAGAAGTTGAAAAAATTATAGGCAGGGGTTCAGGATTTGTCGCTGTTGAGATACCTTTTACCCCTCGTGCAAAGCGAGTATTAGAGCTTTCTTGGGATGAGGCAAGGCAGTTGGGACATAATTATATCGGGACGGAACATCTGCTTCTTGGTTTAATAAGAGAAGGAGAAGGTGTCGCTGCGCGTGTTTTGGAAAATCTTGGTGTCGACTTAAATAAAGTAAGAAGTAATGTTATAAAAATGCTTGGAGAATCAAAGCCTTCTGGTTCAGGCTCATCATCGTCAGGTTCTTCATCTTCATCGTCATCAAGTTCTTCTTCCACCGGAAAAAATAAAACTCCGAGTTTGGATGAATTTGGCAGGGATTTAACTTTAGCAGCTCAAGAATTGAGACTGGATCCTGTTGTTGGCAGAGAAAAAGAAATAGAGCGTGTTATTCAAATATTGGCAAGAAGAACTAAAAACAACCCTGTACTTTTAGGTGAACCCGGTGTTGGTAAGACTGCTGTTGCAGAAGGGCTTGCTATCAGAATTGTAAATGCAGAGGTTCCTGATATTTTGGATGGTAAAAAGATTATCCAATTAGATATGGGACTTTTGGTTGCAGGTACAAAATATCGTGGTGAGTTTGAAGAACGCTTGAAAAAAATTATGGATGAAATTCGTCAAGCAGGAAATATTATTCTTGTCATTGATGAAATGCATACATTAATTGGTGCGGGCGCTGCAGAAGGCGCAATTGATGCTGCAAATATTTTAAAACCTGCGCTGTCGCGTGGAGAAATTCAAGTAATCGGTGCGACAACATCTGATGAATATCGTCGTTATATCGAAAAAGATTCAGCTTTAGAAAGACGTTTCCAACCTGTAATCATTGATGAACCGTCTGTTGATGAATCAATTGAAATCATACGTGGATTAAAAGAAAAATATGAAGAACATCATCAGTTGAATATTTCTGATGATGCGATAGTCGCTGCGGTAAAATTGTCCAGCAAATATATAAACGACAGATTTTTGCCTGATAAAGCCATTGACGTAATTGATGAAGCAAGTTCAAAAGTCAGATTAAAAGCTTCAAAAATGTGTCCTGAAGCAAAAGAACTTGAAAAAGATTTGAAAAATCTTATCAAACAAAAAGAAGAAGCTATCAGAAATCAAGAATTTGAGACAGCATCTCAATTACGTGATGATGAGGCAAATTTGAAGGATAAAATTCGTGAAGTAACTTCCGAATGGAGAGAGAAAAACGAAATGGATAAGGCTACAGTTACAGCCGAAGATGTTGCGCAGGTTATTGCAATGATGACAGGTGTTCCTGTTACAAAATTAACCGAAGGTGAAAGTGAAAGACTTTTGAAATTGGAGGATACTTTGCACCAAAGAGTTATCGGTCAGCATGATGCAATAGTCGCGATATCTAAAGCAATAAGACGTGCAAGAGTTGGCTTGAAGGCAC
>CADBQQ010000036.1 GCA_902796825.1 uncultured bacterium
AAAGAGACTTACAAAAAGTGAGTCTCTTTTAATACATAGGAAGATAGCGACGAGAACGCCTTTGTACGCAGTACAAATTATTGCGTTATCAATAATTGCAAAAAAAGACTCGCTAAAAAACGAGTCTTTTTTATTTGATTTGCTTCTATTTAATTAATTCCCGTAAACTCTAAGTGTTTTTTCGCCATAAATTAAAACATAGTGTTTTTCCCAATCTGCAGCTGTAACACGCGAAATCCGTCCGTTCTTCATTGCTGAACGTAATGAACAATCTCCCCAGTTTACTATTCCTAATATGGTTTTGCATGTAGCTTCGCCGGATTTGTTGCCTAATGTTGCACCAGGAGTTGCATAATCCATAACTTCTTTTGTTCCGTTGTAAATTCCGACACCCCATGGCTCATAAGCCTGTGCTTGAGGCATTAATGCGCATCCTAATGCTAATAATCCAAGTGTAACAAAAAGTTTTTTCATAAAATTCCCCTTTCTTAATTCCTAAAGTGTTTACACATAAACCCAAGTAAATAATAACATGTCATGCGTTGTGTATAAATAATGTATTTATTAAATTTTACATATATACATACTTAATAACTTGATAATTCTAAAATTTTTTATTAACCTTTATTTAAAAAGGAGAACATAAATGCTTGAAAATATTTTTCAAAAATACATTACAGCTAAAAATATTATTTTTTTTATAATCGCAATTTTATTTATAGTTTTTATATCAAAAATTTCAGAAATAGCAATAATGTTTTTTGCTTCATTTGTTATTGCTTGTTCTCTTGAGCCGCCTGTGAAAAAGTTATCAAAAAAGTTTAAACGCACTACAGCTTGCGCAATTGTTTTAATAAGTTCAATTCTTATTGTATGTGCTTTTTTTATTCCTATAATTGCAATTGGTGGTCATGAAATAAAAGAATTTGCGATATCTTTCCCGCAATATATGGACAATTTAAAGTCTTTTTTATATTCTACTCACCTTGCAAGCCATGCCAATATCGCTCAAATTGATGTTGGAGGAGTTATATCTACTGTTTCCGGTACAGCTTCAAATATTATTGCTGAGGTCTTGAATGCGGGTATAAATATCGGTTCAGCTATTGTTTACCTTATAGTTTCAGTTTTGATTATATATTATTTTATGGTAGATAAAGACAAGGTTAAAGATACAATATTAAAGCTTTTTCCTAAGCAAATGAGGAAAAGAACCGGCGAAATTATTGATACAATTTCTCAAAAGAGTGGCGGTTATATAATTGCGCAAATAGTTACAATGGCAAGTGTAGGTATAATTGTAACATTGGGTCTGTTAATCTTAAGAAATGAATACGCATTGTTACTGGGTTTAATTACCGCAGTATTTGATATAATACCTGTAGTTGGTCCTGCAATTGCATTTTTAATTTGTATGGTTGCCGTTTATAAATCAGGTCCGGTAATATTGTTTCTTACGGCGATATTATTTGCTCTGGCGCAGATGACTGAGAATAATTTTGTTAGACCTTATGTTTTCGGCAAATTCCTTGATTTACACCCTTTAATAATTTACTTATTTTTGTTTATTGCCGCAAAATATATGGGTGTTCTCGGTGTAATTTTTGCACCTGCAATTGCGGCTACAGTTGTTGTACTAATTGAAGAAGTTTATATGAAAAGTCTGGAATAAATTAGATATTTCGCATTCCTTCAAGTATGTAATTTCTGGCTTCAATAGCTTGATTTTTGGTTAGTGGAGGAACACCTTTAAGAGGATAATCCAGTTTTAATTCTTTATATTTACCAATCGCCATATCGTGATAAGGTAAAACATCCAGAGCGTTGATGTTTTTAAGTGTCGCAATAAATTTTCCAAGTCGTGTTAACGAATTTTTGTCATCATTTATTCCTGGAACAACAACATGCCTTATCCATACGGGTATATTTTTGTCAGAAAGATATCTTGCAAAGGCAAGAATATTTTTATTTGAGTGAGATGTAAGTTTTTTATGTTCTTCGTCGTCGATATGTTTAATATCAAGTAAAACGAGGTCTGTATATTTTAAAAGATTATCAATATTTTCATGTTTTTCCGGATTAAACAGTATTCCGGAAGTGTCTAGTGCGGTATGTATTTTCAGCGATTTAGCTTCTTTGAATAATTCTGTTACGAATTCTGTTTGAATCAACGGTTCTCCGCCTGTTACTGTAATCCCGCCTTTACAGAATTCTTTTACACTGTTATATTGCTTCAATATCTCATTTACGCTAATTTTATTTGTTTGTACATTTATCCCCCACGTATCAGGATTGTGGCAATATTTACAGCGCATAGGACAGCCTTGCAAAAATACCACAAATCGAATACCCGGACCGTCAACAGTCCCGCAGGATTCGATTGAGTGAATGTTTCCGTAAATTCTTTTTTCGATTTTCAGTTTTCTCCTTACATAGAATCGTGAAAAGTTCTTGAAATAACGTCGTCTTGTTGTTCTTTGGTTAGTTTATTAAAGTTAACCGCATATCCTGAAACTCTTACGGTTAGTTGAGGGTATTTTTCAGGATGTGCTTGCGCATCAAGTAATGTTTCACGATTAAATACATTTACGTTTAGATGGTGTCCGCCTTTTTCAACATATCCATCAAGCAAATTTATTAAATTTTCTTCTTGCATTGTAGTCATTATGCGTCCTCCTTTTTACTTATAAATACAAAATTATCGGAATTTCCTGCACTGCATCCGCAATCTAAACATAAATCGCCCATAAATACTTCATCTTTGCCAAGAGCGTTCGGGATTATTGAGAAAGTGTTTGAGATGCCGTCTTGTGCATCTTTAAACGGTAATTTTGCAACGGAGGCTAAGGATGCCACTGCACCGTGAGTGTCGCGGCCGTGCATTGGGTTTGCTCCCGGAGCTAAAGGGATACCTTGTTTTCTTCCGTCAGGAGTATTTCCTGTTTTTTTACCGTAAACAACGTTTGAAGTTATTGTCAAAATTGACATTGTCGGAATAGAATCTCGGTATGTATTATGTGTTCTAATCATATTCATAAATTTATGAACAATGTCTACAGCAATAGAATCTACGCGATCGTCATTATTACCGTATTTAGGAAAATCTCCTTCAACTTCATAATCTACAACAATTCCGTTTTCATCACGAATGGTTTTAACTTTTGCATATTTAATTGCTGATAATGAATCCGCAACTACTGATAAACCGGCAATACCTGTTGCAAAATAACGTTTTACGTCTCTGTCGTGAAGCGCCATTTGAGAACGTTCATAACAGTATTTGTCGTGCATATAGTGAATAACATTAAGTGTATTTACATAAAGCCATGACAACCAATCCATCATTGCTTCATATCTTTCCATTACTTCATCATAATCAAGATATTCCGAAGTTATAGGTCTGTATTTAGGTCCTACTTGTTCTTTTAATTTTTCGTCAACACCGCCGTTTATTGCGTATAACAAACATTTTGCCAGGTTTGCGCGCGCACCGAAGAATTGCATTTCTTTGCCTACTACCATAGATGAAACACAACAAGCAATTGCATAATCATCTCCGTGTGTAACTCTCATCATATCGTCATTTTCGTATTGAATAGATGATGTTGTTATTGAAATATGTGCAGCATATTGTTTGAAATTATGCGGTAATCTTGTTGACCATAGAACAGTCATATTTGGTTCAGGGGCTGTTCCAAGATTTTCCAGAGTGTGTAAGTATCTGAAAGAGTTTTTAGTAACCAGAGTTCTTCCATCTACTCCCATACCGCCAATTGACTCGGTAATCCAAGTCGGATCGCCGGAGAACAATGAATTGTATTCAGGTGTTCTTGCAAATTTTACAAGGCGAAGCTTCATGATGAAGTGGTCAATGAGTTCCTGAGCTTCACTTTCTGTTATAATACCTTCTTTCAAGTCTCTTTCAATATATATGTCAAGGAAAGTTGAAGTCCTTCCGATACTCATTGCAGCGCCATTTTGTTCTTTTACTGCACAAAGATAACCAAAATATAGCCATTGAACAGCTTCTTTAGCGTTTCTTGCAGGTTTTGAAATGTCAAATCCGTATGTTTTGCCAAGTTCAATCATTTCCTGAAGTGCGCGAATTTGTTCGGCAAGTTCTTCTTTTAATTGAATTTTTTCAGGAGTCATTGTTCCGTGAACAGATGCATGTTGTTCAATTTTATCTTCAATTAATCTATCAATGCCGTATAATGCTACCCTTCTGTAATCACCAATTATACGTCCTCTGCCGTACGCATCAGGCAAACCTGTCAGAATTCCGGCATGACGGGCTTTACGCATTTCGGGAGTATAAACATCAAATACACCTTGATTGTGAGTTTTTCTGTATTTTGTAAAAATTTCGGTTACTTCAGGATCAACTTCATAGCCATAAGATTTGCAGGAAGTTTGCGCCATTCTAATACCGCCAAATGGCTGTAAAGACCTTTTTAACGGCTTATCTGTCTGTAACCCTACGATTTGTTCTAATTCTTTGTCAATATAACCTGCACCGTGAGAAGTAATTGTAGATACAATTTTTGTATCCATATCCAGAACTCCCCCGTTGGCGCGTTCTTTGGCAAACAAGTCAAGACACTCTTGCCACAATTTTGATGTAGCTTCAGTAGGCCCTGCCAAAAAGCTTGAATCACCTTCATAAGGGGTGTAATTACGCTGGATAAAATCCCTTACATTTATTTCGCTGCTCCATTTTCCGGGCACGAATTGCGTTTCAGGGTAAAGTTTTTCTTTTAAAATTGTTTCCATTTTTTCTCCTCAATTTAGTCTGGTTAAATTTTCTTTTCACAATAACATGTAACAAAACAATTATACATCCTTTACAATAAAAGGACTATATTTGTAACGTTATTTTAAAAAGGTATATACTCTCTGCAAAAATAAACACCGGATTGAGTTTCCGGTGTTTTATTTAATCATTTTATTTAATAAATTATCTACCCAAGACTTTTTGTTTGACGGCAATTCAATATCTTTTAACTTGGAGCCGAATTCAAACGTATCGGTTTTATGTTCATCGCTAAACAAGCTGCCGAAAGTTTCGTTATCTTTTTTCTTCCTTCCGCGCATCATATAACCGGTATTTCCGCCGCTTCCTCCGTCATTATTCATATTACTTGCAGCTTTGATGATAGGTGTTGATCTTCCAATGTTTGCATCGAAACTCATTGTCCTATTCCTTATATTTTCCCTTATATATATAAAGTAATTTTTTGTAAATTTTTTGTTACATTTGTCGCAGATGTTAAGAAAAATTTACAATTTCGATTGGATATTAAATATTTGCGAAGTTTGTGCCGTAAATAATATTGGAGTAATTTGAGGTTTTCATGTCATTAAAAATTGATTCAAATCTTGAATATATTTTAACCAGACTGCATGTTCCGGAATCCAGAATTCAGGATTACCAAGATAAAACAGTCGAAGAAGTTGTGCTTGCAGAAGCTGCTCAAGGCAATCAGGCTGCAATTGAACTAGCGGTTGAAATGTTTACTGACGTTGAAAAATTAATCGAATTATTCCAGCTTGCAGACCCTGAAAATAAACTTATTATAATAAAATCAATGCCTTCATACCAAATGAAAGAGCTTATTGAAATGCTTGATGTTGAAGATCTTGTTGTAGGACTCCAATTTTTTACGGAAGATAAATTGCTAGATTTGTTGCAAGATATTCCAAAAGAAGAACTCGTTAAGGTTATGTTCCAAATGTTTTCACCGGAACAAATTATTCAATATATGCCGGAAGACCAGTTAAACAAATTACTCACTTGCGAACAAATGGACAAAGGGCTTGTATTGAAAAATCTAATGGCTCTGCCTGAAATGTATTTACAGCAAATTATTGAAAGTGTTACAGGCGAGGAAGCAAACGGAACTTCTTATGATTTAATGCTTCAAATCAGTCAATTTGGAGACCGAGATTACAAAAACGCACTAAAACACTTACAGCCGGATCAGAAAAGACAATTAACTCTTGCAATTACCACCCAGCATCCTAAAATGTTTGAGCTTTTTGATGCATCTGCGTACACAAAAATCATAGGCACAGAGCGCAATAAGGATGATTTATTGAAATCAATGGATGTGATAAAACCAGAATATCTTCAAAAAATGATATCCCAGCTTCCTGAGGATTTGATGTCAGTAGTTTTGACACAAATTGATAACGAAAAATTTGCTGATATGTTAATAAACAAACATCCGGAATTACTCGCAAAATTCATTGCAGGATAGCGGGATTAATAAATTTATGCAATTCTATTCTCGGATAAAACAGAAATCGCAAGCTTTAACGCTTCGTTTGCAAATTGTTGTTTCATTTCAATGCGAGCTAAATTTTCAGGTAAACGAATTTCTTTAACTGTCACAATGTTTTTATATTTGACGGATGTATACATTAATCCTACCGGTTTGTCTGGGGTTCCGCCTGTCGGGCCTGCAATCCCTGTTGTGCAAAGAGCGACATCACAGCCGGTCGCAGCTTGAAGTCCGTGAGCCATAGACTCGGCACATTCTTCGCTTACTGCTCCATAATTATTTAAAATATCCCAGCTTACTTTTAATATTTCGTGCTTAGCTTCATTTGCATAAGTGACAAAATTTAATTTTACATATTCTGAGCTGCCTGAAACATCAGTAAGGCGCGAGCTTACAAGTCCGCCGGTGCAGGATTCTGCTGTTGCGATTGTAAGTTGATTTTCTTTTAATATTTGACCAAGTTGTTTTTCTAATGACATTATATATACCATTTATTAATTTTAACGTTATCCCGAACTTGTTTCGGGAAATAATTTTATTATTGCGGAGATATACAAGCGCTAATTGCATCCATCAAGCGTTTTACAGGTACGGTTTTAATTTTTTCATGTTGAACATCTCTGTTTGCATAAGGAATAATAGCCTTTTTAAATCCTGAAACAGAAGCCTCATTCAAACGCTTTTCGAGATTATTAACAGGGTGAATTTCTCCGGATAAACCAATTTCGCCGATTATGACCGTTTGAGGATCAACGACAACATCGCGAGCGCAAGTCGCAATTGCAAGCGCAATTCCTAAATCCGCACTCGGTTCATCAACTTCAATCCCGCCCATAACATTTACATATACATCTTGTTTAGAAAGATTTAGCCCTACTCTTTTTTCTAAAACCGCAAGGATTTGAAGCAGACGGCTATAGTCAATGCCATTTGAAACCCTGCGTGGAGACGGGTAAGGTGTTGCTCCGACAAGAGCTTGAATTTCAACCAATAAAGGTCGGGTTCCTTCATTAGTGACAATAATTGCGCTTCCGGGAATAGCTTCTTGAGAGCGTTCGTTCAAGAATAATTGGTTCGGATTTAATACTTCAACCAAACCGTTTGCACTCATCTCAAAAATTCCTACTTCTGCTGTGTTGCCAAAACGATTTTTCATAGAACGCAATATTCTGTATGATTTGTATTTGTCACCTTCAAAAGAAATAACAGTATCTACCATGTGTTCTAAAACTTTTGGACCTGCAATATTGCCATCTTTAGTAACATGACCGATAATAAGCATTGTTATATTTTTTGTTTTGGCAATTTGCATTAAGATATTACAGCATTCTCTGATTTGTGAAACACTGCCTGATGAACTTGTTATTGTTTGAGAGTAAATTGCCTGAATACTATCTACCACAACTGTATCAGGCTGGATTTTGTCTATTTGTTCTCTTATGCTTTCCAGATTTGTCTGTGGATAAATATATAAATTATTTTCATTTACACCAAGACGGTTTGCACGAAGTTTTAATTGTCCTGCGGATTCTTCTGCGGTTACATAAAGGATTTTTTGCCCTTTTTTAGCGAGTTCTCCGCTTGTTTGTAACAGAATCGTAGATTTTCCTATGCCAGGATCTCCTGCGATTAAAACAATTGAACCTTGAACAAGTCCGCCTCCTAAAATCCTGTCAAATTCAGATATATTTGTACTTACTCTAACTTCTTCTCCGATATGAATATCAGAGATTAAAGAGGGCTGAACGTCATTTAATATACCTTGAGGAGAGATGTTTTGCGGTTTTAGAGAAGATTGAACTTCTTCAGTAAAAGTTCCCCACCCCCCGCATTCAGGACATTTTCCCAAATAACCGGCGGTTTCGTATCCGCAAGACTGACATACCCATTTTGATTTTAATTTTGCCATAGTTTAATTATATAATTTAATATTTTGGGGTCAATGGGATTTATTACCAATATTTAATGTTTTCCAAAAACTTTTTAAAAAACCTTTAAAACCTTTCTTGTGTAATATCGGGGCTGTTTCATAAAATTGTTTATAATTATCTATAATATTTTGGGGTAAATCTTCTCCCTTTTCAAGAACGGTTGCTAAAAATTCAAGATAGTCATCCTGTTCTTCTTTATACATTGCATCACGCAACCTAATATCCTCATCCGCTTCATAGTGAATAAGCGCGTGATATGCAGCAATAAGACTTTCGTCTTTAATGTCGCGCGGATAATCCAACACAGCCTGACGAGTTGAAATTCCGCCAATACGTACGAGCCGCAAAAGATTTGCAGCTTTTTGCCTGTCTGTTAATCCGGATACCATAATTATTTTACTAAAAGCTCAACAGTTTCACGTTCAACAAAACGAACCATAGAAGCAATGTCTCCGTCGAAGAAATTGTTAGTAAATTCTTTCATCATATCAAGAGCCATTTCGCGTTTATCCATAGTTGTTTTGTAAAAGAATTTTTTACCTGATTTATAACGTACAAGGATGCTTTTGGAAACCAATCTGTCCATGACAGTTTTAATAGTTGTATAAGCTCTTTCAAGACCGTTTTTTGAAAGTTCATCTACAATATCTTGAATAGAAATGTCGCGATCTTCGTTTTCAGATGTCAGATTCCAAAAGGTATTTAAAATTTCAATTTCTAATGATCCGCAAACCATAATAATCTCCTATTAAACTTCTATTACTATCATTGTAATATAAAGTTTAAAAATTACAAGTTATGTAACAAAAAAATTTACAATATTATTATATTTACTCCTAAAAATCAAATGAGTCGTTTTCTTTTTTGAAACTTTTTTTAGTTTTAGATGCGCGGACTTTTGAATTTTTTTTACGGCTTTTTTCAGGTATTGAACGGTATGCGTTATCAACAGAAACTTTTGTGATTACATCTCCTGTTCTTCTGTCAAAAAATGTCAACCAGAATTTACGGTTAATGTTATCCACTGAAAACGAAACCTTAGAGATGAATTTATCTCCCGGTTTGACCTGACGGAACATAAGTTTTGTATCCCCAAAAATAGATGGGCTGAATTTAACGTTATAGTCATTTACCAATGACATGTCAAAGCCGGATAGAGTTTTGTCGGACATATTTGAAATTAACAAAGTTAATGTAATTGTATTAACCTCTCCAAATGGATCTTTTTCGTGCTTAACGTCATTTATATTTATAGTCAAACCGTCATACAAAACTTCTTCTTGTTTCAAGGCTTCTGCCTTATATACAGGCAAATCTACTTTTGTATTAATCTTAACTTTAATTTCATCTCCCGGAGCAATCAAAACTTCGTGTCCTTTTCTTAAAAGAGCCATGCCAAGACCTATTGCGCCACCTACAGCGGCACCGCCTGCAAGTGTATAACCTTCTGAAGCGATTGCCGCTTCCAAACCAAGCCAGTTCAAAGCCATAAATCCGCCAACAGCTCCGCCTGCAATAGTATACCCAACATCTTGAGCTATAATTTTACTTGTTTCAGCAACAGGATGGAGTTTTGTAGTCATTTTACCCTCAATAGGGATTTCTCGCCCGTCAGGAGTAACAAGATAATCAAAGCTTAAATTTATAACAGCAGCCCTGCCAAGTCGTTTTGCGGCGGTAGTTCCCGTAATCATACCGTGAGCAACCGTTCCACGGGGAATAATAATACCCTTATCGCCGTAAACATCATCTGTTACTTCTGCAAAAAATTCATCTCCCTCTATCGAAATAGAAGAATCCAATACCTGAGAAACAGTCATATTAATAATATCGTGCCTGTCAAGAGATTCAATTTTCCCCGTAAATAAATCAGTCATTTCCTGTTCGAAAACGTCATTTTCGCTTACTCCGCCTTTTAACGGTTCTTGAGAAAGCGCAGGCAATGTATTCCAACCGAGTATAAAAAATATTAATATACTGCTCAATAACTTCTTCATAATTAAATTATACACTTGTATTAAAAATATGTCTAGTTCTTAATTATAAAACGCAAGTTTGGCTCTAAAACGTAAGTTGGGCTTTAAGCCCAACATAACGTTGGCCAATGCCATGTTTTATTATTGCCCGCTTTCTTTGTGCGGGGAAAGAAAGCGGTCAGAAAGCG
>CADBQQ010000037.1 GCA_902796825.1 uncultured bacterium
GATTTGGATGAACACGATATTGATTTTTTAAAAACAGGATTAAAAACATTTTTATCAGAAATAAATAAAGAAGAATATTACGAAAAATTATGTGCGTTTAATCAATCCGGCGAAGACAATACAACCTGGCATAAAATTGTCGCAAAAACTTATGAAGAGAGACAAAAACAAATAAATATTTCTTTGAAAACTTTCAGGATAAATAAATGGTTTGAAGAAATCGGAGGCTCAATATTTTCTGATTTAACTTACGACGATTTTAAATCTTATGATTTAGTACAAACAGGAGTTTCAAGATTAAGAAAACCAAAATGGAAAAATTATGCATATTCAGCACCGTGCGAATATAATTGTCCGATTAAAATACCTACACAAAAAAGATTTTCTTTGCTAAGAGCAGGAAAAATAAAAGAAGCTCTGGAGCTAGTATTAGAATACAGTCCGTTTCCTGCAAGCGTATGCGGGCAAGTTTGTCCGAATTTATGTTTAAATAACTGTTCAAGAGCTTCTTTTGATGAACCACTTGATGTTAAAATGCTTGGCTCTTTATCTAAAGATATCCAAATTAAACCTTTTGAAATAACTAAAAATAAAAAGATTGCAATTATAGGAAGCGGTGTTGCAGGGATATCAACGGCTTGGCAATTAACCAAAAAAGGTTATGAAACAGAGATTTTTGAACAGGACGATAAAATAGGTGGGAAACTATCTCAGGTAATTCCTGAAGAACGTTTAAGCAAAGAAATTTTAGAAACCGAACTTGAACGGTTTAAAAATTTGGGAATAACAATTCATACCTCAGTAAAAATAACAAACGAATTATACAAAAAAATAGAACAGGATTTTGATGCAGTTGTTCTGGCAATAGGAGCACACGGTGCAGTTGTAATACCGTTTGAGGGTTATGAACGACTAATTAAAGGATTGAACTTTTTAAAAGATGCAAAAAAGGGTAAAAAATATAATCTTGGCGAAAAAGTTGTAGTAATCGGTGCGGGAAATGCCGCAATGGACGTTATAACAGAAGCCTATAAACAAGGTGCAAAAGAAGTAACGGCAATAGATATACGAGAACCTTCCGCCTTTGAAAAAGAATTAAATACAGCAAAAAATCTTGGCGCAAAAATCATTTACCCTTGTTTTACTCAAAAAATTACAGAAGAAGGAGTGTTACTTAAAGACGGCAAATTTTTAGAAGCTGATAGTGTAATTATCTCTGTGGGTGACAGACCGGTTTTTGATTTTCTAAATAAAACTTATTTAGATGAAAAGTCAAACATAAAAATTAACGAATTTATGCAAACAGAAAACCCGAAAGTATTTGCAATCGGTGATGCTCACCGTTCCGGTTTATTCACAAATGCAATTGCTGACGGGAAACATTGTGCTGAAAATATTATTAAATTTTTAAATAATGAACCGCTGCACGAATTAAAAGAAAAAGATGTAATTCCGGAACACAGAATTAAATCAGAATATTACGAATGCTATAATTCAAATTGTGACAACGAACAAAACAGATGTATGTCTTGCGGATATTGCAGAGATTGCGGATTATGCAAACAAAGTTGTCCTCAAAATGCAATAACAAGATTTGAAAAAGAAAACGGCAAATTTGAATATGTTTCAGACCCTGAAAAATGTATAGGCTGCGGTATATGCGCAGGCCTGTGTCCTTGCGGCATTTGGGAAATGGAAGAAAATAAATAATTTAATATTTATCACTTTTAAACCTTTGCTAAAGACTCAGATATCAAATCCCGGGCTAATTTAGGCATATCCATTTTATCTGTACAGATTTCTATATAACATAACTTATCTTTTTGTTCTCGCTCGGCATCAATTAATGCATCGTGAAGTTCTTGTTCTGTTTCAACTTTAATGCTCCACGATTTCCCGTTAAATACGGCGGGAAGTTTAGAATAGTTCCAGGAAGCAATATTGTTAAATAAATCCATAGGATCTTTACATAAAGCTCTTTCGATTGTATAGCCCGAATTATTTATAACAATTATAATCGGCTTAACACCATATCGCATCATCGAACTTACTTCTTGGGCTGTTAACTGATGAGATCCGTCTCCGGTAACTAATATAACCCTTTTATTCTTTTCTGCTATGGCTGCACCAAATGATGCAGGAGTCGCCCAACCGATAGA
>CADBQQ010000038.1 GCA_902796825.1 uncultured bacterium
GAGAGAGGGCATTATAGTTTATTATGCGTTTCAACGATTATATTTAATACAGCTTCAATATTGTTTAAAATATCATTGTCATAAAATCTCAAAACTGTATATCCGTGTTGTTTTAAATATTCGGTTCTTATTTTGTCATAAATAATATTTTCTTCATTCAAATGTTGAGAACCGTCTAATTCTATAATTAATTTTTTCCCTAAATTAACAAAATCTGCTATGTATTTCCCTATTGCAACCTGTCTGCGAAATTTTATATTATTCAGGCGCTTTGCACGTAAATAATTCCATAAAATATTCTCACAATCTGTTTGATTGCTCCTTAACTCTTTAGAATTATTCAATGCCTGTCTAGTATATAGTCTTTTCATTTTATTAGCCCTCTCTCCCTGTGAGAGGGCAGAATTTCTTAATGAACGTAGTGAATTTAGAAATTCGGGAGAGGGTTATAATATTATTTACCCTCGCGTTAATTCAAATATCCTGAATTCTGACGGTTCAAGCTTCTCAAATGCCAAAACATCATTATTCTCAAGTTCTTGAGCTTCGTAATCTTTATCATTTAAGCAATATTCACATTTTAATTTGTAGTCGCCCGGAATTGATATCTCTTTATCAAATATAGCGTAACCCTCGACAATTTCTTTATAGGTTTCGCCTGTCGGTGCTGTTTTTGTAACTTTTTCGGTAGGATATTTGTAATTAGATACCACAAGATATGCGGTTTTCATAGGTTCTTTTGTAATAAGCCATGCACAAAATCCGTCTTCATCTTCAACGATAATTTGAGCTTCGCCATCTGTGATAATATTACGTTCTTTTACAAACCTGTCAAGCGCGTCAAATTTGTTATAGAAGTTTTCATTATCTGAACGTTTCATTGCAACTTCTTCGCCTATAGTGTATTCAAGTCCGCCATTGGAGAAACTCTCGTCGCCATCTGCGTATAAAACAGGCCTTTGAGCGTATTTGCCGCCAGTAAGAAGTTTATATTTTGCCCATTTGTATAATGCTCCGTTTTCTCCTAATTGAGCAGGATACTGGTCTATAACGTTAAATTCTCCGTCTTGATTGTTATAGGTTTTTAAAATCGATAGCATGCTTCCTTTTTTATGGTTTACATTGTAGTTGGTAAGATTTTGGTTATCTTCAATGATTTTTTCAGGTGTTTTATCGAATTGAGAAACAATGTCATTTCCCCACAGCAGGTCAAAACACATATCCTGGTGGTATTCTTTTAAAAAATTATCCCAGAGCATGTATTCAGCGAGCGTTCCAAAGTAAGGAATTTTCTTTTTCATTGTTGTATTCAATTTATTTAAAACGTAGCGTGGAGCACGATAGCTGATAGGTCTGCCGTTTTGTTCGGAAACCTCATCAACAATATGGTCAACATGATCCACTCTGAAACCGTCAAAATTGTATTCATTTTGCATTTCTTCCAAACTTTGTATAAATAAATCTATAACGTTTTCATTAAATTTGCCGTTTTCGAGGTTAACAAAATAGTAAGGTGTTTGGCAGTCAAGGTTTGCAAACGCCGTTACATCGTCTCCTTTGTAATCAAAATGTTTAAATACAGGGTATCCTCCGCATTCGCTCATTCCGTCGTAAACAGGAATGCCCGAAGAACACCATGCCCCGCCAGGTGCCGGCCATAATCCCTCATTTATTAATAATTGTATAGTCTCTATTTGTTTAGTTATATCGTTTTCGGTTAAATTTTTACGCTCATTCTTAAAACCATGAACTTTTGCAACAAGTTCTCTTACGCGTTTGTGAATTTTTTTCTGGTAATTGTGCTCCAGCATAGTGTTTGAAAAATTCTTTTTATGTTCAATCATTATGCCTTCAAAATTGTCAAAAAGCTCTTGATAAGCTGGGCTTAAATCGCCGCTATTACCTTGAAGTCTTTGAATATAAACTTCTTTTGTTATTTTTATATCGTCTTCGTCATATTTTTTAGATAAAAACTCTGCAACCTCATCAATTTTTCCCATAAGCTGTTTTTCTAATTCAACCACGTCATACCAGCGAGCAATATTTGGATTTGCAAGTACAAATTTAGAAAACCTGCCTGTTTGCGGTAATACGTCATAAATTACAGGGTGTCCTGCAAGCTGTGCCATTTGGATGAATGTTTTTAACTGCCCTTTTGCATTCAATCCTGTCAATTCTTCAATATGTTTGTCGTTTAGCTTGCTGCTGACTTCACTGCTTTTAGGAAGATATGCACACCCAAATTCTCTCGGGTGAAACGGTATAAGATAAATAGTAGTGTTGTAGATACCATTTTCAATATTGCCTGTAGGAAGGATTAATAATTGTTTAAGCCAATCAAAAAATTTCCCTGTTTCGCTTGATTTATTTCCGTTGCCAAGTGCTGCAAGGTTAATTAACTTAATGTCATGCCCTTCTTTTTTAAACCAGTTGGCATTCTTTTCGTTATTACGGGCAAGCGGGCTGATTTTGTCATGTTTATAACAAAATTTTCCGTCTTTAAAGGTTTTATTTTGTTTCCACTTTTCTTCAAGGGCAAACAGAGTTTCTGACGGGGTTAATTCTTCAAGTGCTTTTTGAAACGGATAGGTTAAATATCCGTATTTTTGTATGTGCATAGAAAGATATTTCTTGCGTAATTCCGGTATTTCGTCAAAAGAATATTCTTTTTTTAATAGTCCGTATATGGTGTTTAAATCAATATTTTGAGTCGGTTTTTGCTCTCTTTTGCCAAATAAAAAATCTAACATAAATATCTCCCTATTTAAAATTATTATATCATGATAAATTTTTTATTTTTTATTTTTTTTGAAATTGTCCGACTGTCTAATGGTTTAAAAATATTAAGGTACTAGATTAGTTAATATACAGAACAATAAATACACTAGTTAGAATGAGGAGAGTTAAATTATGGAAACGAAATTAAAACCGATTTCGATTATTATTGTTGAAGATTTTAAATTGACTCGCGTCGGATTGAGATGCGCACTGAATGCTAATGTCGATTTGGAGGTTATAACCGAATCCGATAATGCAACAGATGGTCTAAAGTTAATCGAAAAACACCGGCCGGATGTGGTTTTAATGGATTTAGGACTTCCTACTATGAACGGTATTGAAGCAATAGCAAAAATAAGAGAATTTTCAAAAGATATTAAAATTATTGCTCTTACTTCCCATGACAGGCAGGAGGAAGTTGTTGCGGCTTTAAGTTCAGGAGCGAATGCGTATTGTTTAAAAGATATTGATCCTGAAAAACTTGCAGATGTTATAAGAGATGTAAGTCAGGGGGTATGTTGGCTTGACCCGATGGTTGCAAATCTGGCATTAAAATCAATTCCGAAAGTCGAAGATGCCGCGCTTGTAGGAGAACGTGCCGCAAATCATGTTAAAATCCCTCTTACGGAACGAGAAAACGAAGTATTAAAACATCTTGTTGAAGGTAAAAGTAATACAGAAATTGCAAAAGAATTGATTGTCAGTGTTCATACGGCAAAAGCGCATGTTTGTTCAATTTTGCAAAAAATGTGCGTTAATGACAGAGTCCAAGCTGCTGTAAAAGCTGTAAAAGAAGGCATGGTATAAAATTTTTATTTCAGTAATTCCGACAATAATTTAGAGGGGAGCCCGATTACATTGTCGAGTTCTCCTTTTACCTCTTTTACAAAGCCGTCAGGAAGTTCTTGTATACCGTAGGCTCCGGCTTTATCAAACGGTTTGTAGTTATTAATATAATTGATTATTTGTTCATTGGATAATTCGTTAAAAGTAACGTATGTTGTGCAGCTTTCTGTTTTAGCTTGCAAATTTTCAGAATTTACTACGCTGACTGCTGTTACTACAAAGTGAGTTTTTCCGGAAAGATTTTTTAACATGGAAAATGCATTGTCAAAATTTTCGGGTTTACCCAGTATTTTATTGTCAATAACAACTATTGTATCTGCGCCGATTACAGGGTAATATTCCTCTTTTTTATTTAATACTTTGGCAACGGCAAGAGCTTTATTATATGCTAAATTCTCTACAAAATCGTAAGAGAAATCCGTCTGGTCATGTTTTTCAACATAAGAAGACGGAATAACTTCAAAATCAAGATTAAGTTGTTTCAGAATATCGAATCTTCTGGGCGATGAAGATCCAAGGATAATTTTTCCCATTGCTTTTCTCCTTGTCTTATTCTGATTTTATCAGAAAAAACAAGGAGAATTCAATTCTTTTTTATGTTTGACTCAGATTTCTCTGGTATCTTGCAGAGCGAGCATTAATTGCATAGCAGGCAATATTTAGTCTCTGGCTGAGTGACATCATATTTCTTAATGTTGAAGCATAATCATTCATAGCATTCAACATTTTATTAGGATCAACCATTGATTCCGCGTTATCATGGTTGTCAACTTTTTCTTCCTGATACTTTTGTACCAACATTCTGTCAATGTAATCATCCGCACCAATGCCCATAAAGAGTGCCTCCCTTATTCCTTAATTATCCTATATATATTCCTTATATACTAATAAAGTTTTTTCATTTGAAAAAATTGCTTGATTGTTTAGAAAATATTAAGAATTGTAAATAACAAAAAATATTGTTTTGTGTTATTATAATCATAGTAACAAATTTAGGGATTTAATCATGAATAATATGAACAGTTCAGAGATGGTTATCGGAATACCGAGAGCGATGTCTTTTTATAACAATTACCCTTTTTATTATGGATTTTTCAATGATTTGGGGATAAAAATAGTTCTTTCGGATGTTACAACGAAACAGACAATGTCCGAGGGAGCTTCTCTTGTTGTAACGGAAACTTGTTTACCGATAAAAGTATATGTCGGGCATGTATTAAATTTAATAAGCAAGGGTGTGGATAAAATATTTGTACCGTCTTTGCAGTCTAATGATGAAAAGATTTATAACTGCTCTAAAATCAGAGGTTTGCCTGATTTAATCAGAAACGTTGTAAAGGCTGATTTCACAATGATTGAGCCGACTCTTGATAAGTCTGAAAAAGGACAGGGATTGTACGAGTTTCTGGCTGAAGCCGTAAAACCTTTTGGAATTACTGATATGAAACTTATTAAACGAGCTTCAAAAGCAGGATGGCGTTGTTATAATAATTTTTATGTTATGACAAAATCCGGAATGCCTTATTCAAAGGCATTGAGTTACGCTTTGCAGGGAAAAGTCGTAATTGGCGGCAGTACAAAAGAGTATCCGATTTCAATCGGGCTTGTGGGACATGGTTATGACATATTTGATGAACGGGTTTGTATGAAGATATTAGACAAGCTTGAAAAAATGGATGTTAAAGTTACAACATCTTTGCAATTGTCAAATGAACAGCTTGAAAATGGCATTATAAGTCTTGGCAATGAAAAATACTGGGCAAATGAGGGTGAAGTTACAGGTTGCGCCGGTCATTATCTTATGGATACAAAAATCGACGGGATTATCACTATTACGGCATTTGGCTGCGGACCGGATTCATTGATGATTGAAAGAATTACCCGAAAAGCAAAACAGTTTGGAAAACCGCTTTTGAATTTGACAATTGATGAGCAAACAGGTGAAGCCGGTTTTGTTACGCGTTTAGAAGCCTTTGTAGATATGCTTTTTCGCAAAAAACGTGCAACTATCGTCAATAAATTGCATTTGAATGATTCTAAGAGCGAATTTATTCCGAATACAGATTTTATTGAAACAAAATAGTAAATTCTTTCGTTTTCCCTTGACAATTAACAAATAAACCTTAAACCATTTGGTGGATATACAAAAATCCAAATTGAGGTAGAATATTGTCGGGAGGGTGAGAATGTTCTCGCAAATGATACGTAATTTACTTGATACAAGCGGAAAAGATGCAGCTTTGAAACGAAGTGTGCAGATAAATAATTACGTAAATAATGTAAATAGAACGTTACATCCTAAAACTGCAAATGTTAACCCGCTTGATACAATTTATCCTCCGTCAAGCGACAATGTGCAATCTTTTGCTAAAGTGCTTTCAAGCTCGTCTGCCGCAAATTTCGGGTCGCTTTTGTTAAATCCGCAGTCTCTTAACGTAAGCGGAAATATTTATGAAGATGAAAATGAAATATCTTCTACAACCGGAATTACTAATAAAACACTTTTAAGAGCAATTCAAGAGGTTGAAGATGCAAAGCGTGATTACAGCGCAGGTTTGAATAAAACCTCAAATAAATCTCAAATATTGGACATGGTAAATCAAGTTGCACGCGAAAACGGTGTTGATGAAAAACTTGTACAAGCTCTAATTAAACAAGAATCTGGGTTTAATCCAAACGCAAAATCAAAAGCCGGTGCAATTGGCTTGATGCAATTGATGCCGTCAACGGCAAAAGCTATGGGGGTTAAAGACCCTTATAATGCCGCACAGAATGTTGAAGGCGGTGTAAAATATCTAAAATCTATGTTGAACAAGTATAATGGAAATGTTATTTTAGCGCTTGCGGCTTATAATGCGGGTCCTAACGCGGTTGACAAATATGACGGTGTTCCTCCGTACAAAGAAACGCAAAATTACGTAAAAAACATTTTAGCAAATTATTTGTAAAAATAACAGCCCGCGCGGGGCTTTATAAAGCCCCGCGCGGGCTGCTTGTAAGATTAGTTAGATGATATCTTTGTTGTGTGCTTCTAATTTTGCTTTATCAGTATATTTTTGGTCGATTTGACCTGCTTTGTAAATGTTTCTTTTTGTCAAATACCCAAGAGTGGCGATTACCGGTAGTGATACAAGTGCGATAACTTTTGACATGCCCGGTAATTTTAGGAATTTTTCAGCTTTAGCCCCATGTAAAATTTCAAATGTTTTTAAGCAAGCTATGGATAGAGATGAAAAGCAGTTTATGTAGCTATAACTTTTTCAAAACGTGCTCAAGGCGGTCGATTTTTTTGTTATCGGTACCAATACCGCATAAAAGCATTGTTGATTTTTCGTTAGTTTTTTCATCTTCGATGTTAAAATCTTCGTATAGCATTTCTGATAATTCGTAACCAGAAATTCCCGGAACTCTTATGAGCATTTTTGTAGGGTCATCCCCAAAGAAAAGACATCCGCGACATTTCTCTCTTATTCTGTCAAGACGCGTAATAAGATTGTCTATCTCTTTTCTGCCGTCGTTAGAATTTAAATAAGCAATATTTGCTTCAATAGAAGCCAGCAGCGGATAAGACGGAGATGTTGTCATAAACATATCTAAGGCGGGTTTTACGTCTATTTCACAATTACAATGTAATAATGCTGTTGGATTTAGCCCTCCTGCTGTTTTGTGTAAAGATTGAACTGTGAAATCCGCAATATTTGCGGCGGATAAAGGCAATTTGTCCGAAAACGGATACAGCGCACCATGTGCTTCGTCAACAATTAAAAATGCTTCATACTTTTCGCAAACCGCTTTAATTTCTTCAATATCGGAAATAATTCCCTCATAAGTCGGCGAAGTAATAATAACAGTTTTAATATCGTATCTTTGAAGATAACTTTCAATAAGTTCGGGTTTTGTTTCCAAAGGAACGCCCCAATCAGGGTCGATTTCAAGATTATAAGTTAAAGCTCTTGCTCCAGCTAATCTTACTGCGTTAAAATGGCACGGATGAGCATTAGAAGCTATCAAAACTTTTCCTCCCACCGGAGTGCAAGATAGTACTGCTGCAATAATTCCGCTTGTAGAACCGTTTGTTAAAAATGTTGTGGAATATGTTCGGTAAATTGATTTAGCCCATAATTGAGCACGGTGTAATGCTTCTTGAGGATTATGGAACTCTGTTTCAGAAATGTCTCGTTTGTACATTTCTTTTAAAGGTTCATAGATATCACAATTCACACCGTGTGATGGTGTTGTAAACAAGGTTTTTCCTGTTTTGCATTCAAGCAAATTAACTAAACTCATAATCCTGCCTATTTATTCTTAATTTCTACACTGCGTTTTTCACAGTATTGTGTTAATAACATTTTTTCATAGCTTGATTTATAGAAAAATTGACCTGAAACGGTGTATATGCCCTCTCGTTTTTCAATTCTTAAAGGTTGAAAAATGCAATTTACAAATTTATCGTTTTCTACCGGAATTGCTACTTCGTATGAGGAATCAATATCAATGTTTTTATCGGATGTAAATTTTAAACCTCCTGCAGATATATCAACGGTTTTAATATTAAAAGATGTGTCATTACTGTTTAAATTTAATTCTTGGATGTATTTTACACGGGTATATTGACGTCTTTGTAAAAATTTATGTTTTGCAGGATTTGCAATTAAAAGAGTTTTGCCGTTAATATCTTTTGCATAAGAATCAAAATACAATTTTCCGTGCGGAGTTTGAGTATAAAATTCGCAGAAGTTATTTTTCATAATACCGTCAGCTTCGTATTCTAGATCAAGCGTAAAATCTCGAGCGCTGACAGATGTAACTTTTCCTTTATTCGCAAATCTGAAATTCTGCGGAATTATAATAATCTCTTGCCCCTCAACAACTAATTCTCTCATTTTTAATCCTTTCAAAAACTATTATTTTGAATTATACAATATTAACATTATTATGTCATGTTGTTAAGATAATTTATAAAAAAGGAAAAGCCCTCACAAACAATGAGGGCAGCTGAGCAATCAGAAGAGTTGAGGATTTATACAATTATGATAATTTTGCAAAGCGTGTATTTCATCAGCAAAATTGTTAATAAATATTTGCAAATATAGTCTTTTTGTTTATAGGATTTGCATTTTTTGATATACATGTGCTAAAATGTACAGGTTAAGAATACAAGGAGTAACTATGAAAAGAATTTTATTAGCAGTTTTATGCACAGGTTTGTTAAGTGTAAACGGAGCTTTCGCTATCAGATACGAAGCACCGAACGGAGGTAATGCAAATTTCTATCCGTTGATGCAGCATCAACTGGAACAGCAAGAAACTCTTGATTTTACACAAAGTCCGGAAAATTACAAAAAAAGACGTGAAGCTAAAGATGCTTCTCAAGGTACAGTTGTAAGAAGCAGTACTTACAATCCTAATTATACTCCTAATTATGGAAGTACAGGTATTCAACAGACCCATCCGGTTAATATGTTTTTTACTAAGGATGCTAACGGAAATATAAGAATTCAGGGGATTAACTCTTTAAATTATTCTAATACAATTAATTCAACAGTGAACACTACTGAAGAATAATTAAGGAATAACAATAATGGTTAAACTTGTAATTAAATGGGTGCTGTTTGCACTGGTAATAATGGCTGTTTGTTATCTGCCGGGACTTAGTGTTGAAAGTTTTTGGAACGCAATGTTTGTAGCGGCAATATTGACTCTTGTTAATATTTTTATAAAGCCGGTAATCAAATTGTTAACTTTTCCGATAAACCTTTTGACTCTGGGTTTGTTTAATTTTTTAATTAATATAGGTATTCTTTATGCCGCCGGATATTTTATAGACGGTTTTGAGGTCGAGAATTTCTTTAGTGCGTTTATCGCTTCACTTATAATCGCACTGGCATATTCGACATTGAGGAAAGTATAAAAAAAGAGAACTCTTAAAGAGTTCTCTTTTTTAGATGCAAATTATATAAATTATTCATAAAGATTTAGGGTAAAAAATAATCCTGTAATCAAGCGCATTTGCAATTATGTCAATTTCGTTGGCATTTAGTGTATTACTGCGCATTTTTTGTGACAGATTTTGAACAGTGTAATGCTTGCCTTTATTTTCAGCGATAATTCGGGCAAGCTGTGTAAGAGTCATGTCTTTATCAACCATAAGTTTTCTGATTTCATTGCATAATGTCATATTTTCAAGATACCTTATTTAAACTTATATTGACATTTTTAAAATATTAATTTAAAATTAAAGTATAAATTTAAGAAAGGAATTTTAAAGTATGAAAAGATCAAAACAAGGCTTCACGTTAACGGAAGGTGCTACGCACACAAACATTCTACCAAAGGTTAGTAACGGCTTCACTCTTGCAGAAGTTTTGATTACCCTCGCAATCGTCGGCGTAGTAGCCGCAATGACTATTCCTACACTGATTGCGAAGATTAACGATATTGTTAACACAAATACTGTTAAAGTGTTTAATTCCAAAGTCTTGAAAGGTATTAA
>CADBQQ010000039.1 GCA_902796825.1 uncultured bacterium
ACAAACTTTAACGAAACATTTGCCGGTAATAAAATAATTAATGCATATAATCTTCAACAACTTCAAAACAAAAAATTTGAAAAACAAATTGACACCCAATTTAATTTGACAATTTCGCTTACCAAAAGAGTCGGTTGGATGTCCCCAATTATGTATTTTATATGCTCAATTGGCATAGCAATTGTAATGTTTTACGGCAACCACTTGATTATAAGCGGGCAAATGAGTGCAGGAAGTTTTGCATCTTTTATAACATCTCTGTTACTTTTATACAAACCCGTAAAAGATATGGGAAGAACCTTAACGGATTTGCAAACAACATTCGTTGCTATGAGTCGCGTATTTGAGCTTTTTGATCTTAAACCGGAAATTACAAATAAGAAAAATGCATTGAAAATATCAGGGCTTTCTACCGGTATTGATTATGAAAATGTAACATTTGAATATGAAAAAGATGTACCTGTTTTAAAAAATATTAATTTACATATTGATAAAGGAGAAACTATCGCGCTTGTCGGAAATTCTGGAGGCGGGAAAAGCACAATGGTAAACCTTTTACCGCGTTTTTATGATGTTAAAGAGGGGTGTGTAAAATTTGACGGAATTGATATACGCGATATCAATATTAAATCCTTGAGAGATAATATATCTTTTGTTTTCCAAGACAATTATCTGTTTTCCGGAACAATAAAAGAAAACATTCTTATGGGAAATGAAAAAGCTAATAAAAACCAGATAAATGAGGTTTTAAAATTGTCTCACCTTGATGATTTTATAAAAACATTAGAAAACGGCATTGATACTTATGTCGGAGAACGCGGAGCTTCTTTATCCGGCGGTCAAAGACAGCGTGTTGCAATTGCGCGTGCAATGATTAAAGATGCACCTATTGTCGTTCTTGATGAAGCAACTTCGGCTCTGGATAATGAATCCGAAGCAATTGTTCAAAAAGCGCTTGATAATTTAATGAAAAACCGAACTGTTTTTGTTATTGCGCACAGACTCTCAACAATCCACAATGCCGACAGAATTGCCGTCATTAATGACGGGGAATTAGTTGAACTCGGCACTCACGAAGAATTAATAAATATTAAAAACGGTGCTTACAAAAAACTTTATGAAATGCAATTTAAAGAACAAGCAGTTGAGATTTAATATCTTGATGAAATTTCTCTAATGTAGAATTATTAAATATTACAACGTCTGCCTTTTTAGCTTTTTCATCTTGAGAAATCTGCGCTGACATTCTTACTTGTGCATATTCTTTAGTATAATTATTTCGAGACATTAAACGTTTTAGACGAATTTCATCATCTGCGTATATAAAAATTATTTTATCAAACAAATCTGTCATATTTGATTCAAACAATAGCGGAATTGAAACAAACAGAAATTTTTCATTTGAATTTTGTTTAAAAAAATCAATGATTTTATTACGTATTTGAGGATAAAGAATATTTTCTAAAAGTTGTTTTTTTTCATTATCGCCAAAAACCAATTTGCCCAGTTTTTCTCTTGAAATATTACCGTTTTCGAAAATATCAAACCCCGCAAAAGCTTTGATTACATCCTCATTATTTTCAAGCAATGAATGCGCAACGTTGTCGGTATCAAGAACTTTGTAGCCGAACTCTGAAATTATCTTTTCAGCTTCTGATTTTCCGCTTGCAATATTTCCGACTAACGCAATTCTAATCATTTATTCATCCTTGAAGCTAAATTGTTTAAAAAATTACGCAATTCTTTAATTTGCTGAGGTTTGATAGGTTTGAATTCTCCGCGTTTTAATCCATCAAGATTTAAAGTCGCATGCTGTATTCTTTTTAATGAAACAACTTCAAAACCAAGATACTCAAACATTTTACGAATTTGTCTGTTCAACCCTTGATACAAAAGAATTTCCATTACAGTGTGTTCATTATCAATTTCTATAACGTCAACTTCGGCATAAGCTTTTTTGTTCGGTTCAATCTCAATACCTTTATACATTTTATCAATATCATTTTGAGAAATTTTGTCGTTTATGGAAACCCTATACAATTTTGGCACTTTTGCTGACGGATGAGTTAATTCGTTAATTAAATCTCCGTCGTTTGTTAATATAATCAAACCTGTAGATTCTCTGTCTAAACGTCCGACAGGCTTTAAGTGATGAAGTTTCTCGGGCAATAAATCATAAATTGTTTTACGCCCTTTTTCATCTTCTGAAGTTGTAATAAATCCGGCAGGTTTGTAAAAACGATAATATTCGTGTTTAACAGGATGGATTAACTGCTTATTCACAAATACCTTATCTTTTGGCTGTACAATATAACCCAATTCAGTTACAGACTTGCCGTTTACCATAACTTTTCCTTCTTCAATCAGTTCATCCGCTTTACGTCTTGAGCATAAACCTGAAGAAGCAATATACTTATTTAGTCTGGTTCCTGACATTTTGTTTCCCTTTCAAATATAGAAGCTAACGGCTCAGGAATTCTTCTGTATAACTTTGCATCCTGATGAACAGCAACGATTACAACATCCGCGCAAACAAAAGTTTTTCCGGTTTTTTTAGACTTTACGGATTGTCTGAAAGTTGCAGTTAATCCGTTATAATCAGATATTTCTGTTTCTATAACAACAATGTCTTCTAATTTAGCAGAAGATTTATATTTAATATTTATACTTGACACAGGCAATAAAATATCCTGATTTTCAAGTTGCTTTAGAGTTAATCCTGTAGCGTCTTTACAGAACTCTACTCTGCCCATTTCCATCCAGCGCAAATAAGCTCCGTGCCATACCACACCATAATTATCCGTGTCCGAAAAATAAACTTTTTGATTAAATATGTGTTTCATAATACGAGCATTATAACACAAAAGCTTTTGCAATTATTACATAATAAATCTTATCGGAAGTTGTTATTATAAATTTTAATATTGATAAAATGTAAGTTGGGCATTCTTGCCCAACACCCAGTAATGCCTCCGGCGGGTCCTCCGGACAGGGGTACTTTTGGTGTCAAAAGTACCCTAAACCAGCGGCACGCTGCCGTTCACTAATAATTTGTACAGCTCAACTACAGGCGGGCAAACTCACTACGTTCAGACAATGCCCGCCTTGAATATGTTTCGCTTA
>CADBQQ010000040.1 GCA_902796825.1 uncultured bacterium
AGTTAAATTGAGACCTTTAATTAATTTTGCGTTAAATACTTTAACAGTATTTGTGTTAACGATGTCGTTAATCTTCGCAATCAGTGTAGGAATTGTCATAGCGGCAACGACACCGATGATTGCCAGTGTAATCAGGACTTCGGCTAGCGTAAAGCCGTTACTAACCTTTGGTAGCATGTTTGTGTGCGTAGCACCTTCTGCAAGAGTGAAGGCTTGTTTTAACTTTTTCATACTTCCGAGCTCCTTTCTTTTATACAATTGTGCTGTATGAAAATAACATCAATTATAATGTGCTATTATATATTTTATACTATGTTACACTATATGTCAATCTGTTTTATATTATATTATTGTATTTTATCGAGTTTAAATTCATATCATAATACTCAGAGGAATATTATGAATGATATAAAAAAACTTTTAGGACAAAGAATTAGAGAATTGAGAAAGTCCAGAGGGCTTACTCAGGAACAGCTTGCCGAAATTATAGGTATTGGAACCCCTAATATTAGCTATTTTGAAACAGGTAAATTTATTCCGGCGATTGAAACCATGCAAAAAATCGCATCTGCTTTAAATGTTGAAATTTTTGAACTTTATATGTTCAAAAATGGAAAATCTATTGATGAAATTCGTAATATTTTAACTAATGTAATAAATTCTAATGAAAATGTTGCGCAAACATTATACAAATTTTATACCAGTGTTTATTAAAATTTTAATTATTGTAAAAAATTTGACAAAAAATCATGACTTTCCGGTTTTGTTATTTTAATATCATTTTATCCGGAGGAAATATGTCTAATATTATGCAAAACAAGAATGAATTTGATTTGACGGCAAAGAGTGCTTTTTCAAGTGAAGATAAGTCGTTTACTTCCCGTTCTTTTTCAGCTCTTGTTGCAAAAAATAATGTTCCTCTTTCGCATAAAAATATTGCAGATAATTATATTATTATTAAAAAAATCTTTAAATTTCAGGCTTGTATGAGCAGAATTTCCAACGTTGAAAAATCTCTGCTCGAAAAATATGAATTTGAAACATTAGAACATACGACTACAAAACAAATGTTCCATGAGCTTGCATTGCTTCAAAAATGGGCATTGATGGGTGATGATGAATTAAAAGCCGACTCTGACAGTATTCTTTCTATAAGAGTAAAAGAATTGAAATTCCTTGAAGCAAGCAGATATGCTTCTGTATCCAACGAAATTTATGACGGGTACAAAGCGCTTGAACAATATTTGAAAGAAATAAGCAAATTCCGCACAGGTTTGAGAGTTTAATTTTCTTCTTTATAGCCAAAACTCTGTAAAATATTGTCTTTTTTGCGCCAATCCTTTTCGACCTTGACTTCAAGTCCGAGAAACACTTTTTTCTCTGTGATTTTTTCTAATTCCAGACGGGCTTCTGTACCTATTTTTTTTAATAAATTACCGCCTTTGCCTATCAAAATACCTTTCTGGCTTTTTTGTTCACAATAAATTGTTGCGTAAATCCTGTCAATTTCATCACTCTCTTGGTATTTTGTAACTTTTACCGCAACAGAGTGGGGAATTTCATCAGAAGTATTTAGTAGAATTTTTTCTCTTATTACTTCTTCTGTAACATCCCGCATTGTTTCTTCTGTGACAACATCTTCAGGGTATAGTAACTCCCCTTTTGGTAAAGTCCTGAAAATTCTGCGTATTAAGTCATTTATATTTTTACCCGTTTTGGCTGAAATTTTCACAATCGGAAGATTTGTTTCAAAAAGAGTTTTGTAAGTTAAAAGATTCGCTTCTATTTTCTCTTTTTTACCTATTTTGTCGGTTTTATTCATGACAATAATTATCGGAATATTTGTTTGCAAAAGATTTTGCGCAATCCATTTGTCTCCTTTTCCTGCGGGTTCTGAGCCGTCTACAAGAAATAAAATTACGTCAGCGTCAGGCACGGCAATTTTTGCTTCATCAAGTAAAAATTCACCGAGTTTGTTTAATGGTTTGTGTACTCCTGGGGTATCAACGAAAACGATTTGTCCCTCTTTCGTTGTATAAATTCCTTTAATTCTTTTCCTTGTTGTCTGTGCTTTATCTGTAGCTATTACAATTTTCTGCCCGAGTATTTTATTAAGAAGTGTTGATTTTCCTACATTAGGGCGCCCAATTATTGAAACAAATCCGCTTTTCATATTGTTATTGTAACATAAACCTTATTATTTTTTAATAAAGTAGCAAAAAATTTTAATCTCGGTTATTATATAAATTGTAGTGTAGTTGTTAGATTAGTGGAAAATATGATAAATAAGAAAAATATTATTTTAACGGCTCTTATAATAAGCTTGTCTGCCGGAACGGGTATTGCAAACAGCTCAAATGATTTGCTGAAAATGGATGTTAAAAAATCTTCCGCTTCCGATACAGTTGATGTTACTTTTTATACAACCGGCGGAAGTACAAATTCTGTTGTAACAAGAAAATCAGATAATCGTTATGTAGTTTTACTTCCTAACGTTGCAGGCTCTCCGTCTGTTGCGCCAAATATAGGCGGTGTAAAAGATTTAATCACAAATATTGATGTAAAAAATGTTGATGACGGTATCGGAGGGTATACAAAGGTAACTTTTACTACTTCAAAACCTGTTAAAATCCAAACCGCAATGAAGAAAACGGCTCCATTGACTAAAGCTCAAGAAGATTATAAAAATCTTATCGCTCAGAATAAAAATACAAAACCCGCAATTCAGCCAAAATCAACTTCTTCATCTGTGCCAAAAACAACAAATGCAACTAAGCAATCTGAGAAAGCACAATCTACAGCTACAGCGAAAACTACTGCAAAACAACCTGCTAAACCTGTTGAAACTGCAAAAAAAGAAGTTAAACAAACAACTCCGAAAACACCTGTAAATGTTAAGCCAAAAGCTGTAGAACAGACAAAACAGGTGCAAAAAGTTGTACCGCCGGTTCAAACTGCGAAAAATACAACCGATACCTTGAAACTTCAAACACAGGAAAAACCGGTTCAAAAAGCAGTTGAAACTCCAAAAACAACAGTGCAACCGCAAACCGCCCCTGTTGTTTCAGAAAATAAATTGAATACAATTATTGCCAAAATTAAAGAATATAATTACGATAAATATCCTCTATGGATGATAGTTCTTTCCGCAATCGCAGGATTGTTTGTCTTGAATATAATTTCTACATTATTTGGCAGGAAGAAAAAATCAATTTCTCGTGAGCAAACAATTCCTGTACATAACAATAGAATTAAGCCTGAAAAATACGGCGATATTATGCATAACAAAAATTTAAACTGGCAAGAAAAATACAGTATGTATAATGAAGCATCTGAGACTGATTCTGAAAAAGAAACAAATCTTGCATATATAACAAATACTTCTGCTACGAAGAAAACAATAATTCCTGAAAAGAAAAAATCTGTATACAAAATAAATAAAATTAAAACTGACAACAATGTTTCACTAAAATCAATACCGTCAATTCAAGGTGGTCAAAATTCAGGCATAATAAATAAAACAGAAGAAAAACAGTTGAAATTAAGCTTTAAAAATATGCTTAAAACTCCATCAAACAAAAAAGAAGAAGTTATTAAAGAAGAACTTAGAGCAAAGATTTCTCAAATGGAACATTCTCTTGCTCAAACTCCTAAGCTTGAATTACCGTCTGAATATAAAAAAGATATTTATTCGGAAGATGACTCTATTACAAAGAAATTGTCGGATATTAAACTGAAATCCTTTGCTCAACCGTCTCTGAATTCTACGCACAGAATGCTTTTAGGTGCTGAAAAAAGACCGGTTGAAGATATAAAAGAAGGAAGATTTGTTAAATTGAAAAACTCACCTCTGAACATAAGCACCAGAAAATCTGCAAGTTCTAAAATAAACGGTTCTGATTATTATAAAAATCATGGGGAAATGAATATGGACAATATTGACAACTACAATGTATCTTCTTTAAACGAATACTTCTCAATTCTGGATTCTGAAGAAAAAGCCTCCAAATACTTTGCAAAACCGGCAGAAGTTGTTGGCGGCAAAGTTTCTAATCCGATAAAAGCAAATAACAATGCACCATTAATTAATCCGCTTAAAGGTATGATTGTAAGATCAAGCTACAATATTGATTCGCAAAGAGGTTTTTATATTGTAGATATGGATGGTGTATCTGCTTTGATAGGCAAAATCAATGACAATATTTTTATCTTGAAAAAATTTAATGAAATTATAGATAAAAATTTGCAGGTAAGACTTGACTCAGGTTCAACATACATAGTAAAAGCCGGCAGATATAAATGTCTGGTTGAAGTATCAAAAGACAGAATGGGTACTTTGATAGAAATTTAAGAAAACTTATTATAACGGATTAGAATAGCAGGGAAAGCTTTGACTAAAAAAATTCTTTTACTTATCTGTTTAATTATTGTGAGCTTAATTTTAGGAACAAAATTGAAAAATATTGTTTCTCCGGCTGTTCATATTCAGTTCGCTTCGTGGGGTTCAGAATCAGAAATAAAGATTTTGAAACCAATTCTGGCAGATTTTGAAAAAGAAAATCCCGATATAAAAGTCGAATTTTTACATATCCCTCAAAATTATTTTCAAAAAATACATTTGCTTTTTGCTTCAAATACTGCGCCGGATGTTATTTTTATAAATAATCAATATTTGCCCATATATGCAAATGCCGATGTTTTAGAGGACTTAACCCCTTATTCAAATGACTTGCAATTTGACGATTTCTACAAAAAATCTCTTGAAGCAATGAGTTGGAATGGAAAAATCTATGCTGTTCCAAGAGATGTATCTAATCTTGTTATTTTTTATAACAAGTCATTATTTGATAAATATGGTGTGAATTATCCTGAAAATGATTGGGATTACGAAAAATTTTTATCAATTGCAAAAAAACTTACCAATAAAAATGTTTGGGGCATATCTTTTGAAGAAGATCCTCTATATTATTTGCCGTTTTTGACAGGAAATGGTGGTTGGACAAGGTATGATACGGAAAATTATTTCAAAACAAATATTTTAAATAAGCCTAAAAACAAATACGGGCTTGATTTCTATGCGAATTTACGGAAAAAATATCATTACGCACCAAAACGTGAAGAATCAGGCAGCGCAACAATGGCGCAAATGTTTTTACAAGAGCGTTTGGGTATGTATATTTCAGGACGTTGGATGGTTCCTAAATTACGTCAGGAAGCGAAATTTGATTGGGATGTCGTACCGTTTCCCGCAGAACAAACCGGCAGTGTTGTTCCTTTAGATGCGTCAGGCTGGGCAGTTGCAAAATCTTCTAAACACAAAGAACAGGCATTAAAGTTAGTAAAATATTTATCGTCTGATAAATCTTCTAATGAATTTACCCGCAGCGGATTGATTGTTCCTTCAAGAATTGATGTTTCCCGTTCAAAAGTGTTTTTAGACAATCAAAAGCCTGAAAATTCACAAGTTTTTTTAGACATTATTGAAACCTCCGTTCCCACTCCTGTAACTCTGAATTATCGTGAAATTTTAGATGATTTAAAAATAAAAACAGAGTTTATATTCAATTAATTTATAAAATAAAAACGACTCATTAAGAGTCGTTGGAAAATCAATAGGAAAAAGGGAAAGGAAATTTTTAAAAACTGTTTAATATTAGCCGGTCGCCTTGAAGGTACCGAAAGTATCTTGAATATTCTTAGAAATAACTTTGTTAACAGCTTCCATTTCAGTATTGATAGCTTGTTCTTCCGTATCTAATTGTTTTAAGTTAAGTTCAAGGCTCTTGTCCTGTTGTTGTACGATTTCAAGTTTAGAGTTGATATCTTGAACTTTTTTATCATACTGAGCTTGCTGATAGTTATATTCGTTTAATGCGTCATTATATGCTTTTTCGTCAGTAATTGTATTGGTTGTAAGAGTATAAGTGATTGCAGAATTTCTATCAATTTTGCCTTCTTTATTTTTTTCAAACAATGTTATTGAAATGTATCTGCCTGAAGTATCTCTTTCAACAGTACCCGGAGCGTTTACAACTTCTTTTGTTCTGGTTGTTGTGCCGATTGTATAACAATTTGTGCTTGCATATCCGCTAATGAAATCTTGATTTTCAAGTTTCGCTGCATTGTAAAAATAAGGAACTTCTGTACCTGTTTGAGAATCTTTTACATATCTTACATACCATTGACCGTCTTGATCATTACTGTTATATTTTTCGTTTAACAAATGTCTGTAAGCTTCTTCTCTTGTAAGTTCTTCGTCAGGAATTTCAAAAGTTGTTGTAATTGAAGCAATTTCTTCAGATGTCAAATCACGTCTTTTTGTAGCTTCGCTAAATACTTCTTTAGTATAAGTACCGTCTTCGTTTGCAATAACGATTTGAGTTGCATAATCAGGGTTGGTTTCGTTTTCGTTGTATAAACATATTACTAAATTTGTTAAATCAGTTACCGCTTCGCCGTCTAAAGTTGTGAAGTTGTCTCCATCTTTGTTTAATGGGAGAGCAGTTTTGGTCATATCATCGTATAAGAAGTATGAGAAATTGTTAATATCTTCATCCGAACATTCTTCATAAGAAGTTTTAATATAATTTTCATTTACGTAATATTTGCCATCGTCATCTTGTTCAACGTTGTAATCTTTGCCGTCAAGTCTGATAGCGTTGCCAACAACAGGATTTAAACCTGCATTACCCAACAATCTTAATTGAGTATTACCGATATAAAATCCGTTAGCGTTTTTGCTTACAAAGCTTGATGCTGCTTCTACCGGAGAATAATCATCTTCCCATTGTTGAACATAGCTGATTAAATACGGAACATTGTCTTCAGTTCTGTTAGGGTTTGCTAACATAGTGGTAACAGTGTTAGTCATAGCACCGTCATTGAATGTATAAGAAATCTTTGTATAATTATCAATAGACGGAGGAGTAGGAACAACCATGTTGCAAAGCTCGCTGTAGTAGCTTGCAGATTCGTTAGACAAGGTTGTTCTTTGTTGGTTAATTTGTTGTCCTTGAAATTCTACGTTCGATTTTCTTGCTGTTAAACTAAGAAATCTTGCTTGTGTAGCTGCCATTCCCATGGTTTTTTTCCTTTCAATCTAGTTTCCTTATTCAATGTATCGGCAATTATGTTGGATTACTTTAACAAATTGCGGGTAATTATTAAGAAATTGTAACAAAGTATTTAATTTTAGTCTTGAAAAAAGATAGAACTATGATTATAATTAAAGGTACGGTACATTTACAACACCATTAACCATAGAAATTTATGGGGACGTTTTGGATTAGACAGGATGTTTTGGTGGAAATATGCGGCGTGTCGGAGAGCTGTTCTCCGTTATCAACGGGCAAAACAAATTAAATGCTAACAATGTAATTAAAGCAGACTTCTCTAGAGCAGCAGCTTTAGCAGCGTAGTCGCTATTTAGCTACTCATAAGTCCCAGCTTGCCGGATTTATGGGTCCATTATGCAAGCGGCAATGCGTTAATGCAAAGTAGGCGCACCAAGTTAACTTTGCAGAGTTTAGCGTTTCTCTCAAATAAAACCTTTGGTCAATTCGTAGGGTTTAGACATTTTCCTGAATTGATTGAGCAAAAAACAGTCTACACACGTAGAAGTATGTTTACATCCATTTTGGACAGGGGTTCAACTCCCCTCGTCTCCACCAATAAAGAGGGCAAGCTTCTCTTGTCCTCTTTATTGGTCAGATGAGTATGGCAAAGAAGCCCGTTTTGGGGTTCAGCGCAAGCGAGCCAAGTGCGGAGCCTTGAGCCTTATGAACAAGC
>CADBQQ010000041.1 GCA_902796825.1 uncultured bacterium
CGCGTCAGTTAAGAATTGATACGTTGAGTCATAAGTATCATTCAAATCACCCGCAGTCTTTGTTAAGTTAATACCTTTCAAGACTTTTGAATTGAATACTTTAACAGTATTGGTGTTAACAATGTCATTGATTTTCGCAATCAGTGTAGGAATTGTCATAGCTGCAACTACGCCGACGATTGCGAGAGTGATTAGAATTTCAGCCAGAGTGAATGCCGTGCGTCTCTTTTTCATATTTTTCTCCTTGTGTACTTATATATTCTCAACATGAGCAATTATAAATTACCACAAATAATATGTCAATATAGTAAAATATTTATATGTACACAGACAAAGAAATACTCATCCAACTGGGCAGAAATATTAAAGCGGAAAGAGTTCGGCGAGGTTATACACAGGAATATTTCGCTGAAAAAATAGGCTTTACAAGAGAATATATAAGTAGGATTGAGCGTGGACAAGAAAATATGTCAATAATAAAAATAAATAACCTCGCGAATATCCTGGAAACAAATATTACCGATTTATTAAAATTTTAAAAGAAATGCGCCGGAGCAAATTGCTCCGGCGCATTTCTTTACTAATATAATTTTATACAGCTGTCTTAATTGCTTTTTCTGCTCTATATAAGCTTGTTTCTTTACCCAATATCACAAGAATTCCTACCATATCTGCCCCGCAGGTTCTTCCTGTAATAGCGGCTCTTACAGCCCACATTGTAACTTTTGGCTTAATTCCTGCACTTTCTTTCCAATATGCTCTGAATTCTGCAAGTTTTTCGTGAAGATTTTCTTCACTCCAATCCCAATCCTTTGCCTTAGAAACAAAATCAACTAAAACCTGTTGAGCCGTTTCTGTATCCAGAGTTTTTTCCTGAGCTTCTTGTTCAATTTCAACATCTTTTCCAAAGAAATATGGAACTGCATCTGTTATATCTGATAACAGTGTCAATGGTTCACGGGTAATTTCAACCATTTTGGTATACTGTTCATCACTCAATTCATTCAATGGATATTTTGTCAAATAAGGTTTTAACATTTCTTTCAAAGTATCAATTGGAAGCATTTTGATATAATGGCTGTTCATCCATTTCAATTTATCGTACTCAAAAATAGAGTTTGAAGATGAAATTTCACCTATTCTGAAATCTTGTGCTATCTCATCAACAGGTTTGATTTCTACGCCATCTGACGGAGCCCAGCCCAATAATGCAACGAAATTTATTAAAGCTTCCGTTAAATATCCTTCTTTAACGAAATCTGAAACAGCGGTTGCACCGTGTCTTTTAGAAAGTTTACTTCTGTCAGGAGCTAAAATCATACCCAAATGTCCAAATCTTGGAACTTCAAGCCCGAGAGCTTCAAATATTAAAATTTGTTTATAAGTATTTGAAATATGGTCTTCTCCGCGAATTACATGAGATATTTTCATCAATGCATCATCTATTACAACCGCGAAGTTATAAGTCGGCGCTCCGTTTGATTTTTGAATTACAAAATCACCGATTAAATCTGTATCCATATGTAATTTACCCTTTACAAGGTCATCAAATTCTAAAACAGATGAATCATGGAAAGCTCTTTGAGCTTTTGCAACATTAAACCTTATTGCAGGTTTTCTACCTTCAGCTCTAAGTTTTTCTTTTTCTTCATCAGTTAAATTCTCGCATTTTTTAGAGTATACATAAGCTCTTTTTTGTTCTGTAGCTTCTTTTTTCTCTTGTTCAAGCTCTTCCGGTGTACAGAAGCACTCATAAGCAAAACCTGAATCTAAGAGTTTTTGTACATATTTTGGATAAATATCAAATCTTTCTGATTGTGTATATGGACCATAAGGTCCGCCGACATCAGGACCCTCATCCCAATTAAGTCCGAGAGCTTTCAAACTATCAAATATATTGTCAATATATTCTTGAGAAGTTCTTTCGGCATCTGTATCCTCAATTCTTAAAATAAATTTTCCATTATTTTTCTTTGCGAACAAATAGTTAAATAAAGCCGTTCTTGCGGTACCTATATGTAAATTTCCGCTTGGAGACGGTGCAATTCTTACTCTTACTTCTGACATTTTAGCCTTCTTTCCTTTATATTTTGTTGGGCTGAAAGCCCAACTTACTTATCTTTCTTGATTATATTTCAGCATAAAAAGAATAACACGCAGACAAATGTTTTTCAAGTAACACGGAAATATTACATAATAGGGTGCTGGACTAAAAGCACAAATTACATTTTAACTTAATTTGTAAGTTGGGCATTCCTGCCCAACACCCTTTATTGCCTCCGGCGGGTACTCCGGACAGGGGCGCTTTTGGTGGCAAAAGCGCCGCAAAATTTTACATAATATTTATACTAAAAAATTTTGTAAGGGTTTAAAATATTTTTAGGGTCAAAGATTTTTTTTATCTGACGCATATATTCAAGCGCCCCCCCGTCTACAACCCTTGATATATACGGCCGTTTTGCCATTCCTATACCGTGCTCCCCTGAAAGAGTCCCGCCAAGATTTATTGCAAGCTGATAAATCTCTGATTTAGCGATTTTATATTCTTGATATTCTTTTTTGTCATTAAAATCAATCGGAATTTGAGGATGAATGCTTCCATCTCCTACATGACCAACCAAACAAGAAGTTAAGCCGTGTCTTTTGCAAATATTTTGAACACCTTTAACAAGTTTTGCAATATTACATCGTGGAACAATTATGTCATCCGTAGTAACATTTGGTTTCAATTTTGTGCAGGCGGCCATAGAAGATCTTCGCGCTAACCAAATTTTTTCGGCTTCTTCTTTATTTGAAGAATATTGCACATTTACAGCTCCACACTCCCGTAAGATTGAACAAATACTTTCCCTCTGCTGATTTACAGCAATTTGACTTCCATCTGTCTCGATGATTAATGCACATTCTTTATCACACAAAAGACCCGCCGGATAAAATTGTTCAACTGTTTGAATAGAATTTTTGTCCATAAAATCAATTGTAGACGGAAATAACTTTTGCTCTATAATTTTATCCACAGTTTGAACCGCGGTTTCAATCGAATTAAAATAAGCCATTATTACCTGCGACGTTTGAGGTTTTGGTATAAGTTTTAAAGTCGCCTCGACAACAATACCGAGAGTTCCCTCAGAGCCTATAAACAAACTGCCCAGATTATACCCTGTTGCGTTTTTTATTGTATTTGAACCTGTTCTGATAAGCTGCCCGCCAGCAGTTACAACAAGCATGTCTATTACATAATCTTTTGTTGCACCATATTTAAAACATCTGGCTCCTGCGGAATTTAACGCAATACTGCCGCCTATAGTAGATACTTTTAAATTTGACGGATCCGGCGGGTAAAATAAACCAAATTTTTCAACTTCTTTTTCTAAATCACCTAAAACAACTCCCGGCTGAACCCTTGCGGTCATATTTTCGGGATTTATTTCTAAAATATTATTCATTTTTGAAAAGTTCAAAATTATTCCGCCATGACTTGGCACGCAAGCACCTACAGTATTTGTCCCCGCCCCGCGGCATATAATAGGAGTCATTGTCTGATTAGCGATTTTGACAACTTTTTGAACATCTTCAATATTTTTTGCAAAAACAACCGCTTCCGCCAAATGATTTTGAACATCCGTATTCAATGCATCGACCGAATACGCATACCTTTCTTCAATATCAGAAAGTACGTCGGGGAATGTTTTATGAAGTTTTTTTTGTAAATTATCAGTCAACATAAGATACTAATTTTTCTATACCGGAGCTTAAATTATTAAGCTGCTTTTCAATTTTGTCAACTTTTCTCATAAGTCCGCTGTTATCAATATCTTCAACTATAGAAAGAATTTTGTCAAGATTTGCTTCAAGTCTATCAATTCTTGCTTCTTGCTGCACAAAACCTTCTTCTAAACTTTCAAGTTTAGAAATTTGTTTTCTGACAAAACTCAATTGTTCTTGCTGCTGCTCAAAATTTTCTTCTATCGTGGATTTAATATTTAGGATTTCATCGGAATTAGAAGAAATTTTGTTCATACTTTCGCTTGCGGAATCAATCCATTCTCCCATATAAATCAATGCCTGACGCATTACTTTATCGGAATCGCCGGCTTTTTCCAGCATTTGAGTAACGTTATCAACTTTATAAATTATATCATTGTTTAAAGTTGTAAATGAAGCATCTGAAGATAACAAAAGCTGACGAGTCTGCTCTTTTAGATTTGTAATATCTGTCTTTAACCCTTGTATTTCATCCTGAGACAAAGCATCTACAGCATAAGTAATTCTGTTAAGAGTATCTGCGATACTGGTTAATTCGCCGGACTTATTACCAAGAGCATTATTTTGAAGTTCATTTAAAGCGATACGTAATTTTGCAAGATCTGTTTCTATATCTTGCATTGAATAATTATAATCATTTTCTTCATCGGATGAAGCCATTTGTTTAATTTGTTTTGTAACTTCTTCAAGGTTTCTGGCTATTTTTTCGGTTTTTTCTTCTACAAAGTCTTTTATATCCTCTGTTTCTTCAACAAAAGATACTTGGCTGAAAATAGATACAACTGCATCCATAATAGACTCTTTCATATCTTTAAGAGTTTTATGAATTTCATCATTCTTTTCACCAGAAAGACTATTAATATTTAACGATAATTCATCCAAACATTTTTTGAAAGCATTAAGTTTTTCACTTGGTTCAAGCTTTTCAATATAATCCTTCTGCGCGATTATTAATTGCTTTATATCTTCAAAATTTTCTTCGTTTGCATTATCCAAACCGCTTTCTGCAAGGATATCTATTTTGTGGTTTAACGTTTCAAGCATAGAAGTAATCTTCAAGTCAGATTCTAAATTTGAATCCGGCATGCCGCTTTCAGCCAAAACATCAATTTTTGCATTTAACGTTTCTATTGTATTTTTTAATTCTTGATTATAATTTACACTATCCAGTCAGAGAGTATCTATAGATTGTTTAACATCCTCAATTACATTACCGGTTTCTTGAGAAAATAATCTTTCGATTTTATCGTTTAAATTATCAATCAAAAAACTTATTTCTTCTGTTTCACTATAATCACTTCCGAGCGCCAAAACATCCACTTTAGCATTCAAAGTATCTAACAGTTTTTTAATTTCTGAGTTATTGCTATCGTTGCTATTGCTTGTCAAAGCGAGAATGTCGATTTTATCATTAACCTCTCTTACCAAAGTTTTAAGTTCATCATCAGAAATATAATTTTTTATTTCTTCAAGCCACTCATTTTTAGCAGAAGCCAGATGTTTTTCAATGTTATCATTAAATTTGGTATACAATGTCTCCGCCGTCAGAGAATACTTTTTATCACTATCTTGAAGTATTTTGCTAACGGAAGCTTTTAAATGTTTTATATCAGAAGTTAATAAATCGAAAGCTTTTATAAAATCAAAATCATTATCTCCAAGAAGTTTTTTATCTTCGAAATCATTTTCAACTCTGATATTATCGATTTTTTCTCCAATATTGTTTAAAATATATTCAATATCGGTATTTTGCCCTGATAAATTTTCTATCTGAGATGAAATTCTGTCAAAATCATATTTTAAATCATTTATAATATCTTGATTTTCGGCAAAAATATTATCTTCTTCAACAATAACAGGTTCGTCACCATCGTCAGAAACTTGCATTTCACTTTCTTTAAAATCATTTATTCGAGACTTAAAACACTTTTTAAGCTCTTTAATTGCTTTAATAATTTCATTATTATTTAACGCAACAGTTAATATAGATTTAATTTCGTCGTGTTTTGCGTCTATATTATCATTAATTGAAGATGAAAACTCTTTTAAAAGTTCTTCATTTTGTTTTTTGAAATCAGATATTTGAGAAACAAACTTATTCAGCTCTTTCATTTCCTGCGGATTTGGAGGAACAATAGAATCAAGCTTATCAGTCAAATAATCCTTTATATTATCAACCTTGATAATAACAGAATCAATATCACTTAATACAAAATCTCTTATATTGTTTTTATTTTCTTCCAGCTTATTAGAAATTTCATTATATATTTCATCAAAATTATTTTCCCCATCTTGCTTTTTATCTTGCAAATGAGAACGAATTTCAGATAAAACAGACTGTATATCTTCATTGATTTGAGGCAATGAAATTTCTTTTAAATAAGATTTAACTTCCTCAAGATTTTTCAATATTGAAGAAGACACTGCATTCATTGAACCTATTACATCTGTACTCAACAGCTCAAGTTCCTGTTTAACATCCATCAATTTACTGTCTGTTACCGTAAGGATTTCAAAAAGTTTAATATTTTCGGTACTTGCATGACGCAAATCTTTAATAACTTCAAGTAAAGCAGATGTTTTTTCTTCTATCAACTCTGCATTATAAGCAAAACCTTGCTGAAAACCACTCTGAACATAATCTGCTAAATCCAAAATATTAGAGCTCAATTCTAAAATTTTATCTGATATAAATTTACTGATATTATTATTTTCTATATTCGCATCTTTAAAGGCATTACCCAATTCTTGAGTAATATCCTTTAATGATAATATTTCTTCAATAAAACTTTTTTTATCCTCATTAAAATCTTTTTTGTTTACTGCGGATTTTTCGCAATCATCAAGCTTATTCAATATAAGTTCAACTTTATTATTATTATTTTCTAAATGTTTTTCTAAGATTGCTTCAATATCTTCAAACCTATCGAATATCTTCTCGTTATCATTTGACTTTACCGTTTCTTTATCACGAGAAAAATATTTTTTTATTTTAGACAAAATTTCTTTTCCTGAAGTATTAGCAATTTTATCTGCAACAATTTCTTTCACTTCAAAAAGAGCTTCGTGCAAGTTAGTTTCAACAGGAACAGTACTTTCTGATATTTGTTCTTGCGACTTATTCTTTTCAGGTCCAACTTCTTTTTCTTCATGCAGATTATATAGCCTGTCTATATCCCTATTGAAAATAGTATCCCCTAATTCTCCAAAAGAATTTTCGATATCATTTTTGTTTGCTGAAAATTGCTCTTTTATTATCGTTAAATTTTTATTTAACTTTGAAAATTGTTTTCTTACCAAACTTTTATCACTAGACCAATCATAATCTTTAAATTCAGAGTATAATGATTCTAATTCAGATAAAACATTCGCAAACTTACTCGTAACATTATGGTTATATTTTTTCAAAGTTGTACGTATCTTTTTTATGCTTGATTTTTTAAATTCATCTGTAAATTTCTTTATTCCCAGACTAACTTCATCTTTAAGGTCATAGAAAACCACAATGTGCTTTAAAGGTGCGGATGCCGTCTCGTCATTATTTTTAATTTTATAAATTTCATTAAGAGACTTTTCTATGATTTTTATTTTTTTTGAAGCAGTTGCAGATATTTCTACCAGAGTTTTTCCTATCAAATCATAATAAGGCTCCAACAAAAATTTAAAATCTTGTTTAGAAAACATGTCGTATTTTTTATTTAATTCATCTAAGAATGTATCAATCGTATCGCTGAAAGATGTGTTCAAATCCCTGATATCATTAACTAAGTCAATAGAAATATTTACTTCCTGAGCCATTTTTTAATCCTTAAAATCTATCCCTACATTTTAATTTTACCAACTTTATAAATATTAGTAAATTTTATTAATATAATTTATTACAATTGTTAAGAACAAAAAGTTATTCTAAGGTCAAAAAAAGTATTAGTGCTAAAATAATCATGAAAACAGAAAATTTAATTAAGGGGGCAAATGAGTAAAATTATTATTGATAAAAACAGATGCAAAGCTTGTTATTTGTGCATAAAAGAATGCCCTAAAAATTTAATCAAGGTTAGTGACCAAACAAATAATTTAGGCAACAGGGTTGTGGAGTTTTGCGACCCTAACGGAGAATGTCTGGGATGTGCGATGTGCGCAACTCGCTGTCCTGATTTAGCTATAACAGAAGTGTACAGAGGGTAAAATATGGCAGTTGATTGTTTGACCGATAAAAAGGTTCTTATAAAAGGTAATTATGCTATCGCAAATGCTGCGGTACTTGCAGGATGCCAGTGTTATTTCGGGTATCCGATTACTCCGCAGAGTGAAATAGGCGAATTTATGAGCGGCAAAATGCAAGAACTCGGCAGAGCTTACGTTTCAGCAGAGAGTGAATTGGCTGCAATAAACATGACAATCGGAGCATGCGCAACAGGAGTAAAAGCAATGTCATCATCTTCTTCATGCGCAGTATCTTTAATGCAGGAAGCTTTGTCTTATGCAACTTCAGACCAATTACCTGTTGTTCTTGTAAGTGTTATGCGCGGAGGTCCCGGACTTGGAAATATCTATCCGTCTCAAGGAGACTATTTTCAGGCGACTAAAGGAGGCGGTAACGGGGACTACAAACTTATTGTTCTTGCTCCGTCAACTGTTCAGGAATGCGTAGATTTGACGTATAAAGCCTTTTATCTTGCTCAAAAATATCGAAACCCTACAGTTTTACTGGCTGACGGTTTATTAGGTCAAATGATGGAACCTGTAACGTTTAAGCCTTATCCTTATCCTGAAATTGACAATTCTGATTGGGCTTTAGATGGTGCAAAAGAAAGAGATGGAAGAATTATACGTTCTTACGCCCCTTTAGCAGACAATCAATGCGTATTTTTAGAAAGACTTTATAACAAATACAAACTTATAGAAGAAAACGAAACAGAATGGGAAGAAAAAGACACTCAGGGCGCTGATATTGTTTTGGTAAGTTTTGGTTCTACTTCAAGAAATGTTAAAACAGCAGCTAAAATATTAAGGCTAAAAGGAATAAAGGCAGGAATTTTAAGACCTGTTACACTATTCCCGTTCCCTTCTAAAAGACTTCAAGAACTTTCAAATACCGTTAAAAAATTTGTTGTAGTAGAAGTTAATATGGGACAAATGGTTTATGATGTTAAACTTGCAGTAAACGGTAAAGTGCCTGTAGAACTTGTACACAAACCTGTAGGTGCACCACCGTCACCGGAAGAAATAGCTAAAAGAATTGAGGAGTTATTATAATGGCAACACAAGTTTTTAAAATTCCTGAAATTTATAGAAAAAACGCAAAATATACCTTTTGTCCGGGTTGCGATCATGGTGTTGCAGTAAGACTCGTTGCAGAAGTTTTAGAGGAAATGAAGTGCGCTGAAAATACTATTGCAGTTTGCTCTATAGGCTGTTCGGTAACTTTGTATGATTTTCTTAATTTAGACTCTCTTGAAGCTCCTCACGGCAGGGCTTTAGCAGAAGCAACAGGTGTAAAACGAGCAAAACCTGATAAAATCGTGTTTACTTATCAAGGAGACGGCGATTTTGCATCTATCGGTTTAGCAGAAAGCATGCATGCTGCTTTACGCGGAGAGAATTTAACCGCAATATGTATAAATAATACAACTTACGGAATGACAGGGGGACAGCTAGGGCCGACAACTATTTTAGGGCAAGTTACAACAACTTCTCCAACCGGAAGAAATCTCGAATATTACGGCTACCCTATCAAAATTGCAGAGCATATTGCTCTATGTGACGGTACAGCTTTTAGCGCAAGAGTATCTCTTGATACCGTGCCAAATATAAGAAAAGCAAAACAAGCCATAAAAAAAGCTTTTGAAGTACAAGCAAAAGGTCTTGGCTTCGGATTTGTAGAGATTCTTTCAACTTGTCCTACAAACTGGAGAATGTCTCCAGATAAAGCTCATGACAGAGTTAGAGAAGAAATGATGCCTGTATTTAAACCAGGAGTATACAAAGATATAACAGAAGGATAGTAATAAAATGGAAAAAGACTTTATAATTGCAGGTTTTGGCGGTCAAGGAGTACTTCTTGCAGGAGAAGTTCTTGCCAACGGGTTTATGTTAGATGATAAAAACGTTACATGGTACCCGTCTTACGGAGCTGAAATGAGAGGCGGAACAGTTAACTGTTCTATTGCTATGGCAGACGAAGAAGTTAGTGCTGTTCAAAAATCAGATGCCGATTTTATTATTGTTCTAAATCAAGCATCTTTTGACAAATTTACTTCTATGGTAAAAAAAGGCGGTACAATTATTGTTAACACCTCTCTTGCAATAGAAAAACGAATAAGAAATGATATAAATTACATCTTCTACCCAATTACAAAAATGGCTGAAGAAAAATTACAAAACATTAAAATGGCAAATATTTTATCTTTAGGAATTTTATCAAAAGTTTCGGGATTAATTTCTCTTGAAACTCTGGAAAAAGCTTTGAATAACGTTATTCCTCCTCATAGAAGAAATCTTATTCCAAAAAATTTAGAAGCATTAAAACTCGGTTATGAGTATGATTTATTAAAAGTTTAAGTCAAAATCACCTAAAAAGTTGATTTTAAATTTGCATAAAGAGTATATTCTTTTCATGTTAGAAAGAAAGGTCCCCAAAAAGTGAAAAAAGAATTAATTTCTGCAATTAAACAAAAAGAATTACAACTGGCGAAATTAAAAGCACATATTGAAAAAAGTGATGTTTGCGCAGATATATATAACAAACTTTTAATAGAAAAAGCTGTATTAAAAAAACAATTGGACGATTTACAAAATAATACACTATCAAACCGTATTAAACATTTAATTCCGCGCCGCGAAAAACTCATCTGTGACTATTTTGGCAGATAATACTTGATTTTTAGGTTTTTTGTTTTATCATAGTAAAGTACACAATTGCTATTAAGGTGGTGAAATTATAAATGGCAGAAGTTAAAGTAGGCGAAAACGAAAGTATCGAAAGCGCTTTAAGACGTTTCAAAAAGAAAATTCAAAAAGCAGGTATTCTTTCTGAAGTAAAAAAACGCGAAAGATATGAAAAGCCAAGCGTAAAAAGAAAACGCAAATCCGAAGCTGCTCGTAAGAGAAAAAACTAGGATTTCAAAATAACTAAAAAGCGGAGAATAAAAATTCTCCGCTTTTTGTTATTCTTGATACATAGCATTATCGGATTCAGAACCGCAATAACCAAATCCAAGAATATATTGACTGGAAATATTTAAAACAGAAAAAACAGACATTGGTTCCGGATAGTAATCACATTCTTCACTATTGCATTTTTCTTTTAATTTGTAGATTTCTGCATCTTCAACAGTTACGATACAATCAGGATTTTTCTCATTCAAATCCGAATAATAGCCCTTAATTTTCAATTTTTCAGTAATAAATGTAACTTTTTTGTTTTCGTGTTCTTTCACCATCTTTGAAACAATTTCATTTAAATTTTTACTCATAAAAACTCCTTTCGCTATATATTTTCGCGAAAGTAAGATTTATGTAATACTCGTTACGGCTATTTTTATTTTAATTTATTTTTTGGAACTACAAGCCCGCAATTTTTGCATGCAAAAAATTCATTTGAGGAATCTAACGGCATAAATACATGCCTGCATTCTTCTGAATTTTCAATAATATTATCTGGAGTAAACTCTTTAGTGATAACCTGAGTTTTTTTAAACAATTTTGTTATAAGTTCAAAAATATACATTATAAGTTAAAACTTTCCGGCAAAAGAGAAGCTAATGTTATAACGCGCAATTCATCTTTATTTTTCAATATTATGTCAACATCTGCATCATTGTCGCAGAATTCGTGTATAACCTGACGGCAGGCACCGCACGGCGCGCAATTATCTTGATTTGGAGAATAAATTGCTACAGCTTTAATCTTTCTTTCGCCATCTGCCACAGCAGAACCGATTGCGTTACGTTCAGCGCAAATTGTCATTCCAAAACTTGAATTTTCAAAATTGCAACCGGTATAAATCTTACCCGAATCAGTAATAACACAAGCACCTACGGCAAATTTTGAATAAGGGGAATATGAATTTTTTGAAGCTTCAACCGCTTTTTCCATAAGTTCTTCATAATTCATAAAAATACCTCTTTTCTGTCATTTCATTATATACCTTTATGACAAAAATCAATCAATTAGTTAGATGATACTTGTAATGTTTCTTAAAAAATCTAAAGTTCTTAAGCTCTTAATCCGAAAAAATAAATATACAAACAAGGGACAAATATGGACATTTCAAGAATAGAAGCATATAACCCGACAATAAAAATTAATTGGCAAATACTTACCGCAAGAGAAATTATTGAATATAAAAATCTAGGTGCGGAGGTTCCTGATGTGTATTTTGAGTGGGCAAAAGAATTTATTGCATCTATTAATGAAAACGACAAAGATACAATAACTTATGAACAAGCTGTTACGAGAAAAGAAAACACAAAGAATACTGCGACGGACACAGAAAACAATAACGAACAAAATATAATCACAAATACAGATTTTAATAAAATAAACGAAAGCGAAGATAATCTAAGAGATATAAATTACGCGAAAAACGAAGCGACTTCAAAAGCAATAATAAATATCAATCAAGACGTAAAGGAACAAAACAAAGAGCAAACTCTTGAAGAACAGATGCAAGCTTTATTTCTTGCGGCCGCACAATGCCAGATTGACTTAAATTCCGAATATGAGCATTTAAATAATAATGATAAGGATTTTTCTTATCAAAAAGTTCTTGAATTGCAAAACTTACTTGCGCAATACAATAATCAAGGAAAAATAAATATTGCTAATGCCCGAACAGATTTTAATTTAAACGAAAATAATAAAGAGATATTAAACCCTAATAAAAATAATGATTTCAAACACAAAAATATTACTGACTTGGAAAATATTGATAACAATCAAATAAATTCAAAAAAATTGCAAAAACGAACTGAAAAATCAAAAAGCAGCGAACTTAATACACAAAAAGAATACAATAAAGAAAATAATTTTGAAAAAGATAATGTAAATAAACTTCCTGATGATGACTTAAATCTTAATAAAGCAAGCCTTGATGAAATTTTAAAACGCAAAATTCGCAGAGGTGAAACAGAAGCCTGACTACCTTAGAGAATCTATTGCCTTTTTTATATCGTCTGACTTATAGATATAACTTCCGGCGACAAGAGAATTTGCGCCAAAATCTTTACATACTTTTGCCGTTTCTGCGTTAATTCCGCCATCAACTTGTATAATAATATCAGGAGCTTTTTGTCGAATATATTTTATTTTTTCAGCGCAATCCTGCATAAATTTCTGTCCGCCAAATCCCGGTTCAACAGTCATAATAAGCACCATATCGACTATATTTAAAAAAGAATCCAAAACCTGAACCGGCATTTTAGGTTTTATTGAAATACCTGCTCTCATTTTATTGTTATGAATTTCATTAATTATATTTGGAATATTATATGCCATAACAGCTTCATAATGAAAAGTTAATATATCTGCACCTGCCTGCGCAAAAGGTTTAATATATTTTTGCGGATTTTCAATCATCAAATGTACATCTAAAGGCAAATCCGTGATTTTTCTTATAGATTTTACAACAGGAACTCCTATTGTAATATTTGGTACAAAATGACCGTCCATAACATCAACATGTATCCAGTCAGCACCGGCATCTTCAACAAGTTTGATATCTCTTTCAAGGTTTGCAAAATCTGCCGACAATATAGATGGTGACACAAATATTTTAGACATTTATATAATTCCTAATTTTTTGCAGGCAATAAATGCACATTTTTGCTCTGCTTCTTTTTTACTCAAACCTTTTTCTACCGCAAGAACTTCTCCGTTATATCGAACTTCTATTTCAAATTCTGTATAATTTTTATGCTGTTTACATGCCAATACATTGTACTCGGGACGTTTTTTATTAAGCCCTTGCGTGTATTCCTGTAAAAGTGCCTTTGCATTATAATTCTCAAAATGTTCTTTTACGTCAACTATATATGGAGTAAAAATCTTTTTTATATATTTAACAATATCTTTAAACTTACCGTCTAAATAATACGCGCCTAATATCGCTTCAAATGCACACGCACACACGGATTCTAATTCACGGCAACCTTGTTTTTCCTCGTGTTTTGCAACAATTATAAGTTTATTCAACCCCGCTTCTTTTGCAATTAAAGACAAAGTATGATCAGAAACAACAAAACTGCGAATTTTTGATAATTCTCCTTCATGATCCTCAGGATACATTTTGAAAATTACGTCAGAAACGGTCAATTTTAAAACTGCATCTCCTAAAAATTCCAACCTTTCATAGCATTCATTATATGGCAGTTCTTGTTCTCTCATATATGATGAATGCGTAAGAGCATACTTATATAATTCCGGTGTTTTAATCTTAATCCCGAAAATATCTTCAATACTTTTTTGCATTAGAACAATCCTTTAACAAAATTGCTTACAGTTTGCAGCCATTCCGGATGAAAAATAAAACATTTACAAAAATAATACATTATTGGAATAGTAAAAACAAAACTGTCGGTTCTATCCAGAAAACCTCCGTGTCCCGGAAGGCTATCTCCTGAATCTTTAACTCCTGCATCTCTTTTTAATAAAGATTCGCACAAATCACCAATCTGAGCAAATATTGTACAAATCAAACCTGCAAGTATTGATATAAAAATATTAACCCCAAGATAAGTCCCAATCACGATTGCACTCAAAACCGAACAAACGGCCCCGCCGATAGAACCCTCGATAGTTTTATTCGGACTGACAATTGGTGCAAGCTTATGTTTTCCCCATCTGGAGCCCGCATAATAACATCCTATATCAGTAAGAATTATTGACATAAACATCAATACAACAAACCCTAACCCGCTATCATAACCCGCTCCCGACAAATCGCGTAAAAAGATTAAATGCAACGGGAACCAACCGCAATAAACCATTCCCAACAATGTAGTTGCAACATTGGCTATATAAGGCTGCCTGCCGACAAACAACACCCACATAAACGAACATATTGCACAAATCGTTAACGTAATAGCCACAAGATCGAAACGCTTAAAATAAACAACTGCAGCAAGAATTGCTTCCGTAAAATATATAACTTTTAAACTAGGATAAAATCCTTTGTGGTTTAAAATTTTTACATATTCTTTTGATGCAAAAGCAAGAATAAACGCAAGTAAAATAAGCAATGCAAGCCCACCAATCATAATACATCCCATTACGATTGTACCCATAATAAGCCCTGTAAGCATTCTTGTCGCATTTTTATTTAAGCCGAAATCAATCATTATACGGTCATAACCTCTTTTTCTTTTGCCTCTACCGCTTTGTCAATACTTCCGGTGTATTTATCCGTTAATTTTTGAATTTTATCTTGATTATCTTTTACGCTATCTTCAGGCATGTTTTCTTCTTTTTCAAGTTTTTTAAGGCTATCAGTCATATCACGTCTAATATTTCTTATGGCAACTTTTGCATCTTCGCCTAATTTTTTAACATCTTTAGCGATTTCGCGTCTTCTTTCTTCCGTCAATGGAGGGAAAGGAAGTCTTATACAAGAGCCGTCAGAATTTGGAGTAATTCCTATTTCAGCTTTTATAATCGCTTTTTCTATTTCTTTCATAATTGATTTGTCATAAGGAGTTATAACAAGAGTCGTACCGTCTTGAACCGAAACTTGTGACATTTGTCTCAACGGAGTAGGAGCTCCGTAATATTCGACAATTACTCTGTCTAAAATTCCCGGATTAGCTCTACCCGAACGAACCTGACTGAACTCTTTTTGTAACTGAGCTACAGTTTTTTCCATTTTTTCTTCGCCAAATAAGAATAATTCATCTAAAGCTTCTGACATTTTTAACCTCTTTCGTTATATTAACTAATGTATGTTCCTAATTTTTCACCGTTAAGAATACGTTTAATCCCGTCTTGTTGTTTGAAATCAAATACAACAATCGGAATATTGTTTTGTTTGCAAAGCGTACAAGCCGATGTATCCATAACTTTCAACTCATTTTTTATAATATCATCATAAGCGATTTTTTCTAACTTTTCAGCTTCGGGATTTGTTCTCGGATCATCTGTATAAACCCCGTCAACACCATTTTTAGCCATAAGCATAGCCTGAGCATTAATTTCGGAAGCTCTTAATGCCGCAGCGGTATCTGTTGTAAAAAACGGATTTCCTGTGCCTGCTGCAAATATTACGACTCTGCCTTTTTCAAGATGGCGAATTGCACGTAATCTTATATACGGTTCTGCTACTTGGTTTATCGTTAAAGCACTCTGAACACGGCTTTGTACTCCGATTTGAGTAAGCGCACTCTGTAATGTAATAGCATTCATAACAGTGGCAAGCATTCCGACATAATCACCGGAAGCCTGATCCATCCCGAGTTTTGCACTGTTTTTCATTCCGCGGAATATATTGCCGCCGCCAACTACAACCGCAACTTCTGCACCCATTTCAACAGCTTTTTTAATTTCATTTGAAATCATTTTTACAGGTTCAGGAGCAATTCCAAACTGCTGTTCACCCAATAGTGCCTCTCCGCTAATCTTCAATAAAATTCTTTTATATTTCATTAATCTAATATCCCTCTTATTTCTTGTAAAATCTTATATTAAAAAATAAGTAAAGTAAAGTAAAGCTATTCACTATCTTCATTTGATATTTTTTTTGTACTTCTCGGGAGCACTTTTCTTTCAAACATTCTTACAATTACAAGAGTAAGAATTGTCAAAATCGAACCGGCAAACGCGATATCAAACATCCCTGCTCCGCAAGCCATACCGATACTAGCCGCAATCCACAAAGTTGCAGCGGTTGTCAGCCCCAATACAATCGGGCCGTTTCTCAAAACAGTTCCCGCACCGATAAAACCGATACCCGTTACAACCTGTGCCGCAACACGCGCTGTATCTCTTACTCCTGTGGCCTGAACAGGGTCTACATTATCTCCAAGCGCAAATGTCGGAAACCCGTAAATTGATACTAATGTAAAAATACACGCACCAAGAGCCACAAGAATATGTGTCCTCAAACCGGCATATTTATTTGTCAATTCACGTTCCAACCCTATGCAAAAGCTGAAAATCAATGCGGCACCTATTCTTATAAAAAAGTCTATATTTATAAGTTCATTAAATCCATGCATAATCTTTTACCCCTTTATCGCATTTTACTCTGCGGATCAAGTACATCTCTGATTGTATCACCGATAACATTAAATGCCAACACTGAAACAAAAATTAAAAATCCCGGAGTCAAAAGCCAAGGGCGATACAAAATATTAGTAAATTCCTGAGCTTCTTTTAACATATTTCCCCAACTGGCATCAGGCTGCTGAATACCTAGCCCCAAAAAACTTAATCCGGATTCTGACAGAATGTAAGACGGAACGGATAAAGTCATTGCAACAATAACAAAACTGGTTGTTTGAGGCAAAATATGTTTTAAAATAATTCTTAAATCAGAAGCTCCGATTGATTTTGCCGCTTGAACATATTCTCTGCTTTTTATAGAAAGCACCATACCTCTTACAACCCTTGCAAAACCCGCCCAACCAATTAGTGCTAAAATTATTACTATCAACAAAAACCTTTGGGTACTGGTCATTCCGGCAGGTAAAATTGAAGCTAATATTATCAAAAGATAAAAACTCGGAATAGACATTATACTTTCTGCAAATCTCATCATTAAAGTGTCCGTTATCCCGCCGAAATAACCCGAAATTCCGCCATAAATCAATCCTATAGGGAAAAGGACAAACAAAGCAAGAAATCCTATTGTCATAGAAATTCTTCCGCCGAATAATAATCTTGAAAAAACATCTCTGCCATTTATATCAGTACCGAGAAGGAATATTCTGCCACCATTATCTGTCGTAAACAAATGTCTTTTCATCGGGATTAAACCTAAAAATTTATAAGGCTGACCTTTAGAAAAGAATTTTATATAATGTTTTTGACTTCTGTCTAACGTATATTTTATTTCCAAATTATTTTGATCAAATTCTCTTAAATAATTGTAAGTATAAGGTTTTGAGAGTTTGCCGTTTTCGTCAATAGTAAACACTTTTGAGGGAGGAACATAAGACATAGTTCTATCTGAAAAATCCTTTGTATAAGGCGCAAGAAAATCCGCAAATAATAAAGCGAAATATATTAATGCTAATACAATCAATGCGATTTTAGCAAATTTATCTTTCCACAATGTCTTTAAAACATCTTTAATCATGCCTTACTCCTTATTCTCGGATCAGTAATGATTAAAAGAATATCCGCGATTAAATTTCCTAAAATTAGCATTATTGCACCCATCATTAATGAAGCCATAACAAGATTAATATCAGATTTCATAACAGCTTCTAATATCAATCTTCCAAGTCCCGGATATTGAAAAACGTATTCCGTCAATGCTGCCCCTGACAAAAGCCCCGCAAATTCAAACCCCAGAAGCGTAATCATCGGATTAACTGCATTTCTCAATGCGTGCTTATACACAACACTAAATTCACTCAATCCTTTTGCTCTTGCAAATTTTACATAATCACTATCCAAAACATCCAACATATTTGCTCTCATTTGCCTTTGCAAACCGGCAAGAGAAATAGTAAAAAGAACAAAAACAGGTAACACCAAATGATGCGCCAAATCGAAAATTTTTGCAAGCAAATTCATCTGTGCAAAATTGGGACTTGTCAATCCTCCTATAGGAAACCATCCTGTTTTTACCGCGAAAATCAACAGCAAAACTGCAAAGAAAAATGACGGGATAGCCATTCCTATACTTGTTAAAACGGTTAAAACCCTGTCAAAAGGTGTTTTCCAATTAACGGCGGCAATTATACCGAGAGGAACTCCCACAAGCCACGTCAAAAGAATTACTATCGTTGTCAGCAACAAAGTATTAGGAATTCGTTCTTTTAATTTTTGGCTTACTCTTTCACCCGTTGAAGTTACTCCTAAATCACCTTTGACAAAAGATTTAGCCCACATACCGTATTGAACGATTATAGGCTTATCCAAACCCAATCGTTCTTTTTCTTTTTGTACGGTTATCGGAGAAACCGACGGGTTTAATTTTAATTCTGCAAGCGGGTCTACAGGTGATAATCTTATTATAAAAAAGCTTATTAAAGAGACCACTATTAAAAGCGGTATTGTTTGAAGTATGCGTTTAAATATGTATTTTAAAGTTTCCAATGTTATTTCCCTATATAAATTTCTTCTATATTATGTGTAATCCCGCCCAGACTTGAGGGGTAAATGTTTTTGAATTTATCCCTGATTGCAACAATTATCGTTGGCGAATAAATGTATACAAAAGGCTTTTGCTCGTATACAATTTCTTGATAGCGGTCATAATATTTTTTACGTTCTTCAAATTTTGTAGCTAAAGCACCCTTTGTAAACATTTCATCAAGTTCCTTTTCCCACGAAAGAATGTTCTTTTTCCCTTCTTGCGCGGATCGCATATTGAACATGTGCAGCCTGCCATCTGACAACCAAACGTTTTTCCCGCCGTTAGGTTCAAGAGGAGACCCCGTAAGCCCCATTATAACCATATCCCAGTCATAAGTGCTAACAAGTTTATTTACAAGAGTGTTAAACTCTATGGGTTTAAAATTAACTTTCATACCCAAATCTTCAAGATCCTGCTTTACCATAACTCCGATTGCTTCGCGTTCGGTATTACCGGCGTTTGTATAAAGATTAAATTCTACGCGGTTACCATTTTTATCAAAAAGTTTTCCTCTATCAAGATAAAAACCTGATTTTTCAAGCAATTCTCTGGATTTTTGAATATCTTTATCGTATGGCTTTAAGTTTTTATTTAAATAAATCGAATTAAGACTTTCAGGAGTGAAAAGCGGCTCTCCTATACCGTTTGCAATATTTAAAACCATATTTTTTCTATCGGTTGCATAATCAACAGCTCGGCGAAAATTCACATCCTGAAACCATTTTTGCTTTATTGGATCAACATAATACTTACCGTTAGAATCCTTACGGTCGTTCAAATTCATTGAAAGATACATAGTTCCTGTTGTTGGACCCAAATTATATAACTTAAAATCCGAATGAGGCTCAAGAGTTTTATACCTTGCAACTTTTGAACCTTGAAGCGATATGACATCTATTTCTTTTGCCTCAAACTTCAAAACTTCATTATTCAAATCCGCAACAATCAGATATATAAGTTTATCAAGATATGGAAGCTTTTGCCCGTTTTTGTTAACCTCATAATAATTTGGATTACGCTCAAAAACTACACGCTGAGCAGGAATATATTCTTTTAATTTAAACGCACCTGAAGTTACAAAATCCTTTGGACTTGTATTTGTTGAAAGAAAAGTATCAAAATAAGCTTGTCCCTTTTTAACTGCAGGTTCAAATATGTGTTTTGGAGCAATCGGCGTAGATAACATCATTAAAAACGGAGCATAAGGCTGAGGAGTTTTGAACTCTACAGTGTAATTATCAATTTTTTTTACTGTAGGCAGTTCCCCGTTTATCACAAGAGAATCACGCGTTGAGGTATCACCCATTCCGTCAAATATTATGTTTTTCCAAGTAAAAACAACATCATCGGCTGTAATAGGTTTACCGTCAGACCATTTTATACCGTGACGAAGTTCGACGGTATAAGTTTTTTCATCCGGCGAGATTTTAAATGATTTTGCAAGCTTTGGCATCGGCTTACCGTTTATAGGGTTGGTAGAAATCAGCCCATCATACATTACGCCTGCCATCTGAGAAGATATATTATCTTTTGAATTAAAGGGATTGAAAGTTTTCGGACCCTCACCGATTGTCGAAGATACAAGTTCGCCCCCGTAATTTCCGACAGGCGCCTGAGATTGAAGATAATCAATGTTATCAATTGTTACATTCATGGGTACGGGATAATCATCTGCAAGAGTCTGCTCATCTTTTGGAGTGTTTTGCTCCGTAGATATCGGGATATCCCGAACAAGACATGCCTTGCATAAAAGTGCAATAACAACAACAAAAAATAAAACCCTAAAACATCTCCTCGTCATGTCTTTATAGTATCATGAACAGTAAGAATAAGTCTATAATGCAACAGAGCGATA
>CADBQQ010000042.1 GCA_902796825.1 uncultured bacterium
GAAATCAGCAGGAAGTTTTTGTCTGATTGTCTGTTCAATAACTCTGCGGCCTGCAAATCCGACTCTGGCACCTTGTTCTGCGATAATTATATCGCCCAAAGTTCCAAAACTTGCTGTAACACCACCAAATGTCGGGTCGGTAATCAGATTTATATACAATAAACCTGCTTCATCTAACCTTGCGCAAGCACAAGAAGTTTTAGCCATCTGCATAAGGCTCAATGCACTTTCCTGCATTCTTGCACCCCCCGAAGAGGTAATCGCTAATACAGGCAATCTGTTTGAAACGGCATGTTCAATAACACGTGTAACTTTTTCGCCAACAACACTGCCCATTGAGCCGCCCATAAAATCAAAATCCATAACTGCAGTTGCAACTTTATGACCGTCAATTGTTCCGACACCTGTAACAACAGCATCATTTAAGCCTGTTTTTTCCTGAGCTTTTGCAATTCTGTCTTTATAACTTTCAGTATCAGTAAAATCTAAAGGATCAGACGGTTTAATTTCAGAAAATAATTCTTCAAATGAACCTTCATCAAACAACTGCTTTATACGTGTTCTTGCATTAACTCTGAAATGGTAATCACAAACGGGGCAAACCATATTATTATCTTCAATATCTTTTTTTAACAGCTGTGCTTCGCAGTGTACACATTTTGTCCACAAGTCAGGATTTGCCTCAATTTCAACTCTTGCTTCAAGAGCACGTCGCTGAATTTGAGCTTCCTTACGTTTTTCAAACCAATCTTGAACTGTCATATTAATATAATTTCCTTTATATCCCTAAAATTCTACTACCCGAATATATTATAACAAAAAAATAATATAATCAAAATCTTAATATAATCTGAATATGAATATAATATTTCTTAGGGGAATATTTAATAAAATGTAAGTTGGGCATTCTTGCCCAACAACCGGTATTGCCTCCGGCGGGTCCTCCGGACAGTGGTACTTTTTTGAAAATGCCGACCAAAAAGGTCGGCTTCTTTAATCTTATTTAACTTTTTTTAATGTCGGGAATGCAATTACATCTCGTATTGACGGTGAATTCGTCAAAAGCATTACCAATCGGTCAATGCCCATTCCCAATCCGCCCATCGGAGGAACTCCGTGTTCAAGAGCGCAAATATAATCCTCATCAATCGGCATTGCTTCTTCATCTCCTTGAGCTTTTGCCTGCATTTGAGCTTCAAATCTTGCTCTCTGGTCTATCGGATCTGTCAATTCAGAAAACGCATTGTCAATTTCCCAACCGTTAATTCTTGTTTCAAATCTTTCGGTTAATCTAGGGTTTGATCTGTGAACTTTTGCAAGCGGTGATATATCTCTAGGATAATCGTAAATGTGAATTGGCTGAATTAAATTTGGTTCAACTTTTTCTTCAAATACTGCTTCAACAACCTGTCCCCAGTTTGAACATTCGTCTGTATTAACATGAACGGATTTTGCTGCTTCAACAGCTTCTTCAAACGTCATAATTTTGTTAAAGTCAATTCCCGTTGCTTCTTCAACCGCTCCAAGCATAGTTTTTCTATCCCAAGGCGGAGTCAAATCAATCTCGTTTTCGCCGTATGTGATTTTCGTTGTGCCAAGAACTTCCTGAGCGACATAAGCAACCATATTTTCTGCTAAATCCATCATGTCATTATAATCAACATAAGCCTGATATAATTCAATCATAGTAAATTCAGGATTGTGACGGGTGTCAATACCTTCGTTTCTGAATGAACGATTAATCTCAAAAATCTTTTCGCTCATTCCGCCAACCATTAAGCGTTTCAAATACAACTCCGGCGCTATTCGCAAATACATGTCCATATCAAGCGTATTGTGGTGTGTGATAAACGGCTTAGCATTAGCTCCACCTGCCTGCGGATGTAACATTGGAGTTTCAACTTCTACAAATCCTCTGTTTATCAAAAATTCTCTTATCTTTTGAATAATGAGGCAGCGTTTTTGAAACGTCTTTCTTACGTCTTCGTTTGTAATCATATCAACATATCTTTGGCGATATTTAGTTTCAACATCTGTCAAACCGTGAAATTTTTCAGGCAAAGGCAATAGAGATTTTGAAAGAATTTCAATAGAAACAGCCTTAATAGAAAGTTCTCCTCGCGGAGTTCTTCTGACAGAACCGTAAAAGCCGACGATATCACCAATGTCAACAGTTTTTAAGGTTTTCATATCTTCTTCATTCAAGTTTTCTTTATGAGAAAACACCTGAATTTTGCCTGATGCATCGACTAAGTCTATGAACATTCCGCTGTTACGAACAGCCATGACACGACCTGCAACGCGATAACAATCTTCTGTTTCTTCTCCGGTTGCAAGATCTTTGTATTTATCTTGCAAATCTTGTGCCATAATTTCTTTATCAAATTTATATGGATAAGGGTTTAAACCTCTTTCTCTTAAATTTTCCATTTTTTGAATTCTGATTTGGCGAATTCTGTCTTGCGAAGAACCTGTTTCCTGAGCTATTTCTTTAATTTCTGCCATATTAATTTCCTTTTTTATGGTTTTGACATTGTTATGTAAACTACATTATAATAAATGGTCGGGATGACAGGATTTGAACCTGCGGCCCCCACGTCCCGAACGTGGTGCGCTACCAAGCTGCGCTACATCCCGCCTTGTCATTCTGAACGAAGTTCAGGATCTACTTTATTATAACACCAACAAAAATAAATTATACAAATAATTTATAATTTTATTTTACACATTCTGCTAAAAGTGCTTTAACCTCTTTGCGTTTTACTTTGCTTGTTGCAGTTCTTGGAAGTGCTTCGCGCCTTACGACAATATTTATTGGGCGTTTATAAGGAGCTAACTGCATAGACAATGCTTTCACTTCTGCTTTTACAGCTTTTTCCAAATCTTCAAAATTATCAAATTTATTTGCATATTCTTCTGTCGGAACAAAGATTGAAACAATTTCTTCACAGCCGTCTTTTTCTCCGCCGGCTTTTGGCATTCCGACAACGCAAACTTCTGCAAAGTTATCACTCTGCTGCATTACGGTCTCAACTTCTTCCGGAAATACTTTTTTACCGCCTGAAAGTACAATCATGTTTTTAATTCTGCCGGTAATATATAAAAGCCCGTTGCGAATTTCTGCAATATCTCCCGTATGGAACCAGCCGTCTTTTTCAAGAACTTCATCTGTCAAGTCTTGTCTGCCATAATAGCCTTTCATTACTGACGGACCTTTTACAAGTAATTCACCTGTATCAGAATCAATTTTTGCCTCATAAGAATCTAAAATCGGCCCTACAGAACGCATATTGTCTTGATTTAATTTGTTACACATTGAAACAACAGGGCTTGTTTCAGAAAGCCCATACCCCTGAAAAATTCTTACACCAATTCTTTTAAACCACGCACCTACAATAGGATCTAACGGCGCACCGCCTGAAATATAGCCAAAGAAATGTTTGCCGTACAATCTGTGAATTGTCCTAAACATTAATCTTCTTATACAGAAAGGCATAAATTTTGCGATATGATATTTTAAATTATACATAAAGCGATACATTGGGGATTTTTTACTAATTTCAGACTCAAAATATGATTTTAAAAGCTTCAAAAATGCCGGAACCGTAACCATAAAACGGATTTTTTTCTCTTGCATAATGTCTAGGATGTCTTTTGGCTTCAGACTGCTTGTGTAATAAACAGAATAGCCGTGATTTAACATAGTGAAAAATCCGACAGTCATTTCAAACAAGTGATTCATCGGTAAGATTGAAAGCAAACGCATTTCTTTATTTTTTGGCATCATACTTTGCAGAACTTTTCTCATTCCATACATTTGAGAAAGCATATTTTTATAAGTTGTTTGAACTCCCTTAGGCGCACCTGTTGTTCCTGATGTGTATATAATAAATGCCGTATCATTAAGAGGACGGCGGCGCCATTTTGCGCTGTAATTTGCAGGTATGGAATACAAGCTCGGAGTTTCGGCACACTCGTGTTCGGAGGCTTCCATCAGTATAATATTTTTAATTGATGGAACTTTGCTTTGTAATTCTTTTGCTTTTTTATAATTTTTGCTTGATGTCATTAAAACCGTAGGCTCACAACTTGATAAAATAGATGTTAACTCAAATATTGTCAATTTGTTATCAAGCGGTACAATGGTTAAACCTGCAAGAACAGAACCAAATACGCAAACACCATACTCAGGCAAGGATTCTGATAATATAGCGAGTTTTTCGCCTTTTGGTATTTGTAAATCATTAATTAAGTATGCACCAAGTCTTTCCGCTAAAAGGCTAAGCCCTTTATAAGTGAATTCGTTCCACCCCCAAAGAGTTTTCATGCCGAGCGCTACTTTTTTTTGGTTTACTGTTGTTGTGTGTTCTAGCAGTGAAAATATACTTTCATATTTCATAATTAAAGTCCTCAATCCCTATAAAACTTAAAGGTAACGACGTAAGTCATTACCTTTATATTACATTAAAATTATCAATATGCAAGTTAAGATTGTTTAATGTCTTATTAATTGGTTTAAAACATTTGTTGCTAAGTCTTTTGCATCAGCAACATCAGATTTTAATTTATTCAACATACCAAGAATATAATTTGCTATTTTTGCGGCATCATTGCATTGATAACCCTGCGCACCTAAAATTTTACCGTCTTTTAAATGCCAGAATTGTACCTTGTTTCTCATATTATCCATTACTTTAACAGTAGAACCGTCTTTTAATGGAATATTTGCTACTTTAAAACCATACTTTGCGGCATATTCTGCAGGGTTAAATGATACATTTGGAACTTTCATATTTTCTCCTTTTTTTAGTATTAAATCATCTAAAAAATATTTTTGCTATTTTTATAAAATTTCATTAAGAATTTTATACGCTATACGAAATTTTTCTTCGGGAGCGTCAGAAAGTCGTTGTATCAATTTATTTAAAAGTTCATTTCTATCAATTAAGTGTTCGGTACTAAAAAAATCTACAACTGGTTTGTCTAGAGTTTCAGCAATTTTATCCAAAAGTTCAAAAGAGGGGAAGCATCTTCCGCATTCAACTTTACTGATATATTTAGGATCAACACCTACTTTTTCAGCCAGTTCTGATTGTTTTATGCCAAGAGATTTACGAATTTCCTGAATTCTTGCACCTAAAAACTGTTTAGTATTTCTCATAACACCTTCCTTACCAAAATTAAAATAGTAATTGAAAGTTATAAACAAACTGAAACTGATAAATATTGACATAAGGTGCAAAATAAGTAATAATAATATATGTAATATTGCACCATTTTTATAAAAAGAGTATTTAAAGGAGGTATATACAGAATGAAAACCCGAATTTATAAACGTATAGCATTCACGTTAGCAGAAGTTTTGATTACATTAGCAATTGTCGGTGTAGTCGCCGCAATGACGATTCCAACACTGATTGCAAAGATTAATGATATTGTTAACACTAATCAAGTTGCGGTATTTAATTCAAAGGTCTTGAAAGGATTAAATCTTACTAAAA
>CADBQQ010000043.1 GCA_902796825.1 uncultured bacterium
AGTAAAACCGAATTTTTTTGTCATAATCTTTTCACCTTTCTTTTTGTTTCGTCGTAACAACTTTTTGTCTAATACTTATGTATTAATAACAATTATCTATACATATTATGTCATATCATGCCAAGTTTGTCAATAGTAATTGGCACAACTAGCCATATTTTTAATTTGCAATTAGTCGTAAAATGTCAAAAAGAGGGATATTATGGCAATTTTGAGCAAACTGTTAGGGCAAAGAATTAAAGATTTAAGAAAACGCAATAAACTGACGCAGGCATCGCTTGCCGAAATAATAGGGATGGAAACTACTAATTTGTGCAAACTCGAAAACGGCGGTCAGCTTCCAAAAGAAGAAAATATAGAAAAAATCGCCAGAGCTTTGCAAGTTAACATAAAAGATTTGTTTGACTTTGGTTATATGAAATCTCTAAATACTTTAAAAGAAGAACTCACCGATATTATTAACAACGCATCCAGACAGGAATTAGAACTTTATTATAAATTAATTATGGCAACAAAAGAAGTATAGTTGACGAAATTAAAAGTCAGTGTAATAATTAACCTATGTTTAAATATTACGGGAAATTAGCACCTTATTTGTTTTTAATTCCGGCAGGAATTGTGCTTTTAATATTCTTTTTTATTCCGTTTTTTCAAACAATAGGATTAAGTTTTTTTGATTATTCCAACAGTATTTATCATCCTAATTTTTCAGGTATAAATAACTATATAGAAATTTTTCACAATCCAGTATTTTATAAGGTTATGTGGAATACTGTGCTTTACCTTGTTATAGCGGTGCCAATTCTTGCTACAATACCGTTGTTTTTGGCAATTTTAATTAATCAAAAAATAAGAGGTATAACATTATATAAAATATTAATATATCTTCCGGTAATTGTCTCTATTGTAGTTGCAGCAATTGCATTCAAATGGTTATATGCGCAAGAAGGTATTTTGAATTATTTAATGCAAGTTTTTCATCTGCCAGCTATAGGCTGGCTTACTGACCCCAAATACGCAATATATTCTGTAATAATCCTAACTATCTGGAAAGGTATAGGATATTACATGATGATTTATCTTGCGGCGCTAATGAGTGTGCCTAAAGAGCTTTACGAAGCTTGTGACATTGATGGCGCGAACTTCTGGACAAAACATTTGACAGTAACTGTTCCTCACATAATGCCGACTATAGCGCTTGTAACAACTATAAGTTCAATTTCGGCAATGAAAATCTTTGCTGAAATTTACGTTATGACGAAAGGCGGGCCTTTAAATTCAACAAAAACTATTGTTTATTATATTTATGAAAAAGCTTTCGAAAATCTGGATTTAGGATATGCAAGCGCAATGGCAGTAATTTTGCTTGTTATAGTAATGATATTTTCACTTTTAAATATTTTCGTTTTTGAAAAAGGGAAATATGACATATAATCTATTCCCTCTACATGGGAGAGTAAGAGACAGAAAGGATTATTATGAAACTAAACTTAAAAAACATACCTACACATTTAATATTAATAATCGTATCGCTATTATCTATTTTTCCTTTTATCTGGTTATTATCGACATCATTAAAAGGGGCTGGCGAAAATATTTTTGCTTATCCGCCAACAATTATACCGAACGACTTTACTTGGGCTAACTATGCCGGAGTATGGCAAAAAGTCGATTTGATGAGATATTTTATAAACTCAATGATTGTCGCAGGCGGAACTGTTTTGCTCAATTTAATATTATCTTCACTTGCGGCTTATCCGCTTGCAAGAATGGATTTTAAGGGTAAAAAAATAACGTTTTTTGCAATACTTGCAACCATTATGGTGCCTTTTCAAGCGATAATGCTTCCTGTTTATTTGATAACTTTAAAACTTCATCTTGTGGATACTTTTGGGAATGTTATGGGGTTCATAGGCTTGATAATGCCTTTTGCAGTCAGTGCTTTCGGGATTTTTTTAATGCGCCAAGCGTTTCTTGCCATACCTAAAGAAATGGAGGAAGCTGCAATTATTGACGGCTGCAACGTCTTTCAAGTATTTTGGAAAGTATTGTTACCAATGGTAAAACCAACGCTTGCGGTGCTTGCAATATTCACATTTATCGGCTCATGGGGAGAATTTCTCTGGCCAAGTATCGTTTTGACAAAAGAAGCAATGTATACCTTGCCTGTAGGAGTAAATAATTTACAAGGGATGTTTTCTTCAAACTGGCGCTACATTGCCGCAGGTTCTATAATTTCCACAATTCCGATAATAATATTTTTCCTTGCAATGCAAAGATATTTTATTTCAGGCGAAAATGAAGGAGCCGTTAAAGGCTAGGGGTAAATATATAAAAATTTAAAACAATAAACCAATCACAAACAGGTGGAAATCAAGAGCAAAAAGAATTCCGAAGATTGCACCCACAAAGACTTCCATAGGTGTGTGCCCCAATAATTCTTTTAATTTCCCGCCAACAGCCCTCAAGTCGTGTTTATAAAATTCTTCCATAACCTTATTAAGACAAGCGGCAGTTTTACCGGCAGCCCTGCGTAATCCTGCGGCATCATACATAATTACAAGAGCATAGCCAAACGCAATTGCGAATTCAACAGAATCAAAACCACGCAGAATTCCAACCATAGTAGAAAGCGCCATCACCCCCGCTGAATGAGTACTCGGCATACCTCCTGTTGTTGTGAAAATTTTAAAATTAATTTTACGTGTTTGAATTGTAAACAAAATAAATTTTAAAACCTGACCGAAAAATGCTGATAAAATCCCGCATGCCAGAACTTCATATCCGTTGTTGGCGATAACCTCTCTAAATGCGTCTAACATTATAAACCTACTCTCTTAATTATACTATCAATAATCTCTCCAAAGATTTCAGATTTAAATCCTTGTTTGTCCATTATATCACAGCACTTTTCAATCAGGCAAGAAAGTTTACATTTCGCTTCATCCAAACCATAAAGCGAAACATAAGTTAATTTACCCTCATTTTTGTCTTTGCCTAAAGTTTTGCCCATTTCTTCAAAAGTAGAAATTTCATCAAGAATGTCATCTGCTATTTGGAATGCAAGCCCGAACATTTTTGCAAAATTTGTAACCAATGAAAGTTTTTCTTCTTCCGCGCCTGCAATAATAGCTCCTGAACGCATAGCAAGTTGAAATAAGTCTGAAGTTTTGTGTAAATGTATAAATTCTAAAGTTTTTTCCTTATCATTTATATCCGGATTTGCTTCACTTTCAATATCGACAACCTGACCTCCTATTACACCGCGCGCTCCTGCATAGTTAAAATACTCGTTCAATACCCTCAAAACTGTTTCAGGCGAAAGATTTTTGGAGTATTTTGTTATAATTTCAGGTGCAAAAGTAAGCAAAGCATCTCCTGCGAGTGTCGCAACAGCCTCGCCAAACACCTTGTGATTTGACGGTTTTCCCCGTCTGAAATCATCATTATCCATGCAAGGCAAGTCGTCATGAATTAAAGTCATTGAGTGATACATTTCTATTGCGCACGCTGTCGGTAATGCATCCTCAATATTTCCGCCCAATAACTTGCAAGTTTCAAGACACATAACAGGGCGCAAGCGCTTACCTGAAAGCAAAACCGTATATTTCATTGATTTAAACAGGTTTTGAGGATATTCGATTTGTATGTATTCATCAAGTTTTTTATTAACTAATTCAATGTAATCATTCATCTTCATTTGTTTCAAATTCCTTATAAATCTTTTGCTTCTGTGTATTTCGAGAAGCTGTCCGTTTCTTTTCACTAATTTTTGCAACCTCTCTGTTATGATGGAATTTTTGAGAAGTTTCCTCTTTTATTCCGTTATACTTAACTTTTTCTTTATACTCAAAAGCCTCTTGAACAAAAGCACAATAACTTTCATATCTCGAAGCATCTATATCATCAAGATGTTTTAAAACTTCACAACCAATTTCATTTAAATGTAAGCAATCTGAGAACTTGCATAAATGTTTATATTGAGAAATTTCATCAAACAATAAATCCACATCCTTTGGCAGAATAAAATCAAATTTTACATTACTAAAACCAGGAGTATCGACAATATAAGTATTTTCTGTAACCGGAATAATCTCACAATGCCTTGTTGTATGAGTTCCCCTTTGTAATTTTTCACTTACAGATTTTGTTTTAAGGTTTATATCCGGATTGAGAGCATTAATTAAGCTTGATTTTCCAACACCTGAATTTCCACACAATGCAGATAATTTCCCTTTTAAAACATCTCTAAAATTATTCAACCCTTTTTGTTCGACAGCTGAAGTGAAAACAATTTTATACCCTAGACTTCCATATATTGAAAAAATTTTATCTTGCAAATTATCATCTAATCCTAAATCTTCTTTATTAAAACAAAGTACAACGGGAATTTTATAATATTTTGCAAAAGAAACATACCTGTTTAATTGATGAAAATCCAATTCCGGCTGTTTCAAGGCAGAAACAACAACAACTTGATCAATATTTGCAACCGCAGGACGTTTAATAAAACTTTTACGAGAATAAATTTTGAATATTACATTATTATCAAATTCAACAAAATCTCCAACAACAACGGAAACTTTTTGTTTTTTTAAAACCTCACGAATTTTACAAGGATAAGTATTTCCCTCATATTTAACATAATATAAATCCGAATAGATTTTGAAAATTTGACCTTTCATACAAAACAACTTTACTACAAACAAAGTATTTTTTGCTATATAATACAATCATGATTACAAAAACAGAGCTGGACAAACTCGTTGATAAATACGAAAATAAGGACTTTATAAAAGACGATCCTATTCAATTTATACACAGATACAAAAATAAAAAAGATGCAGAACTTGCAGGATTTATTGCTTCTTTATTAGCTTATGGCAGCAGAAAGCAATTTATAAAAAAGCTTGACAATTTGTTTATTAATATCGCTCAAAATGAACCCGTAAATTTTATTGAAAATTTTCAACCTGAAATTATCGGTGATTTTAATTACAGATTTGGCAAACCGAATGATTTTATATCAATTTTCAAAATATTAAAAGAACTGTATAGCACTTCAAACGGATTAGAAGAATTATTTAATTACGGTAAAAATCAAGGCAAAATTTTTGAAACCGTTGTTGATTATTTTTACGCCCGCGCGGATGAAAACGTCGGACATGGTTTTTATCACATGATACCAAATCCTCACAATGGAGGCGCAATGAAGAGAATGTGTATGTATTTGCGCTGGATGGTAAGAAAAGGTCCTGTTGACTTGGGAATTTGGGATTTTATTAAATCCTCAGAATTGTATATTCCTTTAGATGTACATGTAGGCAGGGTTTCGCGCCAAATGGGATTATTAACTCGTAACGCAAATGATTTTAAAGCTGTTGTGGAATTGACAAATAAATTAAAAGAATTTTGTCCGGAGGATCCTGTTAAATATGATTTTGCGATGTTTGCTTATGGAGTAAATGAAAAATAACTTAAATCTTCTTAAAAAATCCTCGCAGAAAAAATCTTTATGTATTAGGATATAAAAAAAGGATTATTATATGCCTGTTGTATCAAAAGAAACGAGAAAAAAAAATAACGAAAATTTAATTCCTCAAAATATCGAGGCAGAAGAAGCTATATTAGGAGCAGTTCTGGTAAATCCCGAAACATTATCAAAAGTTTCAGACGTAATCACTTCGTCAAGTTTTTACAAACCGGCCCATCGCTATATATATGAAGCAATGATTCAACTTTTCAACAGCGGAGACAATATAGATATTGTGTCTGTTTCGGATGTTTTGAATTATAACGGTAAACTTGAAGCTGTTGGCGGCAGGGCTTATATCAATGATCTGGCAGAAAACACCATAACAACTTCAAATATCGCTTATTACGCTAAAATAGTTCAAGAAAAAGCTGTAAAAAGAGCGCTAATTAATGCAGGTTCTGAAATTGTAAGTAAGGGTTATGACCTTGAGCCAAGTGATGAATCACTTGAGCAAGCGGAAAAGCTTATTTATGAAATAGGATCTTCCAAAGCAACGTCAGATTTAAAAGCTATCAAAGATTTGGTTTTAGATACATGGGATAACATTGAATATCGATACAACCACAAGGATGAATTAGCCGGAGTCAGGACAGGTTTTAATGAACTTGATACAACTTTAAACGGACTGAATAAATCGGATTTGATTATTCTTGCAGCTAGACCTGCAATGGGAAAAACAGCACTTGCGCTAAACATTGCACAGAATATTGCAATAAAAGAAAAGGTTCCTGTTTGCATATTTTCACTTGAAATGTCGGCTTCGCAACTGGTAATGAGAATGTTGTGTTCTCACGCAGAAGTAGACGCTCAGAGATTGAAAACAGGAAATATGCTTCAAAAGGATTTGGACAAGCTTGCAATGGCAATGAATGATTTCAGTCAGGCTCAAATTTATATTGACGATTCGGGCGGATGTACTTTGACTGATATTCGTACAAAATGTCGTCGCTTAAAGTCTCAACAAAAAGATTTAGGATTGATTGTAATAGATTATTTGCAATTAATTGAGGGCAGCGGAAAAGATGACAGATTACAGCAGATTTCAGCAATATCAAGGGGATTAAAAATTCTTGCAAAAGAATTGAATGTTCCTGTAATAGCTCTTTCACAACTGTCACGTGCAGTTGAGGGCAGAAATGACAAGCGTCCAATGCTTTCAGATTTGAGAGAATCAGGTTCAATCGAGCAGGATGCGGATATTGTAATGTTTATTTATCGTGCCGATTACTATGCTAAAGAGGATTCTGAGGAAGAAGAAAACATCAAGGCGAATTCAAAAGGTATGTCGGAAATAATTATCGCAAAACACAGAAACGGTCCTGTTGGCACGGTTAATTTATTGTTCCAATCAAATATTACCAAGTTCAAAAATCCTATACCGAAGAATTTTGATGCTTTTTAGCATATCGTTGGGCTGAAAGCCCAACTTACAATTTACGACTTAATACTACAAATCCATATCGCAAAGGTACTTGATTAATTTTCTCAAATCTCTGTTCCAAGAAGTATTCCATTTCTTCTGAATAATATCGGCAGGAGACAGACCTTTCATTGCGAAATCGTCAAGAGAATTCAAAAACAGTTCTTCACCTGTTTGGGCTTCTTTCAAAGCTTTGCGGGCAATATTCACAATTTCTTTTGCATAATCTTTTATTTCAATGTGTTTAATTTTTGCCTGCAGTCCGTGTTTTGGCACATTGTAGCGCAACTCCGAAAAATCTTTATATTGCAGATGTTTTAGAAGTTCTTCGCATTCTTCCATTGCATGATTGTCATACATAATGCCTTTATAAATTGCTGCAACAGCATACTGCAAATCTCCGCCAACACAGTCGTGATTTCTTATCTCTATAAAATTACGCATTCTGACTTCAGGAAAACACAAATTTGCCTGCAACTCATAATCTTCTATAGTCGGATAAAAGCCCTCGTAACCATCAGTCATAAATTCTTCAAATGTGATATTTCCGTTTAATTCGACAGGGCATCCTTCTCTTTGAATAAAAATCATAGGAGTTTTCATTATGCAATCAATATAATCATCAAATGAAAATTCTTCGCTAATTTTCCCGCAAAAACCGCAGCGATCATTATCAGTGTTCATCCAACTCAAAGCTCGAAAACTTTTATAGCCTGTATCGACACCGCCGCGAATTGGAGAGTTAGAAAACATCGCAGTCATAAAAGGAGAAAGCTTATTTGCAAGTTTATATTTGCGCATAGCATCTTCTTCTGATTTAAAATCTATACAGCACTGTATTCCTGCTGTTTCGCGCATCATAACATCCGAAAGAATTCCCCACAAATAATTCGCCATAATTTTGTAACGTCTTTTGGGAATTATATGTATCGACTTATATGTTGAATAAGGCGAAACACCGTAATTCAAAAGTTTCATATCAGGATGCATAACAGATTGTAAAGCAAAATCTATTTTATCGATTTTTTCTTTGAGTTTAAAAATCGTTCTTTCAGGCTGTACACTTAATTCTACTTGCGCACCCGGTTCAAGTGTAATCGTGTCATGAGCTTTAGCTAGCCCGATTATATTATTTGAATCGACAATATAATCCCAGTTATTTTCTTGAGCAAAGCGTTCTAAAACATCTCTTACACCACACGCACCCCAGTAATCAGTAGTTTTAAAAGATGTTAAAGATATCGGTATACGTTCATATTCAAGAGCTATTTTATAATCCTCAGGTAAAGTATAACCTTTTGTATATAATTTTAAAATTTCACCCCTATCTAAAACACTTTGCTGTTCAACTTTGACCATGCCGAATTCCTTTGTAAACTTATACTATCATAACATTATTTAAGATATCAAATAAAATATTTTAAACATCCGCCTGTCTGTGATAATATTTTTAGTAAGATGAACTACTTTGAAAGAGCAAAATATTTTAGAACAAAAAAACGACTCGGACAAAATTTCTTGATAAACGGAGAAGTTATTCAAGATATTATTGATTTTGCCAATATCCAACCGGAGGATACAGTTATAGAAATCGGTCCGGGTGTAGGGTTTGTAACTGAACAGCTTGTTAAATATGCTAAAAAAGTTATCGCTATTGAACTTGATGAAGAAGCTATAAAAGAACTGAAAAAATTAAATGCACCTAATCTTGAAATAATTCATAATGATATTTTAAAAACAGATTTATCTTCTTTGAGCGAAGAAAAAGTAAAAATTGTTGCAAATATTCCCTATTATATAACCAGTCCGATTATTGCGCATTTACTTGGAGAAATCGATGATTTGGACAATAAAAATCGTAAAAAAATAAAAGATATTATTTTAATGGTACAAGAAGAAGTTGCTCATAGAATAACTGCGACTGAAAAATCTTCAGGAAAACAATACGGGCTGTTAACAATTCTTTCTCAATTCTGGGCAGATGTAGAAATTTTAAGATTAGTGGGGAGAAAATCCTTTTTCCCTGCCCCGAAAGTTAATTCCGCATTGGTCAAACTGGTTGTAAAAGATAATCCGCGCCTTGAATTATCCGATTATTCTCATTTTAGAAAAACCGTAAAAGCAGCTTTTGCGCAAAGGAGGAAAAATCTTAAAAATTGCTTGCTAAATGGGGGATTTTCAAGAGAAAAGATTTCACAAGCTTTATCAAATCTTGGATTAGACGAAAATATTCGCGGGGAAAAACTCTCTGTTGAACAATTTGGAAAACTTTCTGAGGAGTTGTTAAAGTAGTGAACAGTATAAAAATTCAGTGTCCTGCAAAAATAAATTTAGATTTAAAAGTTCTGAACAAACGTCCTGACGGTTTTCATAATATTGAAAGCACAATGCAGACAATAAATTTGTATGATTATTTGACAATTGAAATCGAACCTGCGTCTGAAACAAAAATTATTTTAAGCGGAAATTCTAACGAAATTCCTTATAATGAAAGCAATCTTGTATACAAGTCTGCTAAATTATTCCTACAAACAATCAAGAAAAATATTTGCCATAAAATTAAAATCCATATCGACAAACATATTCCCGTATCGGCAGGTCTTGCAGGCGGGAGTACGGATGCTGCCGGAACTTTATACGGATTAAACAAGCTCTTTGACGAACCTTTAACAAACGACAATCTTCACAAACTTTGTTCTCAATTGGGTTCTGACTTAAATGTTTGTCTGCAAGGCGGTCGGATTTTAGCAAAAGGCAGAGGTGAAATTTTAAATTCTCAACCTTACGAAGAATTCAATTTAAGCATAATAAAACCCATAAATCTAGGTATCTCCGCAAAAGAAGCTTATATTAAATTTTCACTAAAAAATTCGTCAGACAAAAGTCGAGAAAATTTTGTAAATGACCTTGAATGGGCAATCATTGACGATTACAAAGAACTTCAATTCATAAAAAATAAATATCCTAACGCAATTATGACCGGTTCCGGTTCCGCATATTATTTAATCGGTCAAGATTTTAACCTTGAAAAAAATTATATTGTTATAAATGAATTAACCTCTATACCATTTGGAGTAACAGCAATTGATTAGTTTATTTTGATATAAGCTTTCAAAATTTTATTTAAAATAGTATCATCAATTGCTTGTTGAATTTGCTCCAGCGGATAAATTGTGGATAAACCTTGCACTTTAACTTCTTTCGTTTTCAGCAATTCATAAGATTTTTTTAAATCTTTCGGAGACGGAGAATAACTGCCTAAAACCGTTAATTCTCTATAATAAATTTCATTATTTGCATAACCTGTATTTAAAGGCGTAGAAGAAAAAACAAGGATTTTGCCCCCGTCACGGACATATTTAAGAGCGGTTGGCAGTGCATTATCAGAGCCGGAAGTCATAAAAACCCCGTCTGCTTTAATACTTTCGCACATATCATTAACGTTAAAAGCTTCAATACCAAAACTTTTCAAAAGTTCAACTCTTGAAGATATCAAATCACATCCTATTACATTCATACCAAAAGCTTTAAGAGCTTGAGCCATAAGTATTCCTATTGAACCAAGTCCGATAACCAGAGCTGTAGAATTTTGTCTTAAATTTGCACGTTTAACTGCACGTATACAGCAACCTAAAGGTTCATAAAAAGCTGCTTCGTCATCAGTTAAATTTTCAGGCTTTAAATATGCCACGTTTTGCAAATGTTCTTCTGAAACGTAAGCATATTCACTAAATCCTCCCGGATAAATATTTGTTTCTTTAAAATGACGGCACATTGAGACATTTCCGTTTTTGCAATATTCGCACTTACCGCAAGGAATGTGGTGAGAAGTTATAATTACATCTCCAAGATTAAAATTCGTTTGAGAATTTATTTCAACAATTTGCCCTACAATTTCGTGTCCGAGAACGGTTCCGTTTTTTTTGAGGTGCTGTTTAAGCTTAACTATATCTGAACCGCAAAGCCCGCTACCATATACTTTTACCAGCGCACCTTTACGCCCTACTAATAATTCTGTCTCTCTATCGGCTATTACTAAAATATTGTTTTGAATTTCTGCGACTTTCATAATTAAATATTATCATGAAAATTACATATAAAAATATTCTGAATAAGCTTTTCTTTTAGAATTAAAACTATTATTTAAAATTTATAGTTGCGTAAAAAAGTTTTCGTGCTAACATATATTATGCAAGGCAAATATAAGCGTCTGTAGCTCAGCTGGATAGAGCATCTGCCTTCTAAGCAGAGGGTCGCGCGTTCGAATCGCGCCAGGCGTATTTCTTTTCAAAAAGAGCCATCAAGGTGGCTCTTTTTCAATATTTACAATGGTTCCTAGAGTTCGATTAAAAGAATTTTGTGTAAATTTTTAAATATATATGAAAACATCTCAAGCCCACTTATATTGTGGACTTGATCGAGTTCTACTAAATAGTGTCAGGCGTATTTTTTGTGTAAAATTTGCGAAAGTTGCAAAAAAGTTGCAAAATAAAAAATGAAAGATATTTAAAAATGTATATTGAAGATTTTAGAAACAATAATATGGGAGCACAAATTTGCACGATAGATTTTTCAAATGGTAAAACAATAGATTTACCATTATTTCATATTGCATATTTTAATGCCATAGTTGAAGATATTACATTACACTTACAAACATTAGAAAATGCCAAGCAAACAATTATGGTTGATGACCATGCACTTGGGACTATGTCTACGATTTTTAATGTAATAGAAGTTTTCATTAGTACCGTACAAATGATTTTATTTTATTTAAATCAAGAATATAGTGCAAAAACATACAAAGATGTAAAAAAAATTATAGAATATAAATTTGATAAAAAAATCTCAGAAATAGTAAGAATGGCGAAAATTGATAAAAAAACATTCTATGATGAAGATTATGTAAAACTACAAGAACTATTAACATTTAGAAATGATTTAATGCATGGAAGATTTGTCTATAGAAAATCAAAACATTTAAATTTGTCAGATATTCCTTTTAGGATGAATATATCCGATATAATGGAAGGATTATATGTTGCAATAGCAACAATAAATAAATTTCGTTTTATTATTGAAGGTATTGATTTAATGCCAATTGCACCAATATTTATAGATAAAACTCGTAACATTTGTTTGCCAATGGATACAATCTATTGCAGATTCTTTTATCCTTGGTTTACTAAGATTTTAGAAAATTTTAATGTACAATCTAAATTTACATTTAATGGATTTAATACCCCTTTAAATAAAAATTACACATCAAAACATAAAATTTCTTCAAAAACATTACTAATAATGGAACAACGATTTCTTATCAATATTAAAAATGAGAAATCAAATTTTAGACAAGAGCTATTGAAAGAAATGGAAGATTTAATTAAGACAACAAATAAAATTAATGTTCCTCATGTTAAAAATATAAAATAATTTTATTATGTACCAAACCTCTTAACATTTGTTTATTCTAGTCCGGTGCACTGTAAATGAGAGGTTTAAATATTTATATTATTTTTTATGTAATCAATAACACCATCAACATTATCTAAATCACATTTAGCAAAGTAGCAAAATGGTTTTTTGTAAGTGTATTTAACTTTTCTGTTTTCTACTGTTATACTGTCAAACATTACATTTAATAATCTTCTTTTTTCTTCTGTTGTTTGCTGTTTATACAGATTATATGCTTGTTTAGATACTTCAATAATGTTTTTACCATTATCAATAAATTGTTCACTCGACTTTTTCATGGATTTTAATTGATTTTCAAGCAATGCCTTTTGTTTATCAAGGTCTTGTGTTTTCTTAGACCATACATCTTTTTTAATATCTCCATCCATATACATATCAAGTAGCTTATCTTTACGGGTATTTAGCTTTTTGATTTCCGTAACATAATAATCGTGTCTATCCTGCGTATCTATCTGCATATCCTTGTAGCTTTCTTCAAGAAGAGCATTTATGTAGTCTGCTAATTTATCATCAATTACAACTGATTTAATAGCTTCATCTATTTGTAAGTCAATTTCTTCTTGTTTTATGTATTGTTTTTTCTGTGAACATGGCTGTGGTGCATTACCTGTACAATGATAATATATCCATTTATTTCTTTTTATCTCGCTTGTTATAGCACAGCCACATTCTGCACATTTCATCATTCCTTTATATAAGAATGTATGTCCACATCTTGTATCAGGTTTTCCGTCTTTTTTAAATGCCCTCTGTGCCTTTTGAAACAATTGTTTTGATACTATTGAAGGATGTTTTCCTTTGTATAATTTACCTCTGTGTCTGATAAAACCGATATAGCTTTCATTTGCGAGCATTTTACCTAAATGTCCTGTTGAAATTTTGGGGTGGCTGGGAGTATATATAAACCCCTCATCATACAGTTTTTTAGCAAGATTTTTCAGAGATATATTACCTTCTGCATATAGTTCAAATGCTCTTTTAACAAATTTTGATGTTTGAGGATGTATAACAGTATCTTTTTTATTTATTTTTTTATATCCGTAGGGAACATAAGATATAAAATAACCCTCTTGAACCTTCTTCAATCTTCCTTTCTGCGTTTCTTCTCGAAGATTATCAATAAAATTTTTTGATAACAGTACTTTTAATCCATGCACGAGTTTTTCATGAGAAGATGATGTCGGAGTTAATATTGTTCCTTCTTTAACTAAACATACGGTATAACCCGTTTTATCAACATCTAATTCAACATAATCAGTAAAATTGCGATATAGCCTATCTGTTTTTTCAACTAAAATTGTAGTTACATCTTTGTTTTTCTTGAGATATTGCAACATTTCTTTGAATTTATGTCTGCCTGCATCTTTTGCAGTTTCAACTTCTAAAAATTCTTTTACAATTTCAATATTATTTTTTTCAGCAAAATCTTTTAATAAATCTTGCTGAGCAGGAATAGAAAATCCTTCTTTTTCCTGTTCTACACTTGATACTCTTGCGTAAGAAACCGCCTTCGTTCTTCCTGTAATCATGTATTACCTCTTTCTGGCAAATTTCTTGCCTTATTATTATACTGTTAAATTTTTGGTTTTATTCATTTGGCAGTTAAACTGATTTCAGAAATCTGTGTAAATTTGGTACAGTTGTGTCATACTGTCTAGCTATAATAGTTTTCGGAACATGCAAGTCGACTAATTTCTTGATTTCCTCTAAGTGTTCATCAAGTTTGGATTTACCTTTACCTCTTGGACGACCTAATTTTATGCCTTTTGCTTTCTTTGCTTGCAATGCTTCAGTTGTTCTTAAACTTATTAAATCTCTTTCAATTTGTGCGACAAGAGCAAATACAGTTGTTGTAACAGTTGATGTAATGCTTTTGTCTGTATTTGTAAAACCCTCTTTTATTGAATACAATTCAATTCCTTTCTGTTTTGTAATGTCAATTACTTCAAAAATTTGAGTAATTGAACGTGCTATTCTTGAAAGTTCTGGAACAATTAAAATATCGCCCTTTTCCATTTTTTCTAATAATGTACCTAACTGTCTGTTTTTAAAGTTTGATTTACCACTAATCTGTTCTTCGACAAAATCTACATTCCCAAGTTTCTTTTCATTCGCAAACCTTAAAACCTCAAGTTTGTTCTTTTCTGTGTTTTGGTCAATTGTGCTGACTCTTAAATATGAATATGTTGTCATTTTTATCTGCCTTTTTGAGTTAAATTTTGTGCTTTCTCGTAAAAACCTATCTTTTATATTTTTATTTTCCTATCCCTTAACCTAAAATTCACCCGTTTTTGCTTTATTGATTACGAAAGTTTAAACGGTCGTTTTTCCGATACTACTTTAAATACAGCCTCAACTGTTTTTATTAAAACAAAGGAGAAGTCAATGGATACCGAAGAGAT
>CADBQQ010000044.1 GCA_902796825.1 uncultured bacterium
CGTTTGAATTTAGATGCTATTGCAATAGTTTCTTTTGCGCATTGTGCATCCACACGTTTTAACGGTTTTTCGCGAAACTGTGTAATACCAACCGGAACAATCGCAACAGACAAAACGGTATTTTTTAATTTTGCTAAATCTGTTAGAGTTCGCTCTAACTCTTTTCCGTCGTTATATCCCGGACACAAAACTATCTGAGCATGAAAAGGGATTTTATTTTTTCTAAACCATTGAAGATTTTCAAGCGATTTTCCTGCGTTTGGATTTCTAAGCATTTTAACCCGCAAGTCTGGATTTGTTGTATGCACAGATATATAAAACGGCCCAAGCTGCATTCGCTTTATTCGTTCTCTGTCCTCGTCTTTAAGATTTGTCATCGTAATATATGTACCTTGCAAATATGACAACCTGTAATCATCATCTTTAATATACAAAGTGTCTCGCAATCCTTTTGGCTGCTGATCGACAAAACAAAATATACAATGATTTAAACAAGGTTTAATTCGGTCAAAAACCGCACTTTCAAAAACAATGCCCAAATCCTCATCAAAATCTTTTTCAATTTCTATTTCTTCAATTTCGCCATTAGCTTTTTTTACTTCAATAGTAATTAATTCTGATTTAATATAGAAGTTATAATCAATCATATCAGACATCTTGCAGCCATCAACAGAAAGAAGTTCATCTCCCTTTTCGATTTCAAGTTCTTCTGCTATAGAATTTTTCAAAACGCTGTCAACTATTGCACTCATGCCTGTTTCTCAAAACTTTCAACCATTGTAATCAAATTACTGTATTCGCGAATTGTATTATCAAGAACAATCTTTTGATAAAAATCCAAAGGGGTATATTCATCATCGAGCGTACGTTGTGCACTTGCTTTATGTAAAAAAGCATTTTTCTTTATTTCGGTAAAAAATTGGTTCAAATCTTCTTTTTCTAAAAAAGATGCACAAGACAACTTTATTCCGGCATCAGAAAGAAACTGCACAGGATTACCTGAAAACGGCTGAAGCAAAAGTTTTTTCAATTGTTTTAGCCCGTCTTTTGTAATTGAATAAAATACAGACAACTTTCCGCCCTCTGACATAATTTTCGCACTCTTAACGCAACCGAGTTTTTCCAATCTAACAAGAGCAGGTTTGATAGCTCCGAAACTCGGATTTGTAAAAGCGCGGAAATTATCCTGTATACTTTTGCTTATAGAATACATTGTCAAATCGCGGTTTAAAAGTACAAATAAAATAACCAAATCTATCATAAGCTAACAATAGCATTAATAATTCGTTTCGGCAACTTGCTTGAATTTAGGTTTGCAGAATTGGAAGTTTGTTTTTTCAACCCAATATTTAAATGTTGGGCTGAAAGCCCAACTTACAGATTTCGGCAATATATTTACCTTTCGCGGCATAGTTTAGATGCGACAACACTAACCGCAGAACCCTCTACAACAGGTTGAAATTCCGCAAACCGATTATAATCACCGTTTACAAAACCGTCATTTTTATCATAAGAATCCATCACACCGATTTTGTATGTCCTTTTAGCACAATTTATTTCGTAATGAGAAAGAGTATAAAGTATACTGCGCCCGTTTACAGGCTCATATTGACCTTTGTTAAAAGATTTCATTAAAAATGTATAGCCATACATATCATCTGCGCCAACCACCGATTCATAGTCAACAAAATTGTTATCATCAATTCTTGTCCAATTCAAATCCTGTGCCTGTACAAAAATACATGAAGTAAGCACAATTATAATTAATATAATAAGATTTTTCATTAATATTGATTATACAGATTTTATACAAGAAATCAATTAGATTTTATATACAAAATATCGTCGCGGTTTAGTTTAAAACACTCATACACAAATTCGTCAATATATTCTAAATATTTTTCTGATTTTGATTCATAATAATGATTAACAAGCTGTTCCAAATTATTTAATTTTTCCTCTGTTAACAGCGGAAACGGCAAGCGTGAGAGATTACTTTTTAATATTTTAAGATCGTTGAATTTTTTCATATAAATATACTTAAATAAATTTGAATTTAAAAAAGCCAGAACTGTTTTTACGCTATGGGTCTCAACTTGCGGAATAATTATATTGGCACTATTTAAGAACAGGGAAGATGTATCATCATAAGCAAAAACAGGTGTTGAAGAAATGAATTTATATACAAGCTTTTCTTTCGAACGATAAATCTCATCACTTGCAACCTGCTGAAATTTTTCTCTTTCGTATTTTACATATTTTTTAGCAGGATTTAGAAAATAAGCTCTGACTTCTTTGCCTGTGTATATTTTTTCATAACCTTCACTCTCTTTCACTGTAAGATATTTTCTGTTGTTTCCCGTAACTATACCCAGAGCAAATGTACTGTTTTTTAAAGTTTCATGTTCAATAGAATAAATTTTTTTTAAAATTCCAAAATCTCTGTTATTTATAATAGAAAAATTGTAATTTTCATCCAACTTATAAACATCTTGACTTACTTTATAATTTTTATTATTTATTATGATTTCCACATTATTAGATTTATTTTGTTTGTTTAGTTCAAGAATAACAACATTTGACAAAACTCCAGAAAACCCCCTGCCAAGCAAGTTTATTGATTTAATGTTAAAATTATCTAAAATATAACTGCGCACGTCCTTATGGGATGCTACATTTAATATCGATTGCGGCAAAACAAATACAGCCTTGCCATTTTTCTTTAATAATGAATTTGATTTAACAATAAAATATGAAAAGGTTTCGCCTGATAATATTTGCGGGTAAAACTTTTCATAATTCTTACAAAGTTTCGCTCCCCAAGGAGGATTTGTTGCAATAACATCAAATTTGATTTCTTTTAAACAACCATCCGTTAGAAAATCCGCATGGAAAATATTCGGAGAAAATTCCAAATCTTTAAATCTGATTATTAAATTAATTTTAGAAATAAAACATGCGATTTCATCTTTGTCTACACCATACAAATTGTTTGGATTTTCAACAATATCAGCCGCATTGAGTAAAAAACTGCCCGTACCGCAGCAAGGGTCTAAAAATATACTATCACTTGATAATGAGTTCAATATATTTTTTATGATACTTTTTGGAGTATAATAAGAGCCATTAATGTTTTTACTTCCCTCTTTTAACAAAGATTGATAAACAATACCCAGAAAATCAGGTTCATTTTGAGGTATATCCGTAAACAGTATTTTTTTGTCGATTTTTACGGCAAAATCATTTAAAATCTCTTTTAAAAAAATGTTTGGACATTCAAAACTATTGTTTGATTTTAAAAGTATCATTTCGTTTTTACTCAGCAAATTCAATGCAAGACTGTATATGACAGTTTTAATATCCAAAGCTTTTGCAATTTCTAAAATATCGTTTAAATAACATAAATTATTTATGTCATTAAAATACTCAACAGGTTTTATATTTTTTGATGAAAATCTCTTATTTGCGCCCTTTACAAGACGGTTCTCCACCCTTGTACCCAGCCTGTGCCAATTTCTTTTAGTCGCACTCGATATAATGTTCACTTCCATAGACTTATTTTAACATACTATTATTTAATTGAAAAAAATATAAAATTATTATATAATAATCAATCATCAAGGAGGGTTATAAAATGACAGAACTAAAAGGAACAAAAACAGAACAAAATTTATGGGCAGCATTTGCCGGTGAATCTCAAGCCAGAAACAAATACACCTATTTTGCATCCAAAGCCAAAAAAGACGGTTATGTTCAGATAAGCAAGCTTTTTGAAGAAACTGCCAACAATGAAAAAGAACACGCAAAAATCTGGTTTAAATTATTAAACGGTATAGGTTCAACAGAAGAAAATCTTTTATCGGCAGCAGAAGGCGAAGCTTATGAATGGACAGATATGTATAAAAATTTTGCACAAGAAGCCAGAGAAGAAGGTTTTGAAGAAATCGCAGCACTTTTTGAGGGAGTTGCAAAAATTGAAAAATCTCACGAAGAAAGATATCGCAAACTTTTAAAAAATATAAAAGACGGTATAGTATTTTCTTCTGACGGGGATACAATCTGGGAATGCTCAAACTGCGGTCATATAGTAATCGGGCAAAAAGCACCGGAAAAATGTCCTATTTGCACTCACCCGCAGTCATATTTTGAACGCAGAGCAAATAACTGGTAAACTAAATATTCGGAGTGCTTGTCATTCTAAAGCACTCCGTTTATTGTTATGCTATGCGTACGACCACCATTTCCAATTAGGAACAGCCTCCGTATAATCCGCATCATTGTATTCATCTTTTATATGTTTATCAATATTTTCTTTTTCTTTTTCACCGGACCCAACTTCCGGTATATCCGTATCAAAAATATCACCTGCAATGCTGTCGGAATAATCTGAGTCAACTTGATATGCGCGATATTCTCCCCATGCAGTGTATGCAAGATATTCTTGCTGTTCTAAAGTCATACTGTTCCATTCGGCCCAATCTTTAACCGCACCTAGCTTTATTAATTGTTCAACTCCTGCATTTGTGATAGTTCCATCGCCATCTTCATCATAATATTGATAAGCTGTCGCATGAGTCAACTCATGAACAAGAGTGCTTACCATATCATACCATTTTCCATAGCCATAATCTAATGCATTTGAATCATAACTATTATCAGCCAAACGGTAGTCTAAAGTAATACCTAAATCCACATTTTCATATATATTATATTTATTTTTAGTGTAATCTACAAAATCCTCATCTCCGGCCCATGTTTTAGTATCATAATTATTATAACTTCCATAATATGCCATGTAATTGTATGCACCCAAAGTCATACCCTCAGTCGCTACATTACAACCTTCGTTCAAGTCTGCAAGGGAAATTTGACCAATATGGTATTGATTAAACAAATCTTCCCCTTCGTTTGTGAGCCGGTCAAGCGCCTGAATTTGAGAGTCCATACCCATAGCTTCTAGGTATTCTCTTGTTTTAACTATTGCAAAATCAAGTTTGCCCTGCAAATCGAGTTCATCATATTCTGCCTGCAATTGGTTTGAATATTGCTGAACCAAATCAGACATTGCTTCCATAGATTGAATATCATTAAAGAAATTTTGAAGTTCATAATAAGATATGATTGTACAATCATCATCAAGATTTAATTTTGTATTAGTGAACAAATTACCGTCAGAATCAACATGATTGTTGAAAGTTCTGTTTAACTGCCCGAAAAAGTCTCTGTTTGCATCTTCCAGATTATCATTTTGTGTTAATTTAACAAGATTACTTAATGGCAAACCATCTTTTTCATTATCCCAATTATTTGTACCTTTCAACCACGATACAAGTTCATCTGTACCTTTAAAAGTCGTATCATCTAAAAATGTATAAGTGGAAGTATCTTCTGCCGCTTGAATCCATTTTCCGCCCGGATTGTTATATTTATATATCGCAGTTTTAATATCAGAAATTCTCTGCTTATATTCTTCCGATTGTAAATCCTCAAGAGTTAAAGTTGTTTTTAATTCGGAACTTGCTGCCGCTTTATTTTTCAAAGCACTTACGGCTTTTGCATACTCTTCATCCGTCATAACCCCGCTAGCTTCAATCGTTTCGCCATTAATACTCAAAGTGTCAATTTCTGTTTCGGAAGAAATTGAAGCAGTTTTTGCAGACTCCGCAACAGCAGGCGCAGCGGCATTTACCGAAGCCGCAATGTTCTTTTTTAATGTATAAGATAAAAGTTCGTTATTTACCTGCATTAATATATCTCCACAGAGTATATCGGCTTATGCCCGGATAAACTTTAGATATTTCTACTTAATGTAAATAAATATTAACGATTAAAAACGGTGGGTTATCATCCTCACAACTCAATTAAAAAAGACCTTGACAAAAGTCAACGTCTTTTTTATGGGGCGCCTTGTTGGATTGTCTTAAGTTGCTCGCAATAAACGGGTCTACGCATTTTGCAGTATCCTTACTGCTTTGTAGTATATCGGGTGTTGATTCAATAAGTGCTCCTTAGCAGATACTGTATCCATATCTTGTAGGTTGAATTGAAGAACCTCAGAAAGTTTTTTAATGGTTTTATAAGTCGGTAGGTGAAGACCGTTTTCAATTTTGGAGAGGTGCTTGTCGTCAATGTCCACCAATTCAGCTAGTTGCTCCTGAGTATACCCCATAGCCTTACGTAATTTCTTGATTTTCTTTCCGAGTTCTTTCTCTGCGTTCATGCCAACCTCTTCTCATTTATTTTCTTTTAAATCACCACTAATAAACACTATGAAGTCATCTATCGAATTTTTGTAATAATTTGCAAAACTCAACAAGTTTTACAAGTTTTGTTTTATAATTATAAACATATTGTATGTTAATAAATGATATAGGTGTGTTTCTATAAGATTATCAAACAATATTACAGCCAGAGCTCTTTCTGATAAATATTTTGAATTTGAGCAATCTACAGCTTTATTTAAGCGTATTAATAGTCGATTTGTATTTCTCTATTTTATTATTAAAAATTATTTAAATTTTCTATTGCATACAATGGTATGTCCACAAGATTTTCTGTTTTTTTGTAATCTGCTAACGATGTTCTTATGGCTAATTCCGGTTTAAATTGTTCCATATATATTTTTAAACTTCTGGCTTTTAAGTTTGTCGCTGCTTTGACTTCAACCGGAATAACTTTAGATTCTCTCTGGATAACAAAATCAACTTCCGAACGGCTTGTTTCATTTGTCCAGTAATATATAGGCATATCATCAATTGTCTTAAATTGCTGCAGTACATAC
>CADBQQ010000045.1 GCA_902796825.1 uncultured bacterium
CGGCGGGAAACAAGGCGGCGGCAGCTTTAGTGCAAGCGATAGTATAGGTTCAATCAACAGCGCAGGTTCAATCGGCTCAGGCGAAGCTATACCTGAGGCACTTTCAGGCATTGGTTCGTCTTGGGACTACTTGTGGTCCTCCCGCGAGCGCAGCGCTAGCGTCGCGTGCACCCGGTACTTCTTCATTTCGGATGCGACACGGTACGACTACTTCCGCGACGATTCCGGTATCCGTGCAGTTTGCGTGGCTGATTAGTCTGATGTTAATTTTATTTCCGAAAAAATAAGGCGGGTATTTTACCCGCCTTATATCTATCTAAATTTAACATGTTTTTATAATTTTCTTTTTCCGCCGTTATTCCAAGGTGCTGATTCCAAATCATCAACATTATATTTTAAAATATAATGGTTGTCTTTGTTTGGCTTGTATACTTCTGATTTTTTATTTTCTTGCTGAGGCGGAATACTTTGAACTATTTTTTTGTGAAATTCAGAATAATTTGTAGTTACTTCTGCCGCTTGAACGTGAGTGCCAATAGAAGCAATTCCTAATAAAGCCATAATCATTACAATCTTTTTCATTTTATAATTCTCCTAACTTGCTTATGCTAGTATTGTAACATAGAAACGACTTTTCCGCAATCCTTTAATATTTCTCTGCCGTTTAAATCGTTCAATTCTATTAAAAACGCAGCACCAATTAATTTGCCACCTGCTTTCTTGACAAGATTACAAGCAGCCTTTGCGGTTCCTCCTGTTGCCAGCAAATCATCCACTACAAGAACATTTGCGCCTTTTTCAATCGCATCCTCGTGAATTTCAATAGTATTTGAACCGTATTCCAAATCATAAGATTCACTTATTGTTTTTGCAGGAAGTTTGTTTGGTTTTCTTATTGTAATAAAACCACAATTCATTTTATATGCCATCGGCATTCCGAAAATGAAACCGCGACTTTCAATTCCTGCGATATAATCAATTTTTTCATCCTTATATTGGTCGCAAAGATAATCTATCATTGCGTGTAGAGCTTTCGGATCTTTAATCCCCGTTGTAATATCGCGGAAAATTATCCCTTTTTTCGGAAAATCAGGAATAGCTCTGATTTTATTTTTTACTTCTTCTATACTTAAAGTTGCAGTCATTTTTTTCTCCTATTTGGTCAGTAATTTTCTTAATTCCTCTTTAGCTTGTTTAATTTTTTCTTTTGCTCGTTGAATTGCGTGTTCGTGCATAATCAATCCGTGTGTGGTTTTTCCCCAGTTCATATCTTTTTTCATAAACAAGATTTTAGTTCCTATAAATAATACAAGCGGGAACCATATAACAAGTAAATATACTGAGGTTATGCAGGATTGAATAAAAGCGTCTGTTCTTGACATGTTATCGTATCTTCTTAGGGCATAACGTCCTGCAAGCATAAAGCCAAGACCGATTATACATCCCATAATCACAGATGACATAAGAATATGCGCCGGAGCATCTTTTATAATTATTTTGAATAATAAAATACCTATTTCGATTATGAACCACGCCGGCATTATAAATTCTGAAATATAAGCAATCATATCAACTCTTACACGCATAGACATTTTTTTAGATGTCAAAATATCCCAGAAATATTCAAGATAACGTCTTATAGTACCTTCAAGCCAGCGCCGTCTTTGTCTATATAGCGGGAAAAGATACATTATCCCTTCTTCGTACACGATTGTATCAGGGCAAAAACGCACATCCCAGCCTTTAATATGCAATCTTGTTGACATATCAAGATCATCGGTAATTGTATAATTATTCCAACCTCCAATATCGTCAAGAGCTGTGCGCTTGATTAATTCTCCGTTTCCGCGAAGTTCAACAGCGCCTTTTACGGCATCTCGCGAAACCTGACAATATGTATCCATTGTCATTTCGTTATTCTGGCATAAAGTTAAAAGATTAATATCTTTATTGCGGACAACTTTTCGAGCTTGGACCGCGCCAACATCTTTTGGCTCAAGTTCATATACAAGATTTGTAAGAAAATCTTTTTCCATTGTCGCGTCAGCATCAAAAACTAATATTGCTTCACCTTTAGCTATAGGTAATGCGTCGTTTAATACTGCTGATTTTCCGGGAAATGCTCCTTGCTGCCTTATTAAAGTCTTAATTTTTCCGGAGTATTTGCGCTCCAAATCTTTTAAAACACTTGCGGTATTGTCTGTACTTCTGTCGTCTATAGCTATTATTTCAAAGTTCGGATAATCGAGGTTTAATATTGTTTCAATTGTATTTGAAATAACGCTTTCTTCGTTATGTGCAGGCACCATAATGCTGACAAAAGGTTTATAATTTTCATTTCTTTCTTTTGGATTTTTAAGATCACGCCTTTTTTTTATTTTGGTTGCAATTGATGTAAATATTGCGTAAGTCGCCATAAGCGAAACAAAAATCGCAAGCCCCCATACTGTATAACTTTGAAATAAATATATAAACGCAGTCAAACCGCCAACTATTACAAAAAGTAAAATACGTTCTTTCATAATCTTATCCCGTTTACATTTTAACTCAAAAGAAAAATAAAAGTCTTTAAATATAAAAATTTTGATACATTAATGCTTTTATTTACTAACGAACTTAGTCAATATATATAATTGACTAGCGCATGTTAACAATCGTTAATATACTTGCATGCCCATAAACTTTAAATATAATAAATCATGTACTTAAAAAGAAAAGGAGTTTTATTATGAACAAAGAAGAATTAGTACAAGAAGTATCTAAAAAAGCTAGTGTTACTCAAAAAGAAGCTGCTGAAGTTTTATCAGCTTTAGTTGACACTATTCAAAAAACTGTTGCTAAAGGTAAAAAAGTTACTTTAGTTGGTTTCGGTACTTGGGAATCTCGTAAGAGAGCTGCTAGAATCGGCAGAAACCCTCAAACTGGTAAAGAATTGAAAATCCCTGCTAAGAAAGTTCCTGCTTTCTCTGCCGGTAAAAAATTCAAAACTATTGTTAACGGCAAATAGTTAACATAATCTTCAATCGATAAAGGCTTGGTTTGTTTTCAAACCAAGCCTTTGTATTTTATATATGTTTTTGTTATAATTTATGCCGGAGAAAGAAATGTTAGATTATATATTTACCGCTGTAATTAATTGGATAGAAAACGTAATTTCGTCATTAGGGCCTTTGGGGGTAACTTTTTTCATGGCTTTAGAGTCTTGCAATGTTCCTCTGCCTAGTGAAATTATTCTCTCTTTTGTGGGTTTTATGGTAAGTAAAGGTGAAATGAATTATCATATTGCAGCATGGGCAGCTGCGTGCGGATGTCTTTTAGGTTCAATTCCGTCATATTATCTTGGTTATTGGGGCGGGAGGAATTTCTTTGAAAAATACGGAAAATATCTTTTGGTCTCAAAAAAAGATCTTGAAGATGCGGATAAATGGGTTGATAAATATGGGGATTGGGCATTTTTCTTATGTAGAATGCTACCTATTATAAGAACTTTTATTTCTTTGCCTGCCGGAATTTTGAGAGCAAGGAAAAGAATTTTCTTTACATTAACCTTTGTAGGTTCATTAATATGGTGTTATGTACTAATTTATGTCGGAACCGAATTAGGTGAGCACATAGATGTATTGACCGCTTGGTGGCATAAATTTGACGAAATAATTATTGCTGCGGGTTGTATTTTGGCGGTAATGTATATTTACAAGCATTTTAAAAATTTAAAAGAATCTTAATTATTTGTTTTCAAGTTTTTCTTTTAATCTGCTAAAAAACGGTTTTGAAATAAACTGCGCAGCTTTGTTATTGTTCTCTTTTTGAAATTTTGCGCAGTAAATTTCTTTTGTTTGCTTTATTTTCTCTTTATTCATAAAATCTCTTAATTCACAAGTGTAATAAATTCAGCTATTTTCGGCTTATTTTTATATTAACATATAAAATTATCATTGCAATACAAAAGGGCGGATTTTGTGAAACAAAATCCGCCCTTAGTAGTTATTTTTTGTCTAATTTTAGCTTGCTCTACCAAAAGTGAAAACTTTTTTCCAGAAGGTTTTTTGGTTCTTCCAGAAAGTTTTTTGTTCATTTACGCTTTTGTTAATAGCGGCTTTTTGATCTTTAATAGCTTTTTCGCGAGCTTCTTGCTGTTTTTTAAGTTCCTTTTGTCTTTTTTCAGCAGCTTTTTGTTGCTCTTTTTGTGCTTGAGTAATGCTGTTTTCTGTTTTAGTAATTGAGTTTGCTGTGTTGGTTAACCAGTCGCTTACAGGGTTAGCATTTACAGCAGGTACTCCGATAGAGATAACTGCAAGAGCCATCAATGATACTACTAATTTTTTCATTCTTCTTCTCCTTTCGTACTATTATCTTCTGAGGTGAAAACCTCAAGTTTTTGTTCTTGTATTTTTAATCTGTGTTTTAAAAAATTTATTTCTTTTGTTTGTTGTTCTTTGCGTTTATTAAGTTTAGAGATTTTTTTCTGAGTTTTAAGATAGGTCTTAACTTCTTTGCTGTCTTTAGCTATTGCGATATTGCAAGATGTGAAAATAATTATCAGTCCTAAACATATAACACGGATTAACATAACAAAAAAATACGTCAAAAATTAATATTTTTCAATTATTTCTGCAATACCTTTTTTTGCAATGTTAAAAATTTCTATCATTTGGTTGTAGTTGTAAGGTTCTCCTTCTGCTGTAGTCTGAAACTCGATAATTTTACCGCTTTGGGTCAATACAACATTTGAATCAACCTGAGCGTGCGAATCTTCTTCGTAGTTTAAATCCAAACAAACTTCACCATTTACTATTCCTGCCGAAATTGCAGCGATAGGTTCTATAATAGGATTTTCAGAAATTGTTCCATCTTGCAATAATTTGTTCACCGCATCTTTTAGTGCTGCGAATGCTCCGCAAATACTTGCGGTTCTTGTTCCTCCGTCAGCTTGGATTACGTCTGCATCTATTGTAATTGTCAAGTCAGGAATTTTTGTTAAATCTACACACGCTCTTAAACTTCTTCCAATAAGCCGTTGGATTTCTTGAGTCCTGCCTGAAATCTTTGTTCTTTCTCTTTGGCACCTTGTTGAAGTTGATGACGGTAAAAGAGAATACTCTGCCGTTAACCAACCGCGTGGATCTTCTTTATCCATCCATTTTGGTTTGCCTTTTTCAACAGAAGCTGTTGTTATAACTTTTGTATCTCCAAACTCAACAAGAACAGAGCCTAATGCGTGCTTTGTAAAATTCTTTGTAAATTTTATGTTTCTTGTTTGGTCATTATTTCTACCGTCCGCTCTCATTTTACCCTCCTATATCGTAGTCCCACATATAAATTTGACCGCAATATTTGCATACTGCATGTTCATTCATAAACTGCAAATCCGGAACAAAAACATATCCGTCAACGGAAATTTCAATTTCTCCCTTCTCGTTATATTTTTGCGAAAAAGAACGACTCCCTTGATATTCAGGAGAGAACATAAGTTCAAATTTGTCTTTTGATTTGCAATTACGACAAATAAACATCTATTCTTTTTCTTTCTTGCATTTTTTATCTTGCGGTACAGATTTTAATTCTGATAAATTTGCATACCACAATGTCCAACAAATACTCCTAACCGGAAGTGTTAAGCCTGCTACAATCCAACTTATTAATGAATAAAATATCCAGCCGGAAATTATTTCAGGTGTTATGATAGGTTTTCCAAAATGAACCAGTATTCTGTTAATGTTATCTAATGGTATCGGATTTGTTATGAAATCAAAGGCATGGCTAAGCGGCGAAGTCAAATTTAAATAATCAAAAATTACGCTTACACCTTCAGTTATTAAAAACATTGTCAAGAAAACTAAAACAACCATTAAAATGAATGTTCTCAGCCAATCACCTTTTACAATTTCAAAACTGCGATAGAAACATTCTTTAATCGTCAAATCAGGCTCAAATGTAAACACTTGGAAAACTAATATTAGATAAATCCATAATACAAATGCCGGAATTATAAAAAATATACTTGAACCAATTGCAGTTAATATTCCTACAACCATTAATAATCCGATAAATTTAAAAAAGCGTCTTGTTGCAACTTCTCTGTGCGATTGAAAATCATAAACTTTTCCTGTAGTTAAAGCACCTTCTGTCATAGAGTTAAGCGCGACATAAGCCACCATATAATCCCAAAAGGCTTTAATAAAAATCAAAAGTCCCGGAATAGCCAGAAGAAAAACTAATAACAAAGAAGAAGAAAGACTTGTTGCTCTTTGTGCAATTTTATCTGCCAGACCAACTGTTAAACCAAATGCAAGAGATAATCCGAGAATTTGTCCAAAAACAGGAAAAAGCATGTACAAAACAAATTTATCAATGTTTGAAAAATAAATTCTTATACCATCAGCCAGAACAAACCATAAGCTGTTCTTAATTTCACATTTGGACATATATTCTCCTTTGTTATAAAATTATTGTATTACAAATATATTTATAAAAACAATGAAAAATTACAAAGATGTATTAAAAAATTTCACAAAAAAAGATTATGAAACAGGTGTTGTAAATTTACACATTCACACCAAATATTCTGATGGAAAGGCTGATTTTATTGATATTATAAAGCAAGCTGAAATTAAAAATATGAAAGCTATTGCAATAACTGATCATAATACTGCTCAAGGACATATCGATAATCCCGAAACTTTTGCAATAACAGGTGTGGAATTTGATGTCTGGTTTAAATATATTTTTTTGCATTTACTCGCATACGGAATAGATGTAAACTCAGATTGTATGAAGAAATTTTATGCAAAAAGTAAGAGCGAAACAGAGTGGGATATCGTAAGAATTTTTTCGCGCAGAAATTTAAAAGAATTAATTGATGCAATTCATAAAGCTGGTGGAATTGCTGTTCTTGCTCATCCTGCTTGCTGTTGGGCTTTGAATATGGAAACTTTTATAAAAGATTTAAAAAAAATAGGGATTGACGGAATAGAAGTTTATTATCCATACCCAAGATGGCGTAAATATATGAAATTTGCTTCTATTGAAAAAATAGAAAAGATAGCTGATAAATATAATTTGATAAAGACCGGCGGAACAGATTTACATGGTTTAAATCTTTAATGGCATCCGCCGCATCCCGAACAGCCATTTTGATGAGAACATCGGTTTTTAAACAGGTCTGAAAAATCAAATACCCTATCTTCTATAATTGCTTCTATTACAGCAGGTACTAGACGTTTTTCAATATCGATTATATCCTGCTTAAATTCATCAATATGTGTATTAATTCCGATTAATACAGGATATTGTGCGATAATTTTATCTCCATTCAAAACTGTCACTCCGCTGACTTTTACCCCTGACGTAAAAGCTTCTTCAATCGGATTTTCGCAGTCAAAAGCAGGCAAAAGCGACGGATGAACTCTTATTACGGTTTCGTTATCAGGTTTGTTGTCTTTGAATGTTATTATTTCAATATTTTTCTTATTAAAATAATTTTTGATATAATCAGAAATTTCAGATTCTTCTATATAAATTTTTTTGTTCATAATATTTTTAATTAAGAAATAAAAGCTCCATTAAAAAATGGAGCTTTTATTTAGTATTTTTTATTTACATAGAGCAAGTAAAATACCTGCAGCAACCGCTGAGCCGATAACACCGGATACGTTTGGTCCCATAGCGTGCATTAACAAATAGTTCTGAGAATTATATTCCAAACCTACTTTGTTAGAAACACGTGCAGCCATCGGAACAGCAGAAACACCCGCAGAACCGATTAGCGGGTTGATAAGTTTTGGCTCTCTGCGCTGAATTTTTGCAGTTATGATTTCGCACAAATTCATAAGTTTTGCCATTAAAACACCTGCTGCAGTCGCAAATGAAAATGCCAAAATTCCGAGAACTAAAATAAACAATGTTTGAACCGTCAAAAATTGTTCTGCAGATAATTTTGAACCAACTGTCAATCCTAAGAAAATTGTAACAATATTAATTAAAGCATTTTGCATAGTATCAGACAATCTGTCAACACATCCGCATTCTTTACACAAATTACCAAATGTAAACGCACCTACCAAAGGACAAGCCGATGGTAAGAAAATTATACACATAAATAATACAACAAGCGGAAAAACGATTTTTTCACGTTTTGTAACCGGTCTTAACTGTTCCATTTGTATAACACGTTCTTTAGCATTTGTTAATAATTTCATTATTGGTGGCTGTATAACAGGAACAAGTGCCATATAAGAATAAGCTGCAACAGCAATTGCACCTAACAATTCCGGCGCAAGTTTTGAAGTTACATAAATTGATGTAGGACCATCAGCCCCGCCAATGATACCAATGGCACCTGCTTGAGGCAGGGTAAAACCAAAACAGCACAAAGCCATAAGCAAAGCTCCGAATATACCGAATTGTGCCGCACCTCCCAAAAGCGCCATCTTAGGGTTTGCAATCAAAGGTCCGAAATCTGTCATTGCACCTACTCCCATAAAGATTATCAGAGGGAACAAACCTTTATGAATACCAAATTCAAATATAATTCCCAAAAATCCTGTAGGGCCGGCGATAGCTTCTGACGGATCTAAAAACGGAATGTTTGAAAGAATTCCGCCAAATGCTATAGGAACTAAAAGCAACGGTTCATACTGTTTTTTAATACCTAACCAGAGTAAGAACAAACAAATGATTAGCATCATCGGATGTCCGTACTGGTGTAAAAATTGCTCGGCAGCGCCGGTAAGATTAGGATCCGGAGCGGAAACCATGTTATAAATACCGGTTGATTGCCATAGATTAAATAAACCTTCTTTAATATCCATCTACGACCTCCTTAACCGATTGTTACCAATACTTGCCCGTTTTGGACTTTGTTTCCAACTTCAATTTCAACTGATTTTACCGTTCCTGAAACCGGCGATTTGATTTCTGTTTCCATTTTCATAGCTTCAACAACCGCTATAACGTCACCTTCGGAAATTGAATCTCCCTCCGAAACCAAAACTTTTAAAACGTTACCTGGTAATGCCGCTTTTACGGGAGTTCCTTCACCTGTTGCAGCTTTTGCTTCAATACCGTCTTTAACTGAGAAGTCATAAAGTTTACCGTTAACAGTCGCCTTACCGCCTTCAAGAGCGACAGCGTATTTTTTGCCATTAACTGTTACGGTGTAACCGTTAGTATCATTGCCGGCCGCTTTTGGTTCGGAAGATTTTTCATTCTTGCGAACACCGATAGTTCCTTTGCCTTGCAAGAAAAGAATACCTTTTTCTTTGCAAGCTGCTGAAATAAACAAGTTTTCATCATTAACAGGTAATCCGGCATCTTCAAGACGTTTTTTCGCAACTCCAAGACCTTTATTAGGATCTTTGTCGTTTAAGTCTACAACAGTTTCGGTTGTAGGTTCCAATCCCAATTGTTCGTGAGCAATTTTAATAACTTCTTCATCAGGTTGGCAAGGTGTTTTACCAAAATAACCTAATACCATTTTGCCGTAACCCTCTGCAATTTTTTTCCATTTACCAAACATAACATTATTAAATGCTTGTTGGAAATAGAATTGAGAAACAGGGGTAACAGAAGTTCCAAAACCGCCTTTTTCTACAACTTCTTTCATCGCAGATACAATTTCAGGATATTTATCCATCAAATTGTTATCACGAAGCATTTGAGTATTTGCAGTTAAAGCCCCACCCGGTAATGGTGATTGGATAATCATTGGGTTTACTGCCATAGCCTCAGGTGGCAGGAAGTAATCTTTCATGCATTCTTTAAAGATTTCTTCTGTTTCTAAGATTTTTTCAACATCAATACCCAAGTCGTATTCACTACCTTTTAAAGCGTGCCACATAGAAACGATATCAGGTTGAGCTGTTCCACCAGATACAGGTTTCATTGATAAGTCTATACAATTTGCGCCGCCTTCTAAAGCTGCTAAATATGCCGCTAAACCTGTACCGGCTGTTTCGTGAGAGTGGAAACGAATATCAGCATCAGCTCCCAAAATTTCTCTTGTACGTTTTACCGTTTCATAAACTTTGCGCGGAGCAGAAGTTCCTGAAGCATCTTTAAACGCTAAAGAATCAAATTCAATTCCTGCATCCAAGATTGAACGCAAAACTCTTTCATAAAAATCTACATCATGCGCACCTTTACAACCGATTGGAAGCTCCATCATTGTAATTGTAACTTCGTGTTTAAGACCGTGTTTTTTAATACATTGGCTTGAATATAGCAAATTATTAACATCATTCAAAGCATCAAAGTTACGAACGGTAGTAACACCGTGTTTAGCAAACATTTTTGCATGTAAATCAATAACGTCGCGCGGTTGAGAATCAAGACCCACAACGTTAACCCCTCTTGATAAGGATTGCAGGTTAATATCAGGTCCTACAGCCGCTCTGATTTTGTCCATTGTTTCAAAAGCATTTTCGTTGCAATAAAAAATCGGTGATTGAAATCTTGCGCCACCTGCTACTTCAAAATGTTTTAAACCTGCTTTAACAGCAGATTGCAAGGCAGGAATAAAATCATCAACAAATACTCTTGCCCCGTAAACTGATTGGAAACCGTCTCTAAACGACGTATCCATTACTTTAATAAGTTTTTTACTCATATATTTGTCCTTTCGTTAATTTCTTAGATATTAGCTTCTTTTTGCCATGATTGCTGCAATAGCCACTGCGATTGCCTCATCAACGTTTGAAGCAGCTTTTTTTACGGTTGTTTTAACTTCTTCCACAGCTTCCGGAAATAATTTGTTCAGCCATAGAACGATTTTTGACATAAACATCATTCCGAATATTAATAATACTAAGAATGCCAGTACAAAACCCATCCCAATGGCAAGAAGTGCCAAACCGTCGTTTAAGGTTGTCATGTTCATAATATATCTCCTATTGTAAGTACTAAATCTTTGTTATCTTCTGTTTCCAGTATAAGTTCACCGTCATCAGATATTTCTTTTGCATAGCCTGATTTTATTTCGTTTAAAACTTGAACGTTGATATCCTGATTTAAAAAACAGCTTCTTTTTATGTAGTCATTTTTAATTAAATTAAATCCTTTGCCAAGAAAAGAATTGTAATTAGCAAAAAATTCGTTTAAAAACTCGTTTAAAAATGCTTCCATATTTATTGGTTTATCAACTTCGAGGTTTAAACTTGTTGCTACTCTGTCAGGGATTAAATCAACATCTTTCCGGCAAGAATTAAGATTTACTCCTATACCGACAATCAGACCTTCTAATTGTCCGCCGTTAATAACGGTTTCTGATAAAATCCCTGAAATTTTTCGTTTCCCGTCAATCATAACGTCATTTGGCCATTTAATTTTGGGCTCAATCCCGTAGTTTTCAAAAATTTTGCACAATACCAGACATGCATACTGTGTAATGTTTGGTAAAACACTGCTGTAGCAGCTGTCAGGTTTTAGAACTATAGAGAAAAAGAGGTTTTCTGCTCCTAAATCGACCCATTTGCGGTTAAATCTTCCGCGTCCGTTTGTTTGACGGAGGGCATGCACGACTGTTTTATCCGCCAAATCATGGATATGTAATTTGGCGTAATTGTTTGTAGAATCTACCTCATCAAGTCTTATAACGTTCATAATATCCTCTAATTAGAAAATATCCGATTAGTATAATTATAATACAAACAAATCAATATTTGCGAAAAAATTTTTTTTGTTTTACTATCGACTTGAAGGGAGAACTATGGAACATTGGGTGTATAGTGTATCTGTTTTAGGGCATAGCGTTTCATTTAATATGGACACCATACTTACTATGTGGTTTACTATGCTTTTATTAATCATAGTTTCTTTTGTTATGACAAGAAATTTGTCTTTAGTTCCGAATAAATTGCAGCTTGCTGGAGAAGCCGTAATTAAATATTTTAACGATATTGCAAAAACAAGCATGGGTAACGATAATGCTCAAAAACACATTGCAATTATTTTGACATTATTTATGTTTATATTGACTGCGAATTTATTTGGTCAGCTTCCTTTGAGGCTAATACATCTTACAAGCGGAGAATTTGCTTCTCCAAATAACGATATAAATATGACTGCGGCAATGGCTATTGTTGTTTCAATTTATTATATATATTACGGAGTAAAGGCAAACGGCTCAAAGTTCTTTTTTAAAGGCTTCAGTATTGATGGGATAATTATTACACTTGTTGATACTTTGGAACTCTTTGTAAGGCCGTTTTCTCTTGCATTGCGACTTTTTGCAAACATTCTTGCAGGAGAAATGCTTGTTGCAACATTTATTGGATTATGCTCGGTAGTTTTACCGCTTCCGTTTATGTTGTTTGAGTTGTTTGTAGCGTTAATTCAAGCACTGGTTTTTACATTGTTATCTACAACGTACATTTCAATGGCGGTGCAAGAGGAATAATATTAAATATCTATAAAGAAGTAAAAGGAGAAAATTATGGCAATTGAACAGACATTAGATTTGGCAAAATTAGGCGCAGGTATTGCTATCGGTTTTGGTGCAATCGGCGGGGGGTTAGGATTAGGAATTGCAACAAAAGGTGTTTTGGATGCAATTGCACGCCAACCGGAAATTAAAGGCGAAGCTTTTAAAAACTTCATTATTGGTGCAGGTTTAGCAGAAGCTACTGCAATCTATGCGTTATTTATTGCAATTATGCTTGTATTTAAATAAAGGTATGTAGATGATAGAATTTAATGCTACATTTTTAGTTGCTATGTTGAGTTTTGTGGTGTTCATAATAATTATGAATGCAATATTTTATCGTCCGATTTTAAATATAGTAAAAAAGCGTGAAGATTATATTTCAGAAAATTATAATCAAGCAAAGTTTTTGGATGAAAAAACTTTGAACCTTCAAAATTCAAAAGAAGAACAATTAAATAATGTTCGTGTTGATTGCAGGCATAGAATAGAAACTGCTATTGATACGGCTCAGGCTGATTCTAATAAAAAAGTTATTACTCAAAAAGAAGAAACAAAAAAACAAATACAATTAGAAAAAGAAAAATTAATTCAGCAAAGAGAAGATATTAGAGCTGCATTGAATTCTTCTGTTGTATCTGATTTGTCAGAGGTTTTGACAAACAAAATATTGAAAGGCGGTAAAAATGGATAATATTACTACTGTGTTTCAATATCTTGCGCAATCAAATACAATTAACTTTATCTTAATGATTGCAATTTTGGCATTTGTTGTTTCTAAAATGAATATAGGGGCTTCTTTCGATAAATCAGTTGAAGATGTGTCAAATTCCATAAAAAAATCTGATGAAGTAAAGCAGAATTCTCAGGATTTGTTTGATATTGCAGAAGCTCAAATGGAAAAATTACCGATAGAATTAAGTCGTATAGAAGAAGAATCAAAAGAGAAAGCTCGTAATTTACGTGAACAAATAGAAAAATCTACTAAAAAAACTGTTGAAAATATTTCAAAAAATGCTTCAAAAGTATTGTCAATCGAGGAAAAGAAAATTTCTTCAGATATTATGGAGGAAACAATAAAAACGTCTGTTCAAGCGGCAACAAATAATATTATCAATATGCTAAAATCTAATCCGGACTTGCATAAAAAATTTATAGAAGAAAGTTTAGATGAACTTGATAGGGTGAAGTTATAATGGCAGAAAAAAAGATTTCTACAATTTCAAAAATTTATGCTAATGCATTATTAGAAGCGTGTTCTGACTGTAGAGACCTTATCAAAGCACAGCTTTATGAAGTTTTGGAAGTGATTTCATCTTCGCAAGATTTGAATATTGTTATGGCAGATAATTCAATTTCACCTTGCAAAAAAAATGACATATTAGATAAAATTTTCGGCGATAAGGTTGATAATCGTATAATTAATCTTTTGAAGATACTTTCGGATAAAAACAGATTTGGCGAAATTTCTTCTATATATGAGGCTTATGAGGAAATATTGAACAGCCGTTCTAATAAAAAGAATGTCGAAATAATTTCTTCAATCGACTTAGACGAGAATATGAAAAATAAAATAACCGAAAGGTTGCAGAACAAATTAAATTGTGAAATTTTGCCTGACTGGCATGTAGATGAAAATATTATTGCAGGGCTTAATTTTAAATTTGATGATTATGTAATAGATGCAAGCGTGCGAACTAAATTAGAAAAATTGAGTAAAAACATATAGAGGTAATTATGACATTAATACAACCGGATGAAATCAGTTCAATTATAAAAAGTAAAATTGAAGATTATGAATTAAAAACAGAAGTTTCCAATACAGGAACGGTTTTAGAAGTTGGTGATGGTATAGCACGAATTTACGGGCTGAGAAATGTAATGGCAAATGAACTCGTTCAGTTTGAGGATGGGTATTCTACACTCGGAATTGCAATGAATTTAGAGGAAGAAAGTGTGGGAGTCGTTATTCTTGGCGATTATACAGAAATTAAAGAAGGCACTTTAGTAAAAACTACCGGCAGAATTGCTTCGGTTCCGGTTGGAGAGGGTTTAATCGGCAGAATAGTTGACCCTACGGGAAAAGCAATTGATGGTAAAGGCGATTATCCTTATGAAAAAACAAGACCTATAGAAAGAGTTGCTCCCGGTATTGTAGCAAGACGTTCAGTTTATCAGCCTTTGCAAACAGGGTTGACAGCAATTGATGCTTTGACTCCTATTGGCAGAGGGCAGAGAGAACTTATTATCGGAGACAGGCAAACCGGAAAAACCGCGATTGCTATTGATACTATAATTAACCAAAAAGGAAAAGATGTTATATGTATTTATGTAGCTATCGGGCAAAAAGCTTCTACTGTGGCTCAATTAGCCAAGACATTAGAGGAAAAAGGTGCTATGGGTTATACAATCATTGTATCTTCAACAGCTGATGAATCGGCTCCGCTTCAATACATTGCACCGTTTGCAGGGGTTACAATCGGTGAAGAATTTATGGAGCAAGGTAAGGATGTTTTAATAGTTTATGATGATTTGTCAAAACACGCACAAGCCTATCGTGCTATGAGCTTGCTTTTGAAAAGACCGCCGGGACGTGAAGCTTATCCGGGTGATGTATTCTATTTGCATTCAAGACTTCTTGAACGTGCGGTAAAATTAAATGACGAACTCGGAGGAGGCAGTATTACGGCGCTTCCTATCATTGAAACTCAAGCAGGTGATGTATCGGCTTATATTCCGACAAATGTAATTTCAATTACTGACGGTCAAATTTTCTTGGAAAGTAATTCTTTCAATGCGGGTATAAGACCGGCAATTAATGCAGGTATTTCTGTTTCACGTGTTGGGGGGGCGGCTCAAACAAAAGCTATTAAACAGGTTGCAGGGCAGTTACGTTTGGATTTGGCTCAATTTAGAGAACTTGAAGCGTTTGCCCAATTTGCCTCTGATCTTGATGCCGCAACTAAAAAACAACTTGTAAGAGGGCAAAAATTGACAGAAGTTTTAAAACAACTTCAATACAATCCTTTGAGTGTTGCTCAGCAAGTTTCGATATTGTTTGCCGCTAACGAAGGATTTCTCGATGACATAGACAATGATAAAATACAAAAATTTAAAAAATCATGGTTTATCTCTTTTGATGCGAATATGAAAGAATTGTCTGACAGATTGAATGCAGGGGCTGCTTTAACCGATGAAGACAAAAATCTGCTAAAACAGGAATTAAAATCATTTAAAGAAACATTCTAAATGTAAGTTGGGCATTCTTGCCCAACAACAGGTAATTAAATATGGCAAATTTAAAAGATATAAAAAACAGAATACAATCGGTGCAAAGTACAAGTAAAATTACGCGTGCTATGAAAATGGTTGCGGGTGCAAAAGTCCGCCATGCCGAAACTGCGGTAAAAGCTTCTCGACCTTATTCTTCTGAAATGATGAAGATGTTTCGCAATCTGTTAAATTCTGTTGACGTCTATTCTTCTGAAAATCTGAAAATAAAAGCGGCTATAGATGATTATCCTAAATTGTTGGAGCATAGACAGGTACAATCTGTTGGTCTTTTAGTTATAGGGTCAAATAAAGGACTTGCAGGGGCATACAATGTTAATGTTTCTAAATATGCACTAAAAAAGGCTCTGGAATATAAAGAACAAGGGATTGATGTTAAATTCTTTATCGTCGGTCAGGAAGAATTAGTCCTTTTGAAACGAAAAGTTAATGATTTAGGTTTTTCTATAGAAAAAAAATATTTTTCTGCAATAGATAATCCGACCTCAACGGACGCAGGTTATATTGCAGAGGATTTGGCGGAATATTTTGTTAATGGAATGATTGATAAAATTGAAATTATAACAACAAGATTTAGAAATATGGTTAGTTATTCTGTCGAAGAATGGCATGTTTTGCCGGTTGATGGGGTTTGCGATATGCATGAAAAAAATAATGACGGAATAATAGAACCTTTAATGGATTTTGTACCTGACAAGCATCATATTTTACAAAAAATAGTTCCTATGTATATCACAAACACAATTTACCAATCGCTTGCAGAAGCACACGCAAGCGAGCTTGCGGCACGAATGACAGCAATGTCGGCAGCTACAAATAACGCAGAGAAAATTATTGCAGAGCTGTCTGTTCAATACAATAAAATTAGGCAAATGAGTATTACAAACGAAATCATTGAAGTTGTATCAGGAGCTAATTCCTTAACCGGAAGTTAAACTATTTTTTTATTTTAAAAAACCGCCTCCGGTGAATTCTTTTTGGGACAAAAATTCACGGTTTTGAGGAGTTAGCATATTATCTTCAATTGTTTGCACTTCGGCCTTTTTAGCCGCTTCTTCTTTTGCCATTCTTCTGCTTGTTAAGTAAATATTTAATTTCGGAATTCCGAAACCAAGAACAAGACCTGAATATACATAACCTGCGATTTGAGCAAAGGTAAGTATTTTAACTTGTTTTGCGGCTTTAGTTCCTTTAGCAGCTTTCAACATTTCTTTAAATTTGAGGGCTTTGCCGTCTTTGAAAGCTTTTTCTCCGAGATGTTCATGTAATACTTCATCTCTGGTTTTAAGAGAAGATGTTCGTATCCAATTTAGTATTCCGCCAGATTTTTCTTGCTTAATCAAAGATTTATCCATACTTTGAGCAACGAGTTTTTGTACAAAGTTGCCCAGTATCAGCCAGTTTGTAAATCCGAGAATATCTTTAACGGAAGATTCTTTTAACTCGTTTTCATTTCTTGCGGCTAAAAATCTGGAAATAATTGTCGCTCCATAAATAAATTTCAATTGTTTGATAGTAGGAGTAAATCCTTTAAATTGGAGATTCTTAATTAGGTTTTTAGGTTTTAGAACCTCTTTCAGGCTGTCGATTGTTGCAAGAACTCCTAAGCCGAAAGCTGTTGCAACAAGTCCTTTTTCCATCTTAAATTTAGCGGAATTATCTTTCTTGCCTCCGCCGACAAAACCTTCCGAACCGGTTTTTTTCTTAGTTAAGTACATATTAATAGGTTGAGTAGCACAACCGACTGCGGTTGCAATACCTACACCTACAAGTGAACGTTTAACGTTCATTCTTTTCAAAGCTTTTAAGAATGTGTTGCTGTCTATATCTGTAGAATTTTTGAACGCTTCAACAACTTTTTCTTTGGTAAACACTTTTCCGAGTTTGGTAATATTTTCAAGCACATCAGACAGAACATATCTTGAAGTATGCTCTTTACCTGCAATATCTGAAATAATTCTGTAATTATTTTCTACACCTGATGAAGAAACAAGTATGTTTTTAGCGTTATAAGTTGCTTCTTTGTCAATAGATGCACCGGCTTTTTTGATATTTTGTTTAATTAATTCTTTAGCTTTTTCAATTGATTTTTCGTCAAATCTAACCCATTTTTCATTCTCAATCGGGCTGAGCGCTTCGTATTTGTTCAGTGCTTCCGTAATATATTTATCAAGAGCGGCATCTATATCGCCATTTGCGGCTTTTAAATTTTTATCCCAAATTTTGCCTAAAGCATCAACGGTTTCGGCATCTGCAAAAATTGAAGATGCTTTTATGCCATTTTTATCATTCAATCCGAAAGCTTTGTTGATACCCGCAGCAAGTGCCAGTCCTGCGGCTGTTCCGTAAATGCCAACAGAAGAATCATTAATCGTTCCCATACTTTCGCGGCGAGCGGTTTCCATACCTGCATCTACCCCTCGTCCGAAGTCAGTCAATGTTCTTGGCAAAACCATACAGAAAAAGTCTACTGCATTAGCGCCCCATGCCTGATTTGTATCTAAAAACGTCAATAAAGTCTGAAGCCCTGTAAAGTTAGGATTTGAAGAATTCTGTTTTTGAATTCTTTGCTGCGGGGTATTTAATTGTATACTGTTTGTTATTTTCATTATTATGCCTTCTGTCCGGTTTTGTTTTCTAAAAATGCTTTAAATGTTGGAGAGTTATCTTTAATTAAGTTTTGAGTAAATGAATTTGATGCCTGAGATTTTTTTAAGGCAGCTTTTTCAGCCTCCATTTGTTTTTTCTTGGTTTGGGTTCGGGTATATAAAGGAATAAATACTCCGAGTGATAATAAGGAGAAAGCAAGGTTGCCGTACTGACACATTCCGCGCATGCGTATTGCTTTCTTTCTCAGGGTTTCATCCGCGATTGCTTCAAGTTCATCTGAGGATTTCATTGTTGTATGTTTTGCCCAATCCCAGAATTTTTCCAGAATACTTGCATTTTCTTTTGATGTTTTAAGTCTGTTTATTAATTTTATACCATCCTTATTATGTTTTTCAAGCCATGTTGCAATACCTTTTGCGGCATAATCTCCTAAGAAATAAAAACTTGAGAAGGTTGCTATATCGCGGATGGTATTTTCTTTCAATTCATTTGAATCTTCAGAAGCTGCGATACGGCTTGAGAAAGTTGCCGCAGAAATTATACGTGCTTGATCCATTGTAGGAAATATATTTTTAAATTGGAACATTTTTAATGACGGTCTGTCTAACAGCATTGATAACGCTGCAACTCCCCACATTAATGGTACTGCAAAGAATTTTTCGGCGGTTAATTTTTTCTTTTCATCTGGAGTTAAAATTCTTTCTTTATCGTCATTATAAATAGGAGCTCCTTTTTTGCCGGCCATTTTATGAGTAATCCAACGGTTTATAGGCTGTGCTGAAATTGCCAGCGGGATAATAACTCCTACAAGACCCAATGCACTTTTGCCGGTAACAAGTTTTTTTGCTTTAGAGAAATACTTGATTGTTTCTTCTTTATTTTGGGCTATATTTTCTTTTACAACACCGTGAAGCATATCTGCGCAACTGTCACAGATATGTTTTAAACTGCTTGTTGAATAGCCTTTGTCGCCTGCGAATTTTATGTTTTCTGCTATTCCTGTTTTCTTTACAAGGTAATTATACAAATCATCGGTATAATTTTTGTGAGTTTTAATGTGTAAAAAGTCTTTAACCTTTTGAACCCATTTAATATTCGAAACAGAAATTTCTTTTTCGCCGGAAATTATTCTTTCTGTTGTTTTCTTTAAAATGTTTTCATATTCTTTATCGCCTTCAAGAATTTCTTTAAAGGCTTTTACCTTATCAGCGTCAGCTCCTGAAATATCAGAGAACATATTTTTTAGGGTGTTATAAACTTTTTCTTGCTCTGTTTCGCCTTGTGCGCTAATCAAGTACTTTTGAATTTTGTCTATAGATTCACTGTTTGCCCAAGATTTAGAAATATTAGACTTGTTAAATCCTCCCATAACAGGTTTATTCAAAAGTTTTGATACACCTATTACAATAAAACTAGGAATTAAGCAGTTTATTATTAATCCTGAAGATTCTCTGCGGAAGGCTTCAAAACCCCCGAGTATGTTTAATTTTCTTTTTTGTTTTTCTCCGTTCTCATCTTTATTTTTAGAACCGATAAATGTTTCCAAAAATGTTCTCGGCAGTATTGCAGTAGACAAATCAAGTACGGAAACATTAACCATAGGGTGCTGTTCACACAATTGTACGGCAGCAAGAGCTGCATCGCCCAAACCGGTGAAGCTTGTTTTACCCACAGTATTATTATGTTTCGGGGTATTCTTTTTATTTACACTACCTAATTCAACTTTATTTATCATACTTTAAATTGTTTACTACTGCCGAATTCTTCTACATTATAACCAAAGTACATGTTTAAAAAAAGTCCGGCATAAAAAAAATTGCCCTTTTTTACTCAAATGTAAAATAAATGTAAAGATTAATTTTTGAATAATTTTCTAAAAATAACATTCTTTAAAATTTTTGCATTATTAAATTGTAAAATATACACTAAACTCGTCTAAATTTCTTAAAAATTGTCGCAATTTGAGTTTTAAGATTTTTGTAAAATTTTGTTAAGATATTGGTTTTAGGACTCCTTTATAATATGATTTTATAAACGCATAAAATAATTTGAGCAAATATTATGACAGAAAGAAGAAGAAACACTAAAGCCGGAAGATATGGCAATAAAAGAAGATATACAAGAGCCTCAGGTGACAATCCTTTTGGAGATTACAGAGTTCAAAGAAGGGCAAAATCTTCACAATCTTCTTTTGCTAAAACTCTAACCGTTATGGTTATTGTATTCTTTACGGCAATTTTTGCAATTATTTTATTTGCTAATAATCAGGAATTCCTTGATAAAAAAATATCGCAGATTCCTTTCTTATCAAATGTACTATCAAAGCTTTCATTAAATAACAGTTCAAAAAACAGAGCTGAATTTAATTTGCCGTTTGGTCCAAAACGTCGTAATATCTTACTTTTAGGCGTTGATTCAAACGGTGCGGATTCTGATTTGTGGGTGGGTACGCGTACGGATACAATGATATTATTAAATATTGATCCGCGAACAAAAACAGTTAATGCCATATCAATTCCGCGCGATAGTAAGGTATATCTGCCAAATAATATGGGTACGCAGAAAATTAATGCCGCACACGCTATTGGCGGTATTGATATGACAATAAAAACCGTAGAAAATTCTCTCGGTGTAAAAGTTGACAGATATATTATGCTGCATGATGAGGGCGTTCGTGAAATCGTTAAAACTCTTGGCGGTATTGATATTTATGTCGAAAAAAATATGAAGTACGATGATTATGCCGGAAAGCTTCATATTAATTTTACTAAAGGAAAACACCACCTTACAGAAAAAGACGCTGTGGAATATTTGCGCTTCCGCCATGATGCAATGGGAGATATTGGCAGAACTAAAAGACAGCAGTGGTTTTTAAGAGGGTTGCTTGCAGATTTGCAAAAACCTGAAACGATTGTAAAAATCCCGCAATTAGTATCTATTACAAATAAATACGTAAAAACTAATATGTCTCCTTACGAAATGACCCAATATGCGGCTTTAGCTAAAGGTTTTGATATGGATAATATCGAAATCGCGATGCTTCCGGGCGGACCGAATAAAAACGGATATGTCAGCTATTGGATTTTAGATCCCGAAAAAACTCAGGAAGTTGTTGACAGGCTTATATATCGAGAGAAACCTCAAGGAACAAAAGAACATTTTACTGCAAGTATAATGAGTTCAAATGAAGATAAACAAGAAGCCGCTCAATTACAAAAAGCCCTTGAAAATGCAGGGATACAGGTTATTTGTTCGGGAACGCTAAATTCTATCCATTCTCAATTTATTTCTCATTCAAAATACGTAACGGTTGATTATTATGCTTCACTAAAAAAACAGGTGCCTGAAGTTAAGTCTCGCCAGTTTGTCTATGAACCGTTATCGTATATGTGTGCAAATTCAGATTTTACGGTTGTTTTAGCCGGTGAAAATCAATAATTTTATGTGCTTGTAGCTCAGCTGAATAGAGTGTCGCTCTCCGAAGGCGAAGGTCGGGGGTTTGAATCCCCCCAGGCACATTTAAACAGGCATGAATATTGCAGTCGGATGCTGTCTCGGGTGGTGTGTAACTTTATCCGAAACACATGTACCTTTACCCGTTGTAATTTCAGTATGGCCGAAAGACGAAGAATATTCTGCAACACCTCTGCCGTATACTAAAACACAGCCCGCAGGTAATTTGGTTACATCAACGTTATTTGATATTTGTTTGAAATTGCTGTTTCCGCTTAAAACACTTGCCATTTGGTAGCCGTGACCCGGAATATAATTTCCTAATCCTGCTCCTTGTATAGCGGATTTAACATATTTTGCGCATTGGCTGTTCCATCTTCCTGCTTGATGTGATAACGCATAACTCGCAAGTCTTGAACCTTTTTGAGCATTATATCCTGCAAGACTTGTTCCTAAATTATGATTTGTATTTACACTAAAATCAGTACCTAATCCAAATGAATTTGATAGGCCGGAATAGCTTGACAAACTTGGTTTTTGCAAGTTAAAAATAGGTATTGACATTAAACTGTCATTATAATTGGTTGCAGGCATACTATTTGCACCAATATTATTCAAAGAAAATATCGGCATTTGGTAGGCTCCGTTATACTGCCCGCCTGCATACGTTTGCAAATCTATATTGTTACTACAGATTTGCGCAGAATAGTTGCTTGCGTTTTCAACGTATTTAAAAACTCCTTTAACGTCTGCCATTTTTCCCCGATTAAATTCTCTATTATCCCCTTGTATATATAAAGTATATTTATTAATAAAAATTGCTTTTTTGTTAACAAATTTTAAATAAAATTTTGGCCCCGCCGCGATTGTCTTTTACGTTTTTTATTCAAAGGTAAGTCTTGCCCGCCGCGATTAATCGGATTTTGCTGGACTTCGGGCAAGTCGTTTGCTCTACTGCGTTGTCGCAAACTTTTGCCCTCGTATCTTACGGGTTCGCTCGGGCTGTGCCCTCGACTCCACACCTGCGCAAAATCCTCCGAACGCGAAATAGCATTCTCTCATGTGCAGAATGCAAATAAAGAGATAGGAAAAAACCTATCTCTTTATTTGGCCCCGCCGCGATTGTCTTGACCTGTTCGCATTAAACGGGTCTACGCATTTTGCTTGTAGCGGCACAAGCCGCAAGCAAAATATGCTTCGCCCTCTGCTCACAGGTCGCTCGAACGAAAACAAGGCTATGCCTTGTCCGTTCTCATCGCTGACATAGCAATAAAAAAGAGCTGGACAAAGGTCCTTCTCTTTTTTATTTGGCCCCGCCGCGATTCGAACGCGGGCAAGACGCGGTTTAGGAAACCGCCGCTCTATCCTACTGAGCTACGAAG
>CADBQQ010000046.1 GCA_902796825.1 uncultured bacterium
ATATTTTCGCCTATATCGGAAACCGTTTCCGCTTCATTTGCAAATCGGGATTTTATGCGTTTTTTTGCTTTGAGAAGTTCTTCATCGGTAATTTTGTTGTCAATTAAATTTTTAAGCTCGAATTTAAGAAGCTCTATAGCTTTTTCTTTGGCTTCAGGTTTAAAATTAGCCTGTATAAAGAAATTGTTACCGTCTTTAAACTGATAATGTTCCGTTCCGACAACGTTAAATATTTTGTCGTCCGGCTTTTCAATTAAATTTTGTTGTAATCTTGAACTTGAGCCATCTCCGAAAATAATGCTTATCAAGTCAAGACAGATAGACGGTTTTAATTCTGCTGCCTTTGGTCCTAACCAACCAAACATTGCGTATGATGTTTGGACATTGGCTTCTGTTTCAATATATTTGGTTTCATTTTCAGGGCAGTCAATATCATGTTTTTGTTCAGGAGTTTCTATTCTGTTAGGGAAAGTGAATTTTTCGCATATTTTATTAAGAACTTCTTCATGGTCAAAATCACCGACGATGATAGTTGTAATATTTTTTGGAGAATAGAAGCTTCTGTAGTAATTATCAATGTCTTCTCTGGTCAATTTGGAAATGATATCAGGAGTTCCAATAACATCACGCTTGTATGGGTGTGATTTGTACATATTTCTGTTGCAGATATTATAGACTTTAGTCCAAGGTTGATCTAAGCGCATTCTTATTTCTTCAATAACAACGTGGCGTTCACGTTTGTCTGTAACTGTTGAATCATTTAAGTCAAAAGGAGCACCGAGTTCTTCTGCCGGAAAAACAGGATCCATCATCATATCAGCATGTAAATCAAGAGCCAGTTCAAAATATTTATTATTTTCGCCTTTTGGTAATGTGACATAGTAAAAAGTATAATCTTTCCATGTCGCAGCATTAACTATGCCGCCTTTAGATTCAAGCATTCTGTCAAATTCGCCGACTTTATATGCGTGAGTTCCTTTGAACATTAAATGCTCAAGAAAATGAGAAATACCGTTATTAGAGTCATTCTCATTTATTGAACCTGTTTTTACCCATGATGAAACATTAACCATTTCACCTTCTTTGTGCGCCAAAACAATTTTATGCCCGTTTTCTCTTTCATAAATTTCAACGTCTTTTGTTAAATACGGATATTTAATCAATGTTTTTTTCATTATTACTCCCCTTTGTTATTTCTATTATAGCATGATATAATTTTTGTATGAATAATGTTTTGGAAAAAATTCGCGGGGTTGTTATTGTTTCTGTTCAGGCGATGCCTAATGAGCCGTTGTATGCGGAACAGTGCATTGTTGCAATGATGAAATCCGTTATTAATGGCGGTGCCGGAGCTTTGCGTGTTGCTGGTGTCAGGGATATAGAAAATGCAAAAACACTGTTCTCGGTTCCTGTCATTGGTATAACAAAGCCGGAAGTTATTCCGAAAAATTACAAAGAGATTGTTTATATAACACCGACGGTTCAAGATGTAATTTCTGTTATAAATGCAGGGGCTGACATAGTTGCATTTGACGGTACCGTTCGCAAAAGACCGGATGGTGAAAAACTTGAAAATTCAATAAGATATATTCACATGAACAAGCGCCTCGCAATGGCAGATGTAGGGACACTTGAAGATGGTATAGAGGCAAATAAAGCCGGAGCTGATATATTGTCAACAACACTTGCAGGGTATACTTTAGAAAGTGCAAATTCTCCTGCAAATGAACCGGACTTTGAACTTTTGCAAAATTTAATTAATGAAACAGGGCTTCCTGTAATTTTAGAGGGTCGAATTTGGACACCTGAACAGGTGAACAAAGCTTTTGAACTCGGTGCGCATTCTGTTGTTATAGGTTCAGCTATAACAAGACCGCAGTTAATTACTAAAAAATTTGTATTTAGAGGATAAGGGGTAAATATTATGATAAAAAAGGCGTTAGCTTTTGATATTGGCGGAACAAAGGTTTATAACGCAATTATTAATGAAAATGGTGAAATAATAAGCGAAATTGAAAAGAATGCCACTCCCGAAACATTCGACGGCATAAAATCTTTGTTTGAAAAAATTATTAGTAAATATGAGCAGGATGTTGATGTGGTTGCTTTTTCTACATGCGGCGCTGTCAATAATGAAAACAGCGGAATTATAGGCTCTACAGGCAATATTGCCTCTGATTATCCTAAAATGCCATTTAAATCATTGAGCAGTAAGCCTGTTTTTGTCGAAAATGATGCGAATTGTGCAGCGTGGGCAGAACATGTAATCGGTGCTTCAAAGGGGTATTCACATTCTGTAATGCTGACTTTAGGTACAGGTGTCGGCGGCGGTATTATTATTGATAACAAACTTTTAAAAGGTAAAAACGGTGCAGCCGGTGAAATGCATTTTAAAATGAGAACGGATAAGCATAGAAAATGTACATGCGGTTCTTGGGATTGCTTTGAAATATACGCTTCCGGTAAAGGTTTAAAATTGACTGCGGAAGAAATGACAAATAATAAAAATATAACTACTTATGATGTTATTGATGGGGTTAATTCAAATAATAGCCAAATGATTGCGATATTTAACCGCTGGCAAAATGATATTACAGATGGTATAATAGGGCTTGCTAATCTTTTTGATCCGGATTGCTTTGTTTTGTCTGGTTCTATGGCAGAATTTGTTGATACTGAAAAAATCGAAAATTCTGTTAATAATGAAATTGTTACAACTCCAACTAAGATTTTTAAAGCTTCTGCCGGAAATTATTCAGGTATGATTGGTGCTGCGCTGTTAGCATTTCAACTAAAAGGATAACTTGTATGGGAAAATCAAAATCTCGAATTTTTAGAAAAGGTGCAAATGATCATGTTCCAACAATTTCAAGACAGGATGCTATTACGGAAGCCATAAAAAGTCTTGAGACACAAGATATTAGGAAAGCTACAAATATAATTACTATGTTTGGACTTTGCGCTGAAGAACTTTTAGAAAATGGCGCAAGCTATGAAACGGTTACGGCTATAAAAAATATTTTAAAATAATATGGAAAAAATAAAATTCTGGTTTAACAATTCAAGACCTTATACAATACCAATTACGCTATTAAGCTGGTTAGTTATATTTTTGTTTGCTCTAAAACATGGCGGAAATGCAATTAACGGTATTCTTGCTTATTTTGGTATTGCAATTGTGCATCTGGTAACAAATCTTGCGGATGATTATTTTGATTACAAAAGATTGTGTGCTGATGAAAGATTTTTGCTAAGCGCAAAAGAGTGTAAATGCAAATATTTAAAAGACGGTAATGCTTCAATAGATGAACTTAGAAACGTAATTATTATAATGCTTGTTATTGCAGGATTTTTGGGTGCAATATTATTTTTTAATACAGGGATTTATGTTTTATTATTTGCCCTTGCCGGATTATTTATTGCCCTTTCATATTCGTTTATGTCTAGCAGAGGACTTGGAGATATTGCTGTAATTTTGGCTTATGGGCCTTTAATGTATGCGGGTGTTTATTATGTAATGACCGGAGATTTTTCTTGGGATGTTATTTTGCTGTCATTTGCAAGTTCAATGTTTGTAAATTCTATATTGTATGCTCACATGCTAATGGATTATGATGAGGATATATGTTCGTATAAAACAACTTTATGTACAAAACTTGGCTCAAAGCAGAAAGCTTTAAATGCATTAATGCTATTTTATGCAGCAGGGTATATGTTTATGGGTATATTGGCAGCAAAAACAAATGGGATATTGTATTGCTTAACTTTTTTGACTTTTCCTCTGGTTATAAATTTATGTAAATCGCTTCAAATTTATAATAATGACAAAACTATTGTGCCGACTGTAAAGTTCTACAATTATCCGTTGGGTGACTGGAATAAAATCAAAAACACACCGAATGCTTCTTTTTTCTTAAGGTTTTTATTTGCCAGAAACATTTCAACATGGTTCATGCTTTTGACATGCTTTGCAATATTATTTTCGTAGTTATCGAATAAAATATTAAGAAATGTAAACATGAATTAACTCTTGAAATTAAGTATCTGTAAGGTTTTTATAATTTGTTATATACTTTTTGTATAAAATTTAGCACTTTTTTCATAAATAAATTTTTTATATATAAGTAAGAGATTTGAATAAGCAATAGGAAAAGGAGTATATAATGGCAAGAGTTTTGATTTCAATGCCTGAAGATTTTTTAGACAGAATCGACAAGGTTGCAGAAGGAGAAAATCGTTCACGCAGTGAGCTTATTCGTGAAGCGTTAAGGACTTACATTTACAAACAAAGAATTCGAGAATCAAAAGACGCATTGCAAAATGCAAATTTACTCGATACTTTGTTGGGTTAAAGCGGCAGGAAAAAGGCGAACTATACTTGGGAAAACAAAAAGACTCCATTATGGGGTCTTTTGTTTTGCATTAATATGTTTGTTATATAATATAAAAGTTCAAAGGAATAATGTTATGTTAATAGAATTTTTACATTCAAAAATACACAGAGCAACGGTTACAGATGCAAATCTTAATTATGTCGGCTCAATTACAATAGATGAAACGCTTTTGCAGGCTGCAAATATGAGAGAGTGGCAAAAGGTTGAAATCCTTGATGTTAATAACGGTGAAAGATTTCAAACTTATATTATAAAAGGAAAAGCCGATTCAGGCGAAATCTGTTTGAATGGTGCAGCTGCAAGAAAGGTGCAAAAGGGAGATAAGGTTATTATTGTTACTTATGCCCAATTGGAGGAAAAAGAAATTTTAAATCATAAACCGACAATTGTTATTGTTGATGATAATAATAAAATTATTGACAAAAAATAACTCAAAGTTGTATATTATTTGGGAATAAGTGGGGTGTGTATGACAAATTTTAAGCATGTTCGTGGAGATGGAAAGAAAATTACAAAAGAAGAAATTAAAAAACAAATAAAGTCTAAAAATATCAAATTTATCAAGCTTCAATTTGTTGATATTAATGGGCAGGTTAAAAATTTAACTATCCCGTCTGAGCAGATAGATAAAGTTTTGAATAATGAAATTATGCTGGATGGCTCGTCTATAAAAGGTTTTAGAAGCATTGAAACTTCGGATATGTTTTTCCATCCTGATATGCAAAGTTTTCAAATCTTGCCTTGGAGAGAACACGGTGAAGCAAATTCCGCAAGGTTAATTTGTGATATTTACAATGCGGACGGAACTCCTTTTGAAGGTTGTCCAAGATGTAATTTAAAACGTGTTATGGGTGCTGCCGAAAAAATGGGCTTTTCAATGAATATTGGTGCAGAAGCGGAATTTTTCCTTTTTTCAAAGGATAAAGACGGGAATATTACGACTTTGACTCAGGATCATGCAGGTTATTATGATGTCGGACCTGAAGATTTGGGAGAAGATGTTCGCTCTGATATTGTTCTTACTCTGCAAGATATGGGTTTTGATATTGAAGCTTCTCACCATGAGGTTGCTGACGGACAGCACGAAATCGATTTTAAATATTCGGATATTCTTACAGCTGCCGATAATGTTGCTACATTTAGAGTTGCAGTTCGTGCAATTGCTGCAAAACATAATCTACACGCTACATTTATGCCGAAACCTATTTTTGGTGTTAACGGTTCAGGTATGCACTGTAATATTTCATTATTTAAAGATGGTGAAAACGCTTTTTATGATGAAAATGCAGAATATCAGCTTTCAGAAGTCGCAAAATATTCTGTTGGCGGTATGTTAAAACACGTAAAAAGTTTTACGGCGGTTACAAACCCTTTGGTTAACAGTTATAAACGTCTTGTTCCGGGTTACGAAGCTCCTGTTTATCTTGCTTGGTCGTTGGCAAACAGAAGTGCGCTACTAAGAGTACCTGCTAAACGCGGAATTTCTACCAGAGTTGAACTGCGTTCACCGGATCCGGCTTGCAATCCTTATTTGGCTTTTGCGGCTATTTTAGAAGCATGCTTAGACGGTATTCGCAATAAAATTGACCCGCCTGTGCCTGTTGAAAGTAATATTTACAAATTAACACCTAAAGAACGTAAAAAACAAAGGATTGATTCACTGCCCGGCAGTTTATCGGAAGCTTTGGAGGATATGGATAAATCCCTTGTTGTAAGAGCTGCACTTGGAGACCATATATTTAAAGAATTTATGACTTCAAAGAAAAAAGAATGGGATTCATTCAGAACTTACGTTTCTCAATGGGAACTTGACAAATATTTGGCAAGATATTAATAAAATTGCTATTTATTTGAAATTAAAAACATTCTCTATCGACATGCCGAGTGAATTGGCTATGTCGATAGTTTTTTAATTAATGATATTTATTAAGTTTTAGGTTAATTGTCAATGTATTAACTTCACATTGACAGTTAATTTTTCCGTGATACGATTGAATAGTAAAGGAAACGGGCTTGTAGCTCAGTTGGTAGAGCAGTTGACTCTTAATCAATTGGTCGTGGGTTCGAGTCCCACCGGGCCCAATTCTTTATAAAAGAAAGCTCTATTGGGGCGAGAACCCAACAATGCGAAGCATTGTATGTGGTTCGAGCGTGAGCGAGCAGAGGCTGTAGCCGTTTTGTATGTGGCTATAAGCCACAATATCAAAACGCGAAATGCCGTTTAATGCGAGCGAGCAAGACTGTCCCACCGGGCCCAATTCTTTATAAAAGAAAGCTCTATTGGGATGAGAACTCAGCAATATTTAAAAAGAGCTTAATTTATTTGTTTTGTAGAAAGTGTTTTAGAGGGAGAATTATATGAATAACGCATCAACTATAAAAAAAGCGTTAAAAGCTTTAGGTAAAAAGAATTTTGTTTTCATTATGCACAACGGAAGTTTTCCTGCCGCAAAAGGCGAAAATACAGGATTTGGAACGATTAATTCTAACGGCGGGAAAGATTTTATTAAATTTATCTCCGGAATATTTGATGCTATTCAGTTAGGACCTGCAGGAAAAACAAAAAGTTCTGATTCATCACCATACACAGGAACTATCTTTTCTAATAACCCACTGTTTATTGATTTAAAAGCACTTACTACAGATAAATGGGATAATATTTTGTCCGAAAAAACATTTGATGAAATCGTTGAAAATAATCCTAATAAAGGTGCAAACAGAACAAGTTATTCATATATTACAAAAAAACAAGAAATAGCTTTATCAGAAGCTTATAACAATTTTATTAATAGCGATAATTCTTTATTAAAAAAAGAATTCGAATCGTATAAATTGAATAATGATTTTTGGTTGGATAAAGACAGTCTTTATGAAGCGTTGACAATCGAGCATGATAGCGATTATTGGCCAAATTGGAAAGACGAAACCGATAAAAATCTTTTTAATCCAAAATCAAATGAAGAAAAAATAAAGTATGCTCAGCGCATAGTAGAAATTTCAAAAAAATATGAGTTGGAAATAGATAAATACAAGTTTATTCAGTTTGTTTTATACAAGCAAGCTTTAGAAACCAAAGAATTTGCGGACTCAAACGGTGTAAAAATGATTGCGGATCGTCAGGTTGCTTTTTCGGATCGTGATACTTGGGCTTATCAATCCTTGTTTCTAGACGGTTGGTGTCTTGGCTGTCCGCCGGATTACTTCTCAAAAGACGGTCAAGCTTGGGGATTTCCTGTAATAAATCCTGATAAAATGTATAATAAAGACGGTTCTTTAGGGGAAGCGGGCATATTAATGAAAAATTTATACAAGAAAATGTTCCGCGAAAACCCCGGAGGTGTAAGAATAGACCACATTGTAGGTTTAATTGATCCTTGGGTATATAAAAAAGGTAAAAAGCCAAAATCTGAACAAGGTGCAGGAAGATTGTATTCTTCGCCGGAACATCCTGAATTAAAACAATATGCTATAGCGCAGCTTTCGGATTTAGATGAAAATCTTACTCCTGATAATGAGAAAAGAGTAAAAACACTTACTGATGAGCAAATTGAATTGTATGGCAGATTAATAGAAAAAATTGTTATTGCGGCCGCTGAAGAAGAAGGTTTGACTAAAAACGAGATAGTTTGCGAAGATTTGGGAACGCTGACAAATCCTGTTGCTTCCGTAATGAAGAAATACGAACTTCTGGGGATGAAATTGACGCAGTTTACAGTTCCAACCGAGCCTGATGATCCATACAGATGCAAAAATATTCCACAAAACTGCTGGGCTATGGTCGGTACTCACGATAACAGGCCGGTAAAACTTTGGGCTAAATCAAATGTTAAAACACATGAGGGGTATTTGCATGTAAAAAATCTTGTTGAGGATTTGTTTACAGAAACCGAAAATAAAGATGATATTATTGTCAAGATGAATAATGATGCGGATTTTCTTACAGAAACAAAACTTGTAGAACTTTTTGCCTGCAAGGCAGAAAATATCCAAATATTTTTCACTGACTTTTTCAATATGGAAGAAACATATAACGTTCCGGGAACATCCGGTGATAAAAATTGGAGTTTGAGACTTCCTGACAATTACAAAGAAATGCAAACAATAAACTTGCCTGAAATTTTAAAAAAGGCTATAATTGCAAGAGGTAAAAACTTTGTGCAGGAAAATAAACAAATAATTGAGGAACTTGATGAAATACAATAACTTTTTAAAATTTGCTTTAATTTTAGCATTTTTGGCATTTGGAGAAATTAGTTTTGCGTCATTTGCCACAGAAGCGCAGGCTCAATACAATAAAGGTATTGATTTTTATAAAGCAGGACAGCTTGAAGCTTCTCTAAACTGCTTTAAAGAGGCAATAAAATTAAATCCAAATTATATTGATGCTTATTACAATTTAGGCTCTATTCAAGAATATTTAAATAATAACGAAGAAGCTTTGAATGCTTTTAAACAAATAATCTTGCGAAAACCTGACGATTATGAATCTGTATACAAGGCTGCCGAAATCAGCCATCGTCTTGGGCAGGATGACAAGGCGCAAATGTATTTGACGCTAATTCCGACAGATACAATTATCGGTCAAAAAGCTCATCAATTATCTCAAGAGATTTTATCTTCAAAAAGTAACACCGAAGAAATACAAAAATCTGTAAAAAAGCCGGAAGAAATTCAGGCAGAGCCTGTTGAAGAAGTTAAAACAGAACCGGCGCCGGTTGTAAATGATAATATAATAGAAAATTCAAATTTTGTATATGAAAATATTTCAAGTCCTACAGGCATTGCAACAGATTCTCGCGGAAATTTATACGTTGCGGATTTTGCGGATAATTTGATTTATAAAATAGGTAAAGACGGTAAAAAGTTAGTATTCATCAAAAATACAAAAATTGACGGTCCTATAGGGCTTTCAATTGATGCGGAGGATAATATATATATCGCAAATTATAATAAGGACAATGTTATAAAAGTTGATATTAATGGAACAATTTCAACTTTTATAGCCAATATTTCAAAGCCGTATTGTATGTATATTAAAGATAATTTATTATTTGTTTCTTCTCAAGGAAATAACTCTGTTGTTCGGCAAAAATTATCAGATTAGTTCTTATTGTTAATTAGAAAATATAATCATATATCTATGACATTATACCAATATTAAAAATCTGATTTTCCCTTAATATTCCATTAAGGAGAAAATCATGCCGCAATCCTACAAAAAAATGTCAACAGAAGAACTTGTTGTATTATCTCAACAAGAGGATATAAAGGCTCTTGAGGAATTAATCAAAAGAATTCAAGGTGATATTTATGCAACGCTCAGTTATATGCTAAATAATCATGAAAATCTTTATGATTTGACTCAAGAGGTTCTTGTTAAAGTCGCAAAACATATACAAGAATTGAATAGTCCAAAATGTTTTAAAGGATGGCTTAATCATATAATTACAAATACTTATTATGATGCAATGCGCAAAGTAAAACGTATCCCGGAAACGATTTCTCTTGAATATACCTGCGCACCGCTTGATTTAGATATAAAAATTGATATACCCGATAAATCAAGTAAGCCGATAGAAAAATGTATTACATCCGAATGTGAAAAATTTATAAAAAAAGCTATTCGAGGACTTCCTGAACCTTTTAAAATAGCAATTGTATTAAGGGAATTTCAAGGTTTGAGTTACGAAGAAATTGCGAATTCAACTAATTCAAGCATAGGAACGGTAAAATCGAGAATTTCACGCGCCAGAATAAAATTGCAGGAAGTCTTGAAAAGTTATATATAGGAGATTTTTGTATATGAGTAAAAAATTAACCTGCACCCAAGTTTGTGATTTATTAAATTTCTATATTGAAGGAAAACTATCTCCTCAATTAAAAACATGCATAGATGAACACATTAAATCTTGCCAAGCGTGCAGAAACAAAATAAAAGATTTGTATAAAAATTTTAATATATCTCATTACAACGATAGTGATAAATATGATTGCGAACACGACAATTTGAGTAAAGAATTTATAAATAATTTATCGGCATATATTGATAACGAATTAAATCCTGAGGAAAATATTAAAATAAAAAAAATTACAATCTCAAATCCGACAGCCAGAAAAAAACTTGATTCAATATACAAATTTCAAAAATTACTGCATTCAACATACAACAGAACTAAAAACGACTTAAAATATGATTATTCAAAACAAGTTATAGCACAGTTACAAAATGCTGAAATATATTCGACTACTTGCTTTTATAAAATAACACCGGTAATTATATGCATAATTTTACTAATAATTGCGGGTTTTATATATTTATATTTTTAGACCGGATGACAGCGAATATGCACGAGTTTGAAAATCTGCCATAGATACATTATGGTATTGTTTATCAGAAATTTGCGATTTTTTCGGATATTTTTTATTTAAATAAGCAATGCCCTGCTTCTGTCTTTTTGAAGCATATAAATTCCTGATAACAGGAGTTATTATATTGCATGATATAATGCCTCCAACAGTAGCGGCTGTCAAATCTACACCGTCTTTGAAAAGTTCATGGCTTCTTCTTTGAGCGGCAGGAAGCTTAATCTTTGAAATATCGAATTTTGTTTTTCCGAGTAAGTTTTCATAACCGTTTTTGATAAGCCATTTTTTTGTTGGTTTTTGGATTAACTTACCGCATTTTACCATTTTATCTGCAAATGATGTAAATGTTCTTGTAACCGCATAAAATGACAAAATATTCACGCAAGCATCTGCAAATTCCTGAGGAACCATAAACATTTTTTGTTCTTTCGGAATTTTATCATTTATTGCAATTGCAAAAATTTGAGCAGCAGACGACATTATCCAACCGATAACACCTGTATGAATAAGCATTTTACCGGGATTTTCGCAAAACTTTTTGTAAAATTTATCAATAAGAGTAAGATTAGCCATCACTTACCCCCTTTGATTTTTTTGCATCATTTTCTTTTATTTTTGCGACAAATTTGTTTGTTAAAATTTTTGTTAACGGCGCATCAATCAAAAAGTTGGTAAACATCATAACTCCGAGCGAAATTACTGTACCAAGAGCCATTTTGTGATGCTTCAACCCTTTTTTGGTTACTCTTAGTATATTTTTAGGATATAAAACAGATTTGTATTTTTCACCCTCTTTAAGTGTTTTAGGATCTTTAGTAAATGCTTCAATTGCTTTTATGCAGTAATATCTGACAAAAAAACCCGTAGTTGTACCGGCGATAATTTTAGCTACTGTTCTTGCTGCTGATGTTTTCCTTGTTTCTTCATCTACGCGTTTATTATTTAAATCAATAAACGGTTGGCTCATTAAAGCTGTAGCCCCTAAAATTAAACGGTTTTGAGGGGAAGAAATGTGCTGTCCTGCCCATTTAATAGAATCACTTAATTTCTTGCTATTTATTGTAACAGCAGGCATTGCATCAACCAGTTTATAAATAGTTGAACGAGCAAAATTATGCACACTGTTAATTCCGGGTATAGCCATACACACACATTCCTACACTAATATAAAGTGCATTTCTCACGATAATTTGACTTTTTGCAAATATTCATTCACAAAAATTTACAAAAGGGGTAATATTATTATATCTTATAATATGGCTCCTTTAGGTACAACGGTTACCCCGCCTTCTGAGACGTGGAAGCCGCGACGTAAATCATCTTCGCGGTTAATTCCTATTTTGGTGTTTGGCGGAATTATAACGTTTTTATCGATAATCGCTTTACGAATTTGCGAGTATCGTCCAACCTCTACGTTTTCCATAAGTATACTGTCAGTTACACTTGCGTAACTGTTTATCCTAACCTTTGGAGAAAGAACACAGTGAGACAATCCGCCCCCTGAAATAATGCAACCTTCAGATACCATAGAATTAGTTGCCATACCTACTCTGTCTCCTTCTTCCCATACAAATTTTGCTGGAGGATAATTATAATTAAATGTTCTTAAAGGCCATTCTTTTGAATATAAATTCAGTTCAGGAGAATATGCCAGCAAGTCCATATTTGCCTGCCAGTATGCATCTATACTTCCGACATCTCTCCAGTATCCGCGTTCAGCAGGTGTCATTCCAGGAAAAGAATTTTCTTCAAAATTGTATACTCGAATGTTTTTTCCCTCTTTTAAAAGCATTGGAATAACATCTTTGCCAAAATCATGTGAAGAATTTTCCATTACAGCATCACGATTTAAAGCGTCAAGAAGAACTTCTTTATCAAAAATATAATTCCCCATAGAAGCCAAGCACTTGTCAGGCTGTCCGGGAATACATTTTGGCTTCTCTTTAGGTTTTTCTACAAAATTGATAAGTCTCCAATCATCATCTACCTCCATAATTCCAAATTCAGAAGCTTCTTCTATGGGAATAGGAATTGCAGAAATAGACAAATCTGCTTTCTTTTCTTTATGAAAATCAAGCATTTGAGACACTTTCATTTTATAGATATGGTCACCGCCGAAAATACAAACATATCGAGGATCTTCATCAGTTATATGAAATATGTTTTGATAAATGGCATCTGCCGTGCCTTTATACCAGTCATTACCTGTTCTCATTTGTGCAGGTGCCAAATCAACATACTGATTTAAAAATGGTGATAATGCCCACCCTCTGGTTATATGTTTATTAAGAGAATCGGACTTATATTGCGTTAAAACTTTAATTTTATAAAAATCAGAATTTATAAAATTATTTAATACAAAATCAATAATTCTGTATCGTCCTCCGAACGGAACCGCAGGTTTTGCCCTATCTTTTGTTAGAGGGAAAAGCCTTTTTCCTTCTCCGCCTGCTAAAATCATAACCAGAGCATTTTCAATCGCCATATAAAATCCTTTCTGAAATATATATAAATAATATAACAAATAATTTAAAAGGTCATTAATACTAATTAACTATTTTAACCAAAAAAAACGACTTTATTATAAAGCCGTTGGAAAAATTTATAGGAAAAGGGAAAGGAAAATTTAAACTTTTTATGCTTCAAATGTCTTAAAAGTATCGCTGACATTTTTAGAAATAACTTTTTGTACAGCTTCCATCTCTGTAACAATTGCACTCTGTTCGGTATCAAGCTGTTTAAGTTTTAATTCAAGACTTTTATCTTGAGCTTGAACTTGAGCTAATTTAGAATTTACATTCTGGATAGTTTGATCATAAATTTGTTTTTCGTAATTGTACTGATTCATTGCATCATTGTATGCGCGTTCGTCTGTTGTAGATGCAACTTCTAACAGATATTCTGTTTCAATATCTTTACCATCTTTGTCTTGAGTATATATAAGAATGCTTTTGTATCTGCCGCTTGTATCTTGTTCGGCACGAGCTTTAGCACCTTTTACTTCATAATTTTCTGTTGTTGTTCCGTAAACATAAGATTTTATAACATTTAAGGAAACACCTTCGTCATTATATTTTGCATTATTAATTTGATCCAAGCTATAAAATGTCGGATTATAAACTCCATCTGCATTTTTAGTATATTTTACCGCCCAATTTTCATCTTTATATTTATCTTGCAATAATGCAGCATACTGCTTTTCTCTTAATATTGCATCAGCACGATCTTTTTCATTTAAAGTAGACAAATACGGATCATCCGCGCTGTCTGTGCCTAATTGTCTCAATTTTGATGCGCCGATATAATAATCATATCCCGTTTTAGATTCGTTTTCACTGCGTACAACAAGAACCGTTCCATTTGTCATAACAGCTTCCGCAGGATAAGATTTTGTATAATTTACAAGGTAATATCCGTCTTTTTGAGCAATCATTGTATTGATTGTATTTGTTTCATCGCCATCATTGAATTTATATACAGTTTTTGTATAAGCCGAAGTTGATGGAGGGGTAGGAACTGCCATATTAGATAATTTGTTATAATAACCGGCAGATTCGTTAGACAAAGCAGTTCTTTGTTGGTTTATCTGCTGCCCTTCATATTCAACGTTAGTTTTTCTTGCAGTTAAACTAAGAAATCTGGCTTGAGATGCACTCATTCCCATAACGCTTTGTCCTTTCTAATCGTTTCCTATATTTTTAGTATCGGAATGAAAGGAGTATTACTTTAATTTTTAAAGATAAATATTACAAAATATTACGAAGCTCATTAATAACAACATCCAATGCACCCTGCTGATCATTGAACACTGTTTCACAGTCTTTACAAGCTTTATTATAAAATTCCTTATCTGATAAAAGTTTTTCAACATAGTCAGAAAATTCTTGAGGTGTTTTTACAATTTTACCTGCGCAGGATTGGGATAATATGCCGTAAATATCTCTGAAATTATGAATAGAAGGTCCGGTAATCGTTGGTTTTGAATAAACAGTTGCTTCCAGAGGATTGTGTCCGCCTGTTTTATTAAAACTCCCTCCTATAAATGCAAAATCACATATAGAATACATCTTTGACAATTCACCCATTGTATCAAGTATAATCACATCATAATTTTTAAAGTTATCATTTTTTGAGCGAAAACCGTAAATTAATTCTAAGCTGCGCAATATTCCTTCAATTTCAGGGATTCTGTGCGTATGACGAGGAACAAGAAGAAGTTTTATATCAGCATATCTGGCAAGTTTTTCTTTAAACATTTTAAGAACAATTTCGTCCTCGCCCTGATGAGTACTTCCTGCAATAATTACTCTAAAACCGTTTTGCTCAAGATTAATATCCGTATCGACTTTTTTTATATCAAATTTCAAATTCTTCATTACAGAAGTTATATTTTCCGGCGCGCCGGAAGCAATAATTTTTTCTTTATCTATTTCACTTTGGGCAAGAATTTTTGTGTATTTATTGAATACGTGTTTGAAAAATGGTTTTAAAAATTTGTATAATTTAAATGTTGAATCTGACATCCTGCCGTTTATGCAATAAAGAGGAATATTCTTATTGAAACAAGCATAAGAAAAATACGGCCACAGTTCTGTTTCAGCAATCAAAACAACAGAGGGTTTAACTTTATTTAAAAACGAATTAACGCACACCGGAATATCAAAAGGAAAATATGTAATGTAGTCCGCGATGGCTGAATATTTTTTTTTAGCAATTTCTTGCCCTGTTTTTGTTCCGGTTGTTACAATAATTTTATAATTTGGGAAAACTTCTTTAGTTTTTTTTACAAGATTTTCAAGCGCAATAACTTCACCAACCGAAACCCCGTGAAACATAATTACTCTTTCACCAAGTTCAGGTGATTTAAATATCCCGAGTTTTTCTTTCCAACCGTAAATATATTTACGTTGAAGAACCCTTATTACATAGTATAAGGGCATTAAAACTACAAATAAAAGTGAAACACATATCCCGTAAATAAACCAAAATATACCTGTCATAACGCTTAAATTATACTACAAAATACTGCACATGTTGACAATATATACAAAAATTTATAAAATTATTCTATGGCAATAGCATATATTAGTTTGGGTTCAAATAAAGGAGATCGTATAGGATATGTTCAGCAAGCGGCAGGCTTGTTAGGCGCTGACGAAAAAATTTCTATTGTGCGTAGCTCTGCTTTTTATGAAACCGAACCATGGAATATGAATACCAAATCTTGGTTTGTTAATGCTATTGTTGAAATTAAAACGCAATATTCACCGAGAGAACTGCTAAATACCTGCCAAAGAATAGAAACACAACTTGGCAGAGAACATAAAACCGTTCAAAATAACTATCAAGACAGAAATATAGATATTGATATATTATTTTACAATAATGACGTTATAAATGAGCCAGATTTGGTAATTCCGCACAAATATGTACATTTAAGAGCATTTAACCTTGTTCCTATGATGGAATTAAATGCCGATTTTGTTCATCCTGTAATAAATAAAACAATTGCGCAAATGCATAATGATCTTGAAGCCCCTGAGATGGTATTTCTTTATGGAACAAGAGTTGACTTCTAAATCTGTTGCCATAATAGGCGGTGGCCCCGCAGGATGTGCTTGTGCTTACTTTTTACAAAAATATTGTGATGTAACTATTTTTGATAAAGGGGCTTTTTTAAGGACTTTGCTTCCAACAGGCGGCGGGAAATGTAATCTTGCTCATGCGGAATTTGATTTTAAAGAGCTTGCAAAAAATTATCCCAGAGGAGAAAAATTCCTTTATTCAATATTTTCAAAATTTGATACGTCAGATACCCTTGAATTTTTCAAAAGTATAGGAGTTGATACATATACACGTGACGACGGATGCATTTTTCCGGTTTCAAATTCTTCTGCGGATGTTCGAAGTAAATTACTAAAAACATTAAAGTGTAAATTTGCAAAAGAAGAAGTAATAAAAATTGAAAACGGTTTTAAAATAGAGACAAATAAAAGTAAATATTTCTTTGATTATGTTGTAATAGCTATAGGCGGTCATGCAGGAGTAGATCTTATAAATAAATTAAATATTAACGTAATTGAACAAACGCCGTCTCTTGTGGGGTTCACAACAAAAGAAGATTTTTCAACTCTTGCCGGAGTAAGTATAAATGGTCTTTTATTTACTCACAAAGGTGTTTCCGGTCCTTATATTTATAAATATTCCTCAATTAATGCAAGAAAATCTTTCCCATTCAAAATGTCTATTAAACTTGCTGAAATTGACAATTTTCAGGATATGTTAAATAAAAATCCTCATAAAGATATTAAAAATATTATTTCCGAATTTATACCAAAATCTCTTGCAGAATATATTCTTGGAGAGGATAAAAACAAAAAATGTCACGCTATTGACGGCAAAACGCGCGATAAAATTCTCCAAAAATTATATAATTTTGAATTCACAGTGACAGGAAAAGTTCTTGATGGAGAAGTTGTAACATGCGGCGGAGTAGATTTAAAAGAAGTTAACCCTAAAACACTTGAATGTAAAAAATATAAAGACTTGTATTTCTGCGGTGAAATACTCGATATCGACGGATTTTGCGGAGGTTTTAATTTGCAAAATTGCTGGTCTACAGGTTATGTTTGCGCGGAATCTATAAAAAATAATTTATAATATTTTTTTGTTATATAATATTAAAGTACTAGTTAAGGGGATCCACCCTGTGGGAAAGTTTAGGCTTGCAGATGTAGCCGCTTGCCGGATTAAATTTTTCCCGAAAGGATAGAAAAGGACAATTAAATATGGAAAAGAACAACGAAACTCTGTCGATTTTAAGACACTCGACATCTCACATTATGGCTCAGGCTGTTCAAAGTTTATTCCCATCTGCTAAATTAGCAATAGGACCATCTACCGCTGAGGGCTTTTACTATGACTTTGATTTAACAGACGGTCATGCTTTTACACAAGAAGATCTTGAAAAAATCGAAGAAAAAATGAAAGAGATTGTAAAACAAAATCTTACATTTGAAAGATACGAAATTCCTGATGTTCAGGCTCAAATTGATGAATTTAAAGCTCAAGGTGAAATATATAAAGCAGAACTTTTAGAAGAACACAGAAACGATAATCCGACTTTGTATATTACAAAAGATAAAGATGGAAACGCTTTATTTAACGATCTTTGTGCCGGACCTCATCTGCCGAATACTTCATATATCAAAGCAAATGCATTTAAACTTTTGAAAGTTGCAGGCGCATACTGGCGCGGCAATGAAAAAAATAAAATGCTTCAAAGGATATACGCAACTGCATATTGGAATAAAGAAGATTTGCAGGCTTACTTAACATTCTTGGAAGAAGCAGAAAAACGCGATCACAGAAAATTGGGTAAACAATTAGATTTATTTTCTACCCGCGAAGAAATGGGCGGCGGACTTGTTTTATGGCACCCGAATTTGGCTTGTGTTCGTGAACAAATTGAAAATTACTGGAGAGAAGAACACCGCAAAAGAGGTTATGTTATCGTTAATACTCCTCAAATCGCGAAATCTACCCTCTGGGAAATTTCAGGTCACATGGACCACTACAAGGAAAACATGTTCTTTGTTCAAAAGGATGAAGATAGTGATGATCAATATGTAGTAAAACCTATGAACTGTCCGTTCCATATTTTGATTTATCAATCAAATCGTTATTCTTACCGCTCTTTACCTTTGAGAATGGCGGAACTCGGAACGGTTTATCGTAAAGAAAAATCAGGCGCGTTGTCAGGTTTAACCCGTGTTCAAGGCTTTACTCAAGATGATGCTCATATTTTCTGTACACCTGAACAATTGGTTGACGAAATCAATGGAATTATTGACTTTGTCGCTGATACAATGGCAATATTCAATATGGAATTTGAAGTTGAACTTTCTACCCGTCCTGAAAGTTTTGTAGGTGAAATTGAAAATTGGAACAAGGCAGAAGCCGGCTTGAAAGAAGCTATGGAACGTCGCGGAATGAAATATGACATAAACGAAGGTGATGGTGCTTTCTACGGCCCAAAAATCGACTTCAAAGTGAAAGATGCTATCGGAAGAACTTGGCAGTGTGCAACTATTCAGCTAGACTTTAACTTACCTGCAAGATTTGATATCAAATATCAGGATAAAGACGGCCAGTTAAAAACTCCGTTGATGCTTCACAGAGTAATTTTCGGTTCAATGGAAAGATTTCACGGCATTTTAATTGAACATTATGCCGGAGCATTCCCAACTTGGCTTGCTCCGACTCAGGTTAATGTTGTGCCGATTTCTAATGACAAGCACACTGATTATGCTGAAAGTGTTTACAAAAAACTTCGCGAAGCAGGTATAAGAGCATCATTAGACGACCGTTCCGAATCAATGAACTACAAAATAAGAGAATCTTTGCAAGATAAGAAAATTCCTTATGTATGCGTAGTTGGTGACAGAGAAGCGCAAGAGGGGACAGTTGCCGTTCGCGCGCGCGGTATCGGTCAAATCGGAACATTTAAAGTTGATGAATTTGTTGAAAAGATTACAAATGAAATCAAAACCCGCTCAAATGACTCATTTGCAAAGGTTTAAAAAAATAACTCAATAATCTGAAGCGCCTCTTTTACAAGAGGCGCTTCTTATTTAATAATTAATTTCCTACGCAAACCGCACGGATACTGGAATTGTAGCGGTAGGTGTAGCTCCGTAACGTATACGAACTGTTGAAGAACCGGTAGTACGCGGTGCTAGCGCTGGTCTCGCCGGAGGACCACAAGTTGTACCAAGACGAACCTAGACCGGAAAGTGCCTCAGGTATCGCTTCGCCTGAGCCGATTGAACCTGCGCCGTTTATCCATGTGCCGTAACTTACGGATTTTGCGAATTATCTTCAAACCGATATAAATAATCTTTTAGAAATTAAATAAAAAAGGCCTGTAGTACCGGCTTTTTAACCTTTTAAATATTTTAAGTATAAGTACACTGAGCTTAATACAAGTGAAATAATTGTAACAAGAGCCCCATATTTCATAAATCTGAAAAATGAAATTTTATGTCCTTTAGATGCGGCCGTTTCACTCACCAACACATTTGCTGCGGCACCTATTATTGTTAAGTTTCCGCCCAGACAAGCTCCTAAAGATAAAGCCCACCACAATGCATGAACATTTCCTGTAATTGCATTTGGGTTTGCAGGGTTTATTAATTCCGAAATCAACGGCGCCATTGTTGCGGTGTAAGGAATATTATCAATTATGCCTGATAAAATTCCCGAAGCCCAAAGTATTACCATTGTTGCGATTTTAAGGCTACCGTGTGTCAAAATTATAAGTTGATCCGCAAGAAATTTAATACCGCCGTTTGCTTCAAAGCCACCAATTATAATAAACAAACCAACAAAGAAAAATATTGTAAGCCACTCAACATCGCGATAGATTTCTTTTGGTTTTTCAAATAACAGCAAGAAAGAAGCACCTGCTACAGCAAAAACAAACGCCGGGATGTGAGTTATATCATGAGTTACGAAACCGAGAATAACTAAAGCTATCGTGACAATTGACCTTATCATAAGGCTTTTGTCGGTAATTGTCTGTGAATTATCAATATTTGCAACTTGCGCCATTTTTTCAGGGGTGGACTTCAACCCTTTTCTAAATAAGAAAACAAGTGTTCCTATAGCAACCAAGAATATTATTGAAACAATAGGGGTCAATTCAATAACAAAATCCATAAAGCTAAGTCCTGCTCGTGTTCCGATAATAATATTCGGCGGGTCCCCGATTAAAGTCGCTGTACCACCAATATTGGATGCAAGAACTTCCGTAATTAAAAACGGGACAGGATCCGTGTCAAATTCTTTTGCAATTACAAAAGTAATCGGCATCATCAAAACAACGGTCGTAACGTTATCTAAAAATGCCGAAGCAATTGCTGTAAAAGTTGCAAGCGAAAACAAAACTGTTTTGGGATGACCTTTTGTTAAGTGAAGCAATTCAAGAGCAAGCCATTTAAAAACACCGCTTCTGCTCGAAATATGAACAATAATCATCATACCAATTAGTAAAAAAATCACTTGAAAATCAACGTGCTGAAATACACCTTTAACTAATGTGCTTGTAGTTTTATCAAAATGCGATTCAAACGGTATCAAGCCCAGAAGCATTGTCAAAGAAGCTCCTGTGAGTGCTACGACTGATTTTTGAATTTTTTCACTTGCAATAAATACGTAAGCAATTACAAGGATTAATCCTGAAATTAACATCGCGTTATCTTGTATAAAATTTAACATCTTATCCTTCTTTCTATATAATAATGTCGATTGATTTTTATAATTGATGTTTTAGTAGTGCGTAAATGTCGTTAAAAATTATTAAAAAAGCCAGAACAATTAAAAGCATAAAGAAAATTGAACTGATTTTTTCAATTGTCTTTTCGTCAACAGGTTTTCTGCGCAATTTTTCGATAATTAAAAACATAAAATGACCGCCGTCAAGAGCCGGTATTGGCAAGAAATTCAGGATTGCCAAATCAATAGAAATCATAGCTGTAAGTAAAAGTCCTGAAAAAATCCCGTTGTTATGGATTACATCACCGCCAACTTTAGCAATAGCCACAATACCGTGCATACTTGAAGCCGGAACTTTACCTGCGAACAATACATAAAATCCGTAACATAATGTATATGTCTGTTCCCAGATATAATCAAATGTTCCTTTTATAATTGTTTTTGGTGTATTAGTCGGCATTAAAACTTGACGATTTTCAAGCATAACACCTATTACACCTTTTTCGTCAGGATAAATCGGTGAAAGTTCAACCTCTGTTCCATTACGTAAAACAGTTATATTTAAAGGTTTTATGCTGTCTGAAATTGCATAAGCTATGTCTTTTAATGTAACTGTGCCGTCAGATACGTAAATTGATTTATTTTTTAAGCTGTCGCGTAAACCAATTTGATCTTCGGATAATGATATCTGAGCATCTTTGTATGGGTTATATCCTTTTAAGGCGGTATCTTCAACTTTTATTGTCGGTTCATTTCCGACTTGCGGCAGTTTTACAATAGTATTTAATTTAATTAAATTATTCTCATCAATTTTAGGATTAGATTTTTTTAATTTTTCCAAATTATTATTAGCGAAAATTTCATCAATTTTGCCATCATAGCTTTTACTGTTTTGGGCATAAAGAGTTAAAGCGTAGCTTGAATTTATTTCAGAGCCGTTAACCTTGATAATTCGGTCACCGTTTTTTAGTCCGCTTTGCCATATAGAAGCCTCTTTTGGGGCTGCAATTTTATTAATATAAACTTGATAATCTCCTGATGGTAATTGTCCCCATGCAATCGCAGTAATAAATACTAGAACAAATGCTGTTATAATATTTGCAATTACTCCGGCAGAGATAACAATCATTCTTTGCCAGATTGGTTTATTCATAAATCTGTCTTGAGAGTCAACTGGTAAATCTGAATCTTTATCATCATCCGGAAATGCTACATATCCGCCTAATACACAAGCATGGATTAAGTATTCGACATCTCCGATTTTTTTACTCCAAAGTGTAGGACCAATAGGAAATCCTATTGCAAATTTTGAAACTTTTATTCCTAAAGCGCGTGCAGCAAGAAAATGTCCTGCTTCATGCACAAGAATTAACAAACTTATGAGCAAAATCATTATAATTATTGACATTAATTTATCCCTTTATGAAAAGGCTTATCGCCCAATCTCCTTATTTATATTATCTGCTTTTACTTGAATTGCTGTGAAAATCTGACATAATTATTGAAGAACAAACGGATGTCGTCAATAGCGTACTTGAGCATTGCTAATCTTTCAACACCCATACCAAAAGCAAAACCTGAATAAACATCCGGATCAATTCCTACACCGCGTAATACGTTAGGATCAACCATACCAGCTCCAAGAATTTCTAACCATCCGGTACCTGAACATGTACGGCAACCTTTGCCCTGACACATTATGCATTGAACATCAATTTCGGCAGACGGCTCAGTAAACGGGAAGAAACTGCTTCTAAAACGTGTAGGACGACTTTCGCCAAAGTAAATTCGTATGAACTCATTTAAAACACCCTTTAAATCACCGAAAGTAATGTTTTTATCGACATAAAGCCCTTCAATTTGGTGGAAGAAATTATTTTTTCGAGAATTTATGTTTTCATTTCTATAAACTCTGCCAGGAGCAATCATTCTGATAGGAGGCTTTTTAAGCTCCATAGCATGGACTTGAGCGCCTGATGTTTGACTTCTTAATACAACGTTTTGTGCAATATTTGTGTAGAAAGTATCCTGCATATCACGTGCAGGGTGATCTTTTGGAACATTCAGCATATCAAAGTTGTAATATTCCGTTTCAACTTCAGGAGCAAATTCATCAGGCACAACTGAAAATCCTAAACTTTGAAATATTGAACAAATCTCGTCTGTTGTTGAAGTTAAAGGATGAACATGACCGCGTGGAATGTATTGTCCCGGAAGCGTAACGTCAAGTTTTTCTTTTTGAAGTTTTTCATTTAATTCTCTTTCGTAGAATAATTTGAACTTGTCAGAAATTGCACCCTCAAGCTTTTGAGTAATCTCATTTGCTAAAGAGCCGATAACTTTTTTGTCCTCAACAGACAAATCTTTTAGGCCTTTTTTAATTTCGTTAAATTCGCCTTTTCTGCTTAAATATTTATTTTTTATTTCTTCCAAATCTTTTATTGAAACAGCATTTTCAATATCAGTTGAAGCATTTGAATAAATTTTTTCTAATTGTTCTTTCATCTTTCACCCGTTATTAATTTCATTATACAACTTTTCGTAACCTATAGAAGTTTTAGGGCCATGTCCTGTATATACTTCCGTATCTTCAGGCAGTGCGAATAACTTTTCTTTTACACTATGCAAAAGCTCTTTCCTATTACCTTTTGGCAGATCGCACCTGCCGACACTTTCTCTAAACAAAGTATCCCCCGAAAAAAGTTTCCCGTCAATAATGTAGCAAATACCGCCTTCCGTATGTCCCGGAGTGGCAATTGCTTTCACTGTAATATTACCAAATTTAAACTCATCATTGTCTTTTACAAAATTGGTAATACTTGTTATTTGAGGCGGTTCTATTCCGCAATAATAACTTGCCATTTGAGAGGCTATCTCTACTTGAAAAGTGTCTTTTTCACCCATATAAATTTCGGTGTTAAAAACCTCTTTAAATTTGTCGCATCCTAATATATGATCGAAATGCCCGTGTGTTAAAAAGAGATATTTTAAATTTACATTTTCCGATTTTACCGCGTTAACAAATTCTTCTCGCGGACTTGAACAATCGATTAAAACAGCATCGCGTGTATTTTCATCAATTAAAAGATAATTATTTGCGCTGATAGGACCTTCTACAAATGTTTTAATAATCATTTAATTGTCCTTTACAACTTCAAAAATTTGCTGACAAACCGAAAACAGTTTTTCCGCTTTATCAAGATGAACCATATTCGGACCGTCACAAAGCGCATGTTCAGGATCAGGATGAACTTCAAAGAACAGTACATCTGCACCCGAAGCCATAGCCGCATTTGCCAGTGTCGGAACAAACCTTCTGTCACCTCCGGAACTTGTGCCGTTTGCTCCCGGTAATTGAACACTATGGGTTGCATCAAACACCACAGGATATCCGAATTCTTTCATTATCGGAATTCCTCTGAAATCCACAACCAGATTGTTATAACCAAAAGAAGTTCCTCTATCGGTTATTAAGATATTTTCATTGCCCGAATCTTCAATTTTTTTTACTAAACTTTTCATCTGCTCAGGCGCAAGAAATTGTCCTTTTTTTATGTTAACAATTTTACCTGCTTTTGCAGCAGCTACAAGCAAATCCGTTTGACGGCATAAGAAAGCAGGGATTTGCAAAATATCAGCAACTTCTGCAACTTTTGCAGCCTGTTCGGGAAGATGAATATCCGTAACAATAGGAACGTCAAATTTTTCTTTAACTTTCTCCAAAAGGGCAAGCCCTTTATCTATTCCCGGACCGCGAAAAGAGTTTAATGATGAACGGTTTGCTTTATCAAAAGATGATTTAAAGACAAAATTTATTCCGAGTTTTTCGGTAATTTGTTTTAAACCGTCAGCAGTTCTGAATAAAATATCTTCGCTTTCAATAGCGCATGGACCGGCAAGAATAGTTAATTTGTCTCCCCCAATCTCAAAATCCCTAAGTTTAATTTTCTTTATACTCATAACGCGATTATATTAAAAATAAAAACAAAATACAAGTATACTTGTGATAAAATGCGGGGGTTGTATAATAATACCCCCCAGCGTATTAATGTTAAGCTAATTTCCGAGACAAACAACTCTCACTTAAACTTGTATACGCTTTGTCTGGGTCATCTATACATTTTGTATTGTATGCAACTATTGCAGGAGTACCATCACCTAATACAAATGCTGCTGTATCTGTATACGGCGCAGGGAGTTTTAACTTTGAAGCTGTTTTGATATCTGAGACATCTAATGTTGTCTCTGTTCCATTTTTATCATACTTAATTTTATCGTAAGGAATACAATCTCTTATGTGTTCACTATTACATATCTTAGCCATCTTTAAGTTTTTACTAAGACCATTAACTTGATAGCTAATGTAATCAAGACTTCTGCTA
>CADBQQ010000047.1 GCA_902796825.1 uncultured bacterium
GAAATATGAATTCTATAAATACTGAATATTTGCAAAAATGTATAGATACTCTTGAAAAATCTTATGAGATGATAAAATCTGTTGAAGTATAGCTTTTGCAAAAGAAACTCTGGCTTTGGTTGATGACTTTTTAAATGATGCCAAAAATTTGAAAAAGGTTATAGATAATGAGTAGATTATTAATTGGACAAAAATATTTAAAAGAGCTAATTTCTATTTTTGATAAATATTGCCCAAAATCAACGATTTTTGCTTATGGAAGCAGGTTAAACGGAAGCGCTCACTGTGGAAGTGATTTGGATTTGGCTGTAAAAGATTTTGGTGATGAAAAATGTAATATATCTGAATTAATTGAAATTTTATCACAGAGTGATATTCCGTTTTTGATTGATATATTAGAGTTTAATTTGTTACCAGAATCTTTTCAAAAAGAAATTTTAAAGGATTATGAAGTGATTTACCCTGCAAAAAATTGAAACACAAATTATTCGTAATTTATTTATCTTAAAAACTGTAAAGAACTTGTTGCGTTTGTTTTATCATTTACTCCTTTGTGTTAAAATTATGTCATTAGACAAGGAGAGAATCAGAATGGTAGAACAAGAATTAAGAGATAAATATGAAGTTGTTATAGGTTTGGAAGTCCATGCGCAGCTTAAAACTAATACAAAGATATTTGCTCCGGATAAAAACGAATTCGGTCAAGAGCCAAACAGTTTGACAAGTCCTATTACGTTAGGTATGCCGGGTGTTTTGCCGGTATTAAATAAAGAAGTTGTTAATATGGGGATTTTAGCAGGTTTGGCATTGAATTGCGAAATTCCGTCAAGATGCAAATTTGACAGAAAACAGTATTTTTATCCTGATTTGCCTAAAGGTTATCAGATTTCTCAATATGATGAACCGATTTGCGTAAACGGTCATATTGATATCAATGGTAAGAGAATTGGTATTACACGTGCGCATTTAGAAGAAGATGCCGGAAAGCTTGTTCACGCAGGTGCAAACGGTCTTGCAGGATCGCTTTATTCTCTTGTAGATTTGAACAGAGCCGGAACTCCGCTTTTAGAAATTGTTTCTGAACCTGATATGAGAAGTCCTCAAGAAGCAAGAGCTTATATGGAAGAACTTCGAGACATTGTTCGTTATGCAGGTGTTTGTGATGGTAACCTTGAAGAAGGCTCTATGAGATGTGATGCAAATATTTCCATTATGCCAAAAGGTTCAAAAGAATACGGAACAAGAGCTGAAATTAAGAATATAAACTCTTTTTCTGCTTTAGAAAGAGCTTTGGAATATGAAATTGACCGTCAGATTGAAATCGTTGAAGAAGGTGGAGAAGTTGTTCAAGAAACAAGACTTTGGAATGATGATACTCGCGAAACAAAATCAATGAGAAGCAAAGAAGATGCAAATGATTACAGATATTTCCCTGAACCTGATTTGATGCCTTTAGAAATTTCAAGAGAATGGGTTGAAGAAATTAGAGCAAAAATGCCTGAATTACCTAATCAAAAACGCGCAAGATACCAGAGTTTAGGTTTGAGTGAATATGATGCAAATGTTGTTGTTTCTCAAATGGAATTGGCAAAATTCTTTGACAAAGTTCTTGAACTAGGGGCAAACCCTAAAACGGCAGTTAATTTCTTGACCGGTGAAATTGCCGCTTATTTGAAAGAAAACCACTGCGAAATTGGAGAAACCAAATTAACTCCGGAAAATCTTGCAGAACTTATTTCTATGATAGAAAAAGGGACAATTTCAAATAATATTGGTAAACAAATCCTCGTTGAAGATATGATTACTAATGGTGAAAAAGCTTCAGAAATTGTTGAAAGAAAAGGCTTGAGCCAAATTTCCGATGAAGGTGCAATTAAAGAAATTGTTAAAAATATTGTTGAAGCTAATCCTCAACAGGTTGAAGCTTACAGAAACGGCAGAACGAATTTATTAGGTTTCTTTGTCGGTCAAGTTATGAAAGAAACAAAAGGACGTGCTAATCCTCAAACTGTTAATAAATTTGTCAGAGAATTTCTTGAGGGTTAATTTTATATGTCCTTTTTAAAACGTAAATTAACATCAATGGAAAAAGAAATTTTTGAACAAAGTGTTATTGTTCAGAACATTTTGAATGCATATATTTCTGATAATAATGTTAATATTGATGTTCCCGAAAATATTGACAGAATTATAATTGTTGCAAGCGGTTCTTCTTACCATTGTGCAAGATATACGGCGGATTTGTTTGGCTCTATTGCGGGGATTGAAGCAAGTGCGGTTTATTCAAGTGAGTTTTTGTTAAAGTCTAAATTTGCGGCTTCTGAGAATATTCTTTATATTTTTATTACGCAATCAGGAGAAACAACAGATACTAATAGCGCATTGTTAAAGGCAAAAGAATCCGGAGTTAAGACTTTTTGTATTACTAATAAAGAAGATTCCTCAATTTGGAATGAAGCAGATTATAAAATAGCCTGTCTTGCGGGTGAAGAAAAAAGTATTGCAGCTACAAAATCTTTAACTTCTCAGATGTTGTGTGCAGCGCTTTTGGTTTCAAAATTTGCTCAAAATAAGGGAATGGATGTTTCAGATTATGTGAGAGATTTGAAAGATATTCCGGATGTTATTGAAAGAGCTTTAAAACTTCAACCAAAAATTAAACAATTTGCGCGTTTCTTATCTAAATATAAAAATATTATTATGACGGCTGACGGTGATTCTTACGCATTGGCAAAAGAGGCTTCACTAAAGGTTAAAGAAACTTCTTATATTAATACAATGTCTTATATTCTTGGCGAATTTATGCACGGACATGTTGCGATTTTAAATAACAAACATTCAGTTGTAGTGTATATTTTGAATGACGAATTGACTTATACTGCGACTAAAAATTTGAATAAAATAAAGGAAAATTATAATCCTGCAATTTGTGTCATCGGTAATAAAACAAATCAGGTGAAATCTACTTATAATATAGATATAGATTGTCAAAAACCAATTATAAAAAGTTTTGCTTTATTAGTTATAATTCAGTTGACGGCACTTGAAACTGCTTTAAAATTGCATAAAAATGTGGACAAGCCTCACGGGCTTAATAAAGTCGTAAAATAACACAGTATAGACCTAATCTTTTTATATGAAATTTTTTGTTTTTTCTTGAAAATAGAGCCAATGGCTTATATCATTATTGTGTTATGTCAGATGTCGAAATTTTCAAAGAATTAAAAGAAACGTTAGCCGAACAAAAATATTCTCAAGAAGATATTGAGTTTGTTGAAAAAGCTTATAAATTTGCCAAAAAGACTCATGAAGGTCAATTTAGAGTTTCAGGGGAACCATATATTATACACCCTGTTGAAGTTGCCAAAATACTTGCGAGTTTGGAAGTAGATATTCATACTTTGATGGCGGCATTTTTACATGATGTTTTAGAGGACACTGACACAAAGCCTGAAACTATTGAAGAACTCTTTGGAAAAGATGTTTTAAATCTTGTTCAGGGAGTTACAAAATTAGGAAAATTAAAATTTAAATCTAAAGAAGAACGTCAGGCAGAAAATTTTAGACGCTTATTTATTGCAATGGCAAATGACATAAGGGTAATCTTTTTGAAACTTGCTGACAGGCTTCATAATATGAGAACTCTTAATTTTATGAACCCTGAAAAGCAAAAGAAAATCGCAGGTGAAACTCTTGAAATTTTTGCGCCTCTTGCAAACAGGTTAGGTATTTATAAAATAAAAGCCGAGTTAGAAGATTTATCGTTAAAGTATCTTGAGCCTGATAAATATTTTGAAATAGCACAACTTGTTGCCCAAACTAAAGCAGATAGAGAAGAAACTGTAAAAGCATTAATGGATAAAATTTCGCATGATGTTGAAAGAAACGGCATAAAAGCACAAATTACGGGACGTGCAAAACATTATTACAGTATTTACGCTAAGATGAAGCGTCAAAATATTTCGTTTAACGATTTATATGACATAACAGCTGTCAGGGTAATTGTTGATAATATCAGAGAGTGTTATGAAGTTCTCGGGATTATTCACTCTCAATTCAAACCTATTCCCGGCAGATTTAAGGATTATATTGCAATGCCTAAGGGCAATATGTATCAATCATTGCATACTTCTGTTATTGGTCCGAGATCAAAACCTCTTGAGGTTCAAATTAGAACATGGCAAATGCATCAAGTAGCAGAATATGGTATTGCTGCTCACTGGCGTTATAAAGAAAAAGGCTCTCAAAAGGCAAATGCCTCAACTGATATGCAGTTTTCATGGCTTCACAAGCTTGTTGAATATGACAAGGAAATGAAAAATGCTAAGGATTATGTAAGCAGTGTTAAATTAGATTTATTTTCGGATCAGGTTTTTGCATTTACTCCAAACGGAGATATTTATGATTTCCCTAAAAATGCTACACCGGTTGATTTCGCTTATCGAATTCACTCTGATGTCGGGCATAAAACAGTAGGCGCTCTTGTTAACGGACGAATTGTTCCGCTAAATACCAAACTTAATAACGGCGATATAGTTGAAGTTTTAACCTCAAAAACGCCGGCTCCGCGCTTGGATTGGCTTACTTTTGTTGTTACAAAGCAGGCTTCTTCAAAAATTAAACAATGGTTTAAAAAGAATAACAGGGAAGAACATATTAATCTTGGTAAAGCTAATCTTGAACATGAATTAACAAAAGCTGTTTTTGACGAATATGTTAAAAACGGAGAATTTGATAATGTAGCGAAGTCTATGAATTATCAATCTGCGGAGGATTTGTTTGCTGCGCTTGGCTACGGCGAAACGACAGTTAATAAGGTTATAAACAAACTCAAAAAACCGGAAGCAAAATCAATTGAAGATTCATTTCATCACCATAGCAAAAAATCTTCCGGTAAAGATATTCAGGGTCTAGAGGGTATGCTTTACTCTTTTGCAAAATGCTGTTCTCCTATACCGGGTGAACCTATTGTCGGTGTTGTAACAAGGACAAAAGGGGTTAGTGTTCACCGCGCGGATTGCAAAACGCTCGAAACAATTCCATCAGAAAGATTGATGGATATTCGCTGGACAGGTGAAAATACAAATAAAACTTATAAAACAACAATAAGAATTGAAACAGCTGAAAAATTAGGATTATTAAAAGATGTAATTTCTGCGATTTCCGATAATAATACGAATATTATAAGTGCAAATATTAAAATAAAAAATCACGTCGGTATTATAGAAATTGGGCTTGAACTAGATAATATTGACACATACAAAAAAGTCGTTGCCTGCATTCAATCTTTGCCGGATGTTTTCAGTGTAAAAAGAATACAATCATCATCTTTAGCAGGCAACAGGTCTGTATCATCTAAAAATAATAAAAAACAAAAAACGAAAGGAAAAGAATAAAATGTTAAATGATACTGCATTAACACAAATTTTTTACAATATTGCCCTTTTTGCCACGATATTTTTTGTGATTAAACTGGCACTTTTTTCGATTTTTGGCGGAGATACAGAAGTAAGTGCGGATTTTAATACCGAATTTGAAACCGAAACTGCTTTTGATTTTATTTCAGTACAATCTTTACTCGCATTTTTAATGGGTTTTGGTTGGATGGGATATGCAGGTTTAAATCAATTTGGATTAAGCCAAATAATAAGTATATTGTCTGCCGTTGGTGTTGGTTTTGTATTTATGTTTTTGAGTGCATATTTAATGTTTCTAGTTAAAAAACTTGAAAAAAATGTCAAAAAGGATAAAAATTCTGCACTTAACAAATCAGGCAAAGCTTATACAAATTTTGAACCAAAAGGGCAAGGTCAGGTTGAAATCGAAATTAACGGTCAATTAACCGTAACTGATGCGATTAATACAACAGAAGAACAGATTCCTGCGTTTTCTGTTGTTGAGGTGGTGAAAGTTGAAGAAAATATTTTATATATAAGAAAGAGAGGATAAAAATGTTTGGACTAATTATTACTGCCGCGCTTATTGTACTTGCGGCATTTGTATTTATTGCTAATCAGTACAAAAGATGCCCGTCAAACAAAATTATTGTAGTTTACGGTAAAACAGGCGGTGAAAAAACCGCAAAGTGTGTTCACGGCGGAGGTACATTTATTATCCCGCTTATTCAAGATTACGGAGTGTTATCTTTAGAACCTATGACAACTGATATCGATCTTAAAGGTGCGTTGTCAAAAGGTAATATACGTGTTGCAGTTCCGTCAACATTCACTTTTGGTATTTCGACTGAACCCTCAATTATGATAAATGCAGCAGAACGTCTTTTGGGGCTTTCAAGAGCGGATGTTATTGCGCAGGCAAGCGACATTATTCTCGGTCAATTACGTCTTGCTATTGCGACTTTGTCTATTGAAGAAATTAACCAGGATCGTGAAAAATTCTTAGAACAAATTAATGCAAACGTAAATACCGAGTTAAAGAAAATCGGTCTTGAAATTATTAACGTAAATATCAAAGATATTACGGATGAATCAGGATATATTGACGCAATTGGTAAAAAAGCGGCAGCAGAAGCTATAAATAAAGCTAAAGTTGAAGTAGCAGAACAAGAAAAACTCGGTGCTGTTGGTGAAGCTACAGCTAATAAAGAAAAAGAAGTTCAAGTTGCACAGCAAACTGCCGAAACTCAAATCGGTATGACAAATGCTGATAAAGAACAACGTATTAAAACAGCTGATTTGGAAGCGCAAGCCGTTGAGGGTGAGAACATTGCAAAAGCAAATATTGCAGAATATAACGCTACTTTATCCGTAAAACAGGCAGATGCTTATAGAGAAGGTGAAGTAGCAAAAGCAAACGCTCAGCGAGATGTATTACTTGCTCAAAAAGAACAAGAAGAAGCTAAGTTGAAAAAAGAAGAACTTGCAAGGCAAGAAGTAGAAAAATTAAGAGTTCAAGTTGAAGCTGATGCGGAAGCTGAACGCTTAAGACGTGTCGCGCTTGGTGAAGCAGATGCAATTAAAGCTAAATATTTTGCAGAAGCTGAGGGTATTAAGGCTGTACTTGAAGCAAAGGCAAAAGGTTATGCTGATTTAGTTAAAATTTCAAATAACAGACCTGAAATTGCAACAAGCTTCTTGATGATTGAAAAAATTCAAGATATTGTTGAAAAACAGGTTGATGCTATTAAAAATATCAAATTTGATAAGATTACCGTTTGGGATGGCGGCGCAGGTTCTGCAAACGGCTCTACTACCGCAAACTTTATGAAAGATTTGATTAAATCGCTCCCTGCAATGCACGATCTTGCAAATCAGGCGGGTATAGAACTTCCGCAGGTGCTTGGTAAAGTAGATTCCGGTGTTGAGGAAGTAAAAGAAGCAGAAACAAAAGAATAATAATTTTAATGTAATAATAATTAAAGCCCTTGATTTAATATCGAGGGCTTATTTAATGTGATAAAAAGTAGTTTAGGGCTGAAAATGTAAGTTGGGTTTTCAGCCAAGTACGTAAGTTGGGCTTTCAGCC
>CADBQQ010000048.1 GCA_902796825.1 uncultured bacterium
AATAAACACGAGACATAAATTATACACTACCTACTACACACTAACCTTCTACACGAGGAATTGAAAAAGATTCCAAACTCTTTCTTTCAGAAAGGGTTTTTTTTTGTAGTAAAATTGATGTATGGACAGAAAATGTTTATTTAGTGAAAAAAACATAAAAGTCGGACCTGAGTCGGGATATGACAATTACATTATGGCGATTGAATCAAGCTGTGATGAAACTGCATGCGCAATAGTAAAAAACGGCAGAGAAGTTATTGCAAATGTCGTCGCCTCCCAAATTAAAACTCATGAAAAATTCGGAGGAGTAATCCCTGAAATCGCAGCCCGCGAACACATGGATGCAATTAACATTGTTATACAAGAAGCCTTTGGTCAATCAGGCTTAAAACCAAATGATATAACAGCATTTGCAGGTACAGTCGGACCGGGATTGGTCGGATGTCTTTTAGTAGGTTTAAATGCCGCAAAAACACTGGCACTGGTACATGACAAGCCATTTATCGGGGTAAACCACTTAAATGCACATCTTTGCGCCAATTACATAGATACAGACATAAAACCTCCGTTTATGGCGCTATTAGTAAGCGGCGGTCATACACAAATTATAGATGTAGAATCTTACTCAAAACAAACAATTCTCGGGGAAACAATAGATGATGCGGTTGGCGAAGCTTACGACAAAGTTGCACGTCTTATCGGTTTGCCATACCCGGGCGGTCCAAAGCTCGATAAATTAGCGCAAATAGGAAATCCTAACGCTTTTGAACTGCCGATATCTAAAGTTGGCGGCTACGACTTCAGTTTCAGCGGATTAAAAACCGCCGTTTTGAGACTTGTAAAATCATTTGAAGGGAAAGATTTGCCGGTGAATGATATTTGTGCAAGTTTCCAAGAATGTGTATCAAAAACTCTTGCTCGCAAATTGCATAAAGCTCTTAAAGAAAAAGGCTACAATCAGGTTGTAATCGCCGGAGGGGTAGCAGCAAACTCTGAAATTCGCAAAAAAATATTTGAATTTGAAAAAGAGGGTTACCGCGTAAACGCCCCCGCAATGAAATACTGTACGGATAACGCGGCAATGGTCGCATCATGTGCGTATTTCAACACAAACACCTATGACAATATTGATGTAGAAGTTTTTTCACGAGCATAACTTAGAATAAAATCGCAAATATCGTTTTCAATATGACAGCCAAAATGACCGTTTATTTCTTTTATAAAATAACAAGGGCTTGTAACATTTATTTCAATAATTTTACCGTCAATTACATCCAATCCTGCCATACAAATACCCATTGAATTCAATTTTTTTGCGACAGGTTTAAATTTTTCGGCTTCATCATCTGATAAAACAGCTTTCAAAATATTTGCATCGCTGTGTTCACAGAATTTAAAATCGTTATTGCTCGGGACTTTTTGAACGCAATACGGCAAAATTTCTTCGCCAAGAAATAATACGCGCTTATCACCGTATTTTGCCTGCGGGATATATTTCTGAACCATAACCGCATTGTGAGATTTATTTGTCATTTGATTAATAATAACCGCAGTATTTTTATCACCTTTTTTGAGATACATAACACCGCCGCCAAAACACTGATTTAAAGGTTTTAAGATAATTTCTTCTTTGTCTTTCAGAAATTCTAAAATATCGTCAAATGAAGATGTGACAATATTTTCAGGCATTAAGTCGTTAAACATAACCGAATGAAGCTTTTCATTAAAAGAACGAATTGCTTTTGTCTCATTCAAAATTTTAGTCTTTGACCTATCGACAAAATCAAGAATATACGTTGCATTTATATAATCCAAATTAACCGGCGGGTCAGGTCTAAACATTACAATATCAAAATCTTCTACCGCAAATTCTTTAAATCCTGATTTGTCATAAAAAATGTTCCCGTCATGAATATAAGCTTCCGAACAAGAAACAAAAGCCTTTGCTTGTTTTAATTTCAACATATCAATCGTTGCAATACGAACGTTACAATCTCTTTCCAAAAGACCTTTAATCATCCAAAAATTCGTAACAAGATTGTTGAATTCAAAATATTTCAATTCAATTCTGTCTATAATAAATAAAATATTCATAAATACCTTTTAATTTTCTGTATTAACTTCTGCGCCAACAGGAGCAACAACCTGACAAGTTGTATTTCCAAAAGCTATTAGCTGTGCAAACTTTTCATAATCAGCCTGAATTTCAGGGAAAGTTCCGTAATGCATAGGAATAACCGTTCTTACTCCTAACCATTTTGCAGCAAGCGCAGCATGCTCAACATCCATAGTATAATTTCCGCCAATCGGCAAAAGCGCAATTTGAGGAGCATAAAGTTCTCGCAATGTTTTCATTTCTCCTGTCAGGCAAGTATCACCGGCATGATAAATTCTGACTCCGTCGATGTCCAAAATAATTCCCGCAGCACATCCGCCATAACTTCCGTCAGGCAAAGAACTTGAATGAAATGCCGGTACAAAAACAACTCTGCCCCAGTCGTATTTAATCCATGAACCAAGCCCTATCGGTCTTACTTTTGCACCCTGATTTTTACAGTAATTTGCGACTTCAAACACTGCCGTAATTTCGGCATCTTTAGCCTTTGAAATTTCAACCGCATTCCCCAGATGATCGCCGTGTCCGTGTGTTAGCAAAATATCTTTTATCGGCTCATCCTGCCATTTATAATTTTCATTTTTATCAACCCACGGGTCAATAATTACAGCCTTATCACCGTTAGTAATCTGGAATGCGCTATGTCCAATGTACTTTAAATCAACCATGAATATTACCCCCTATAAACATTTATTAACAACTTTTAATTTAACACAATATATAATAAAATACAATTATGAAAAAGTATATAAATGAAATGAAACGTTGCATAAGATTGGCAAAACTTGCACAAGGCTACACTTCGCCAAATCCGTTAGTCGGCTGTATGATTTTAGACGAGAAAGGTAAACTTGCGGCAACAGGACATCACACACAATACGGAGCAAATCATGCAGAACGAAATGCTCTGTCTAAAATTAAAGCTGGGCAAGGGCACACTTTGATTGTAAACCTTGAACCTTGCTGTCATCAGGGTAAAACTCCACCTTGCACAGACATTATTATAGAAAAAGGGATTAAACGTGTAGTTTACGGAATGAAAGACCCTAACCCGCTTGTATCAGGGAAAGGACTTCAAATTCTAAAAGATGCGGGCATTGAAATCGTAGGTCCGATATTAGAAAAAGAATGTCGCAAATTAAACGAAGCATTTATTAAAAATCAGACAGAAAACAAGACCTTTGTTGCCCTAAAAACCTCAACAACTCTTGACGGTAAAATTGCTACCCATAACGGAGATTCCAAGTGGATAACTTCAAGCAGAGCGCGTTATCAGGTTCGACTGCTCAGAAAACGTTACGATGCGATTTTAACTTCATCCTCCACAATCATTGCCGATAACCCGACAATGGAGCATAGAAAAAAAATCATATTAGACAGAGAACTTAAAACAGACCTTAATTCAAATATTTATAAGCAAGGTGAGATTTATGTATTTTATAATAACGGAAATCCCACTTCAAACGAAAATATACACTACATAAAAACACCTGCCAAAAAGAATAAATTAGACATTGAATTTATATTAAATAAACTTTATGAACTCGGCATTATGAGTGTTTTTGTAGAAGCAGGCGGCGAAGTAAATGCAAGTTTTCTTCCTTACATAGACAAACTTTATCAATTTATTGCTCCAAAAATTCTTGGTGACAATTCAGGTAAATCTTGTTTCAACGGAGGGAAAGTAAATAAAATTTCAGACTGCACAGACTTAAAACTGGAGGACACTGAAATATTTTCACCTGACGTTTTGCTAACTTATACCAAATAGTAGGTTGAGCATTCTTGTCCTACACAACGTCTAGCTACATTTTTAATATTTTGTTGGGCTAAAAGCCCAACTTACATTGTATAATTTAATTTAAAAACGTAGGTTGGGCATTCCTGCCCAACATTTTAGCTTGTTGCATTTTTATATTATTCGGTTGGGCTGAAAGTCCAACTTACAATTTACAAATTGGCTGAAAGCCCAACTTTCAAACTAAAAAAGACCTCAAAAATGAGGTCTTTTTTGTATGTTATCAAAGAGTTTTAGTAAACACGAGGCCCAACAAGCCTCATTCATTTACCCCCTAGCCTAATTGGCTCATAACTTCTTCAGCGAAGTTGTCTTGACGTTTTTCAAGACCTTCACCTAGTTCATATCTTGTGAAAGCTTTTACTGTCAATTTGCCTTCGATAAGTTTAGCAACAGTTACACTAGGGTCTTTAACAAACGGCTGGTCAAGCAAGCATCTTTCTGCCATTAATTTGTTAATACGTCCTTCAACGATTTTTGCTCTGATATTTTCAGGTTTTGACTGCAAATCTTCTTTACCCATTTCGATTTCAGTTTCGTGGTCGATAACTGATTGAGGAATTTCGTCTCTTGAAATAAATTCAGGAGCGGAAGAAGCAATGTGCAAGCACAAATCATTTGCCAATTCGTCGTTTTTAACATCTGTATTCAAAAGAACACCAATTTTACCGTTGTGAATGTATGTAGCCACATTGCCTTCATATCTTACAAATCTTCTTACTGTAATTTTTTCGCCGATAGAAGCGATTTTTTCTTTTAATGCATCCGCAATAAGCTTATCGCACTTGTCGCAATGAATAGCCAACAAAGCATCAACATCAGCAGGTTTTCCTTCTTCAACGTGTTGAGCCAAACCTTTAGCTAAAGCTTGAAATTCTTCGTTTTTAGCAACGAAGTCTGTTTCACAGTTAACTTCAATCATAGCACCGCCATTTGAATCAATGTAAGATTCAACGCGGCCTTCTGCGGCAATTCTGCCCATTTTTTTATCAGCAGAAGCAATACCTTTTTGGCGCAAGATTTCAGTTGCTTTTTCCATATCGCCTTCAGCTTCAACAAGCGCTTTTTTAACATTCATCATACCTGCGCCTGTTTTATCGCGAAGTTCTTTAACCATTTGAACTGTAATTTCCATTATTTCTCTCCTTTATACTTATAGTTTGTAATTATAAGAAGTCTTTAAGACGATAAGACGCTAAGACTATAAGTTCATTACCAAATATTTTACTGTTATCAATTTGCAAAATTCTTGAAATTAATTAACTGTAAAGAACTTAACGACCTAACGTCTTAGCGACTTTTATTCTACTTTTGCTTCTTCAGCACTAACTCCGGCATCTTCAGCTGAAATCTTTTCAACTTTTTTTACTTCGTTAGCTTTGTTTTCTCTAAGCTGTTTACCTTCCAAAACAGCGTCTGCTAATTTTGAAGTAACAAGTTGAATTGATCTTATAGCATCATCATTACCAGGAATAATATAGTTAATTCCGTCAGGGTTAGCGTTTGTATCAGCCAAACAAATAACCGGAATACCTAATTTGTTAGCTTCTTTAATCGCAATTTCTTCTTTTTCCTGATCGATAACAAAGATAACATCAGGTAATCCTCTCATATCTTTGATACCGCCGAGAGTTTTAGACAATTTAGCTAACTGTCTGTTCAATTGAGCAACTTCTTTTTTAGGAAGTTTTTCAGCGTGACCGTTAGCGATGAATTCTTCCATTTCTTTCAACTTGTTAACACGTCCGCGAATAGTTTCAAAGTTAGTTAACATACCGCCTAACCATCTGCGGTTGATATAATACGCACCACAGCGTTGAGCTTCTTGAGCTACAACTTCTGCAGACTGCTTTTTGGTACCTACAAAAAGTACATTTCTGCCTTTTGCGGCGAAATCTCTAACTAAATCATAAGCTTGATCCAGTAATACAGTAGTTTTTCTTAAATCAATAACGTAAATGCCGTTACGCGCACCGTAAATATACGGTTTCATTTTAGGGTTCCATCTTTGTGTTTGGTGTCCGAAATGTACACCTGCTTCTAAAAGTTCAATCATAGATGCTGCTGGCATCGGTTTTCTCCTTTTTGTTAAATGTATTGTACTACGGGAAACACAGCCACATTTCACATATATGAAACTAGGGCAAACCTATCTGACTAGTGTAACCAATTAATAATATATAATAAATAAACCAGAATGCAAACAAAAAATTAAAAAATATTAACCGACTTCAACATCAGCACGTTTTTTCTTACTTTTCAGAATAATAAGCTTTTCGTGCTCCATAACGTATTCGACCATATCTGTTTTGGGGTCAATTTTGAGTAAATCTAATATTGTTGAATTAAGACACAAAACCCAGCCATTCCCATTTCTCATCAATTTTCTATCCATACATATACCCTTACATTTACCTTGACAATATCATATTAATAAGTTAAAATAAGGTATAGACTGACTTTGTACTGGTTATAGTTATGACGCATGGAAAGGATGGATTTATGAGAAACAAGTTCAAAATGACAGGCGATGTTCTCCTCCCTAGACAGGGAGGAGCAATAGGTGGGTGGAATAATCTGGGCGAAATCGGCAAATTGGCACCCATCCCTACCCACTTTTCTAATGCACCTGCAAAGCAGTCGCAAAGAAAAGCCTCTCGCAAAACAA
>CADBQQ010000049.1 GCA_902796825.1 uncultured bacterium
AAAAATGGCACATAAGAAAGGTATGGGATCTACCCGTAATGGCCGCGATTCCGAAGCGAAGCGTTTAGGCGTTAAAAAATTCGGCGGTGAAGCTGTTAAAGCCGGTAATATCCTTGTTCGTCAAAGAGGAACAAAAATTCACCCTGGTAACAATGTTGGTATCGGTTCTGATGATACATTGTTTGCTTTAATTGATGGTGTGGTTAAATTTGAACCTCACAGACGTGACAGAAAACAAGTAAGCGTTTATTCCGCTTAATGTATTTGAAAAAAATTGCAAGGCGCGCGCAACATTTGTTGCGCGCGCCTTATCTTATGCTTGTTATGTGACAAGTACATCCTCTGTTTCAGGCTGTCCCCTTGCTCCATAATTTTCATCAATATCGTCCGGGTTTAAATTCAATTGCGGTTTAAATGATTCTTTAATCATTTGAGGTGTTACGTGTTGGAAGTTTTCTACTGCTACGCCAAATCCTGCCGCGTACTCAATATTATATTTTGGTGGAGGCGAAGCACCATATCCGTTATTTTTTGTAAACTTAATATTAGTTTGCGCTTGTAAGGCTTTTTCGTGTCTGATTGTTAATCCGATTTTTTCAGCATTAGGATTGTAGTTAATTCTATCAATACCCATAATATATCCTTATTATATACTCTCTATATATTATAAGGATTTTTTAAAGAAAAAATTGATAAAATTTTTCTTTAAATTTACAAAAGTTCATATAGGGTTGGGGCTTCTTGGACGGAAACATTGTTGGTTGGAACTTTAAGAACTTTTGCTTTAAGGGTTCTGGTAGCGTATTTGATTTCTATAATATCATTTTCTTTAATTTGTTTCGCGGGTTTTGCTTCATTGCCGTTAACAAGAATTCTGCCCATATCAGAAACTTCGTTTGCTACGGTGCGCCTTTTTATAAGGCGCGAAACTTTTAAAAATTTATCTAATCTCATAAACTTAATTGTAGCACATATTTTGATTTCGTGCTATAATCTAATATAGGGAGAATGTGATGAAGAAGTTATTTTGTTTAATAATAATTCTTTTAGGTTTGACAGGTAGTGCGTTTGCTGAAAATATAAAATTTGTTCAAATAGCAGATGCACATTTGAGTGTGAAATCTGATTATTCTATCAGGGTTTTGGAAAGTGCTGTTGAGGATATTAATAAACAGCAAGATGTTTCTTTTGTTGTTTTTGACGGGGATAATATTAACAATCCTAATCCTGAGGATTTGAGAAAATTTGTATCAATAGTGAAAAAACTCAATGTTCCTTACTACATTGTTGTGGGTAATCACGATGTTTATAAGTCTCATAATATGTCAAAAGTAAGGTATTATGAGATTTTCAGAGAAAACAATCCGTTTTTCAGGCAGCGAAGTGCAAATTATAAATTCACTAAAAACGGTTTTATATTCTTAACTCTTGACGGCGCAAAAGAAGTAATTCCGGGAGCGACCGGTTATTACAGGCAAGATACGCTTGCGTGGTTAGACAAAATTCTTACTAAAAATGAGAAAAAGCCTGTTGTAATTTTTCAGCATTTCCCGATTGAGTATCCTAATCAAGGGGTTGAACGCCGCGTAAAAACAACAAAGACATACAGAGTAGAAGATTATCAAAAGGTTCTTGATAAACATCATAATGTACTTGCAATTGTTTCAGGGCATTTTCATGTAAATTATGAAACAATGAAAGACGGGGTTTATCATATTTCTTCTCCGTCGTTGTTAGGTATGCCTAATTCTTATAAAATTATAGACATTGTTACAACTCCGGATTTTTCTCCGTTAATTTACACACAATTAAGAGAATTTGAAGTAAAAAATACAGAAAACTAAGCAGCTTTCTTTTTGAAAACCTTGTTATAAAGCTTCACTACCGGTTTATGTAATATTGCGCAGCTTCCTGCAACAAGAAGAATTCCTCCTAAAATTTTTAAAATAGCAGGGAATTTCTTTTTAGGTTTATGCGCTTTTTTGCTGTTTATATACAAATCGTGCTGCATTTCATTGTATTTCTTCTCGGCCTCAATATCAGAATAGATATGAGGTTTCGGAAGTTCATCCGGCGGATGTAATACTCCAAAACTTGCTGTTTGATATGGCATATTTCCTTTTGTAATACCTTCTGTCATATATTTATAAAAACCATATTGGCTGAAAAATTGCTATTATATTGTAAATAAATGTAATTATATGCTTGATTTTTAGTTTTTTTTGTAATAATTTAGTCTTACAACCGCAGACCATCAGTGCCGAAAGGCTTAATTGAAACTCAGCTGATCGAGGTTATATACTAAATAGCGTTATATAAATAGTTATAATAGACTTAGTGTGTAAGATTTTGCGGTTAAACTAAAAAGCAAAGTCTTTTTTAGTTTTCATTAGGTCGATAATCAAGCCGGACATTAAACCGGCAAAATGTAAACAAAGGAGCTAAAATGTCAACAAAAGCATTTAAATCAGAAAAGATTGAAGAAATTAAATCTAAAATTGAAAAAGCTCAGGTTGCTGTTATTACTGA
>CADBQQ010000050.1 GCA_902796825.1 uncultured bacterium
TCATTTGTGCTAATTCTGTTTCTGTATATGCTCTATCCTGTATAATTTTATAAGTATCAGCAAAACCTGAACTTTCGCTTTTCACATTCATGTATTTTTTTAAAAATTCAAGAGCTTTTGACTTGTTATAATTAGCGGCATAAGGTGTCAAATAAAAATAAGAGACATTACTGTCAATACACGCTTGTTCAACAGCAGAAGTCAATGCCATATATGTTTTTTTAAGCTTTGTCAAATATATTTTTTTCTGATAGTTTTCTATAACAGACGGCAAAACCAGAGCCGCAACCACACCAATAATCGTAAGTGCAATCAATAATTCCGCAGTGGTCATCGCTTTTTTAAACTTCATAACAATCCTCTTATGTACTTAATTATACAACCTTTTGCACATGTTTACAAGTGTCAATTGTAACCTAATCTTAACATTATTTTTTATCATATTTCAGATTGTAAAGCTGTTTTTGAAAGTTCAATCTCAAGGTTGATTAAAACAAAATTTTTCTATTTTTTAAATTCAAAAGTGTTGATTTGACACGCTTAGAAGCCATTTAAAATTGTAAAGTTTTATTAAAAATTATAAAAAATAGTTCAGAAATTCCCCAAATATTCCGATACATGAATTATAATATATATAGGAGATATACCCCTATATAAATCAGCCCGAAGATATTTTGTATAATCAAAATAGAAAGGCGGCAATTATGAGCAACCTACAGTTTCAAAATGATTTAGACAAGTTAGTTGAAGTTTTACCCCCAAAAATCAGGCAGTGTATTTCTTACGAAAAGATGGACGATGCTATAGAAATCGTTCTTGATTTAGGCAGAACACCTGAAATTCGGCATTCTGACGGCAGGATAGAATACCTTGAAACATCAGAAGTTACCGAAGAAGATTTAAATTCAATTACACAAAAAATTCCTGAATTTACCTCAGACAACCGCTCAGGTATCGCTGGAACGCTGCACAGAATTAGTGCAATTCGCAACAGGCAAGGCAAAATTGTTGGTCTTACCTGCCGTATCGGACGTGTTGTAACAGGAACTATATCCTGCATAAAAGACATATGCTTGCAAAATAAAAGTATATTATTCTTAGGCAGACCGGGAGTAGGGAAAACAACGAAACTACGCGAAATTTCTCGACTTGTTGCCGATGAACTCTCCAAACGCGTTGTAATAGTAGATACATCTAACGAAATCGCCGGAGATGGAGACATTCCTCACCCTGCAGTAGGTCATGCACGCAGAATGCAGGTACGACAACCTGAATTTCAAAAAGACATAATGATTGAAGCGGTAGAAAACCATACACCGGAAGTTATTATCGTTGATGAAATCGGAACAGAAGAAGAAGCACAAGCTGCACGTACAATTGCAGAACGAGGAGTAATGCTTATTGCAACAGCTCACGGCAATACATTGGAAAACCTCATAAAAAACCCGACATTATCAGATTTGGTCGGCGGCATTCAATCGGTAACATTAGGAGATGACGAGGCAAAACGCCGTTCTTCTCAAAAAACAGTTCTTGAACGCGAGAAGCAGCCAACCTTTGATATAGTAATAGAAATCTTAGACCGAAACACTTTAGCAGTATACAAAGATACAACAGAAGCCGTCGATTACATTCTGCGCGGATGGCCAATCAAACCTGAAATCCGCAGAGTAGACAAGACCTATGAATTTACTGCGCCTATTCAGCCTGTTGCTTTTGACAAAACACCTAATGTAATAGACAAAATTAACGCTCTTGACGACAAAATCGAACATCCTGAAAGTTTAAAATTCAGTTTTTCAAGACAAAAATATGTTGAAGACGTTCGCAAATTCCGCAAAATATATTTATATGCCGTTTCAAGAAGTATCGCAGAAAAAGTTATTGAACGGCTTGATCTTAACGCTGAAATTACTCGCAACATTGATGATGCGGACATAGTAATTGCACATAAAAACTTTGTAAAAGGCGGAGCGAAAGTTCTAAGCACAGCAGAACACGACAGATTGCAAATTTTCTATGTAAAAACAAATTCAATGGCACAAATTCAAAAAGTAATTAAACAAGCTCTTGACATCGCTGACTTAAACGAAAAACAAACTTTCTACGACATAACCGAAAAAGCACTTGATGAAGCAAAAGCCGCAATCGACAAAGTCCTTTCAGGTGTAGCAAAAGACGTTGAGTTAACCCCGCAAAATCAACAAATAAGAAAGCTTCAACACGAACTTGTAGAACAACACAATCTGGAAAGCAAGTCCGTCGGCGAAGGAGAAGAACGACACCTGCGCATAGTCGGTGGAACAGATTTTGAGAAATAAACATAATGTGGCGGTTTGAAATTCAAACCGCCACATTATTTGATACAAGAATTAAACTGAAGCTAATATTTTAGACTGCTCCAATTGCAAAGTTACTGTTGTAATATCACAAACCGAACTTGGCCCGAAGTATTGAACCGCTCCCGGGAACAAGTATCTGTCATTCATTGCCCAATCTTCGCGATTATCGGCAAGCTGCTTAAATACAGGCCCGTCAAGTTCAACAAGTGCTTTTTTAATAACAGGCTTCATTTCACCGTGACGTTTTTCCATATTCATCATCATTGTCAAAGGAACACCGCCTGCAACCCATTCTTCAGCAGGTGCCGTAAGATTTTTAACAGATGACAAATACCCAGTCAGACCTTTTGAAATTAATGCATAAGCATTATAACCCAATGAGTAGCAATAATCCGCATCAAAGTTTGACGGGAACGCACATCTTCCTTCATACCCAAAGAAGTGAGACTGAGAAGAGAATTTGCCTATGAAATCACCTTGTAACTTCATATCATCCAATCTGTTTGCAATCATCTCAATTAACAACTTTTCAGTTTCAATTTTAGAAACCTGAACGTTACCGTGCGGATCTCTGTCAGCAAGCAATTGTTCTTTAATCAATGTAGGCAAAGATGAGTAAACACTTGCATTTGCGTTATCTAATCTGTTTTCAACAATGTCAAATTTTTCTCTCATTGTTGTTGCGTTAACAAAACTTGGTTCGTTTTCTAATGAAGCCATAATATCATTCAAGTTAGAAATCATAGAACCCATTTCAGGAATAAATTCGATTAATCCCTCAGGAATTACGGCAATACCAAAGTTTTTGCCTGCATTTGCACGTTTTACAATTATATCAACCATATAATCAATAATTGAAGAAAGTGACATTTTCTTGGCCTGAACTTCTTCAGAAATTAAAGTGATATTCGGTTGAGTTTGTAATGCAGCTTCTAACGCTACGTGAGAAGCACTTCTTCCCATAATTTTTATAAAGTGCCAATATTTTTTAGCAGAGTTTGCATCACGTTCAATATTTCCGATTAATTCCGCATAAGTTTTAGTTGCAGTATCAAAACCAAATGAAATTTCAATTTGGTCATTTTTCAAATCGCCGTCAATTGTCTTAGGGCAGCCGATAACTTGAATTCCGGCATTATTTTTTACAAACCATTCAGCTAACAAAGCAGCGTTTGTATTAGAATCATCACCACCGATAATTACAACAGCAGAAATTCCTAATTTTTGGCAAACAGCCAGAGACTTTTGGAACTGTTCTTCTGTTTCTAATTTTGTTCTGCCTGAACCGATAATATCAAAACCACCGGTATTTCTGTAAGCGTTAATAAATTCATCATCAAACTCTACATATTTACCGTCGATAATACCTGACGGACCACCTAAAAATCCGTATAATTTGCTGTTTGAATTTGACTTTTTCAAAGCATCATACAGCCCTGCAATTACATTGTGTCCTCCTGGAGCTTGACCGCCTGAAAGAATTACACCGACATTTCTTGCTTCACTAGAAGCGGATGATGATGTTGATTTAAATGTAACAGTAGGTTTGCCGTAAGTATTTTCAAATAACTTTTTAATGTCATCTTGATCTGCAACAGATTGAGTTGCAGAACCCTCAACCATTTCCAAAGAATTTACACCTGATTGTAAACTCTGAGGAAGTTTCGGCTGATACTTCAATCTTTCGATTTGCAATGGTGATAATTTTGTCATTGTAAATATCCTTTCTTTTCGTAATACATTTTTTACAACAAATATTGTATAACAAACAAGAAAAATAAAAAGCCCTGCGATATTTCACGCAGAGCGAAGTTAACACGAAAAGTTTTTATATTAAAACTGCAAAAATATTTTGATATCTTGTCAATATTCGTAAAATTTCAATTCTATCTTGATTAATTCTATAACAAATCGTAAAATTTTTCTTCACTGAATAAATTCGTATTGTTTTATCTATTAACTCACTTTTTGTAGAACCGGTCTCAGGATAGTTAGCCAACAACTCAAAAGATTTGCTAAAGGTATCAATAATATTAATCGCAACAATTTTGTTATCTTTTGCAATATATTCCGCAATATTTATTATATCATTTTGGGCTGATTCAGTAATAAAAACTTCAAGAGATTTATTCATATTGTTGTTTTAACCCGTCAAAAAAATCAAATGCATCAGATAACCGTCCGTTATTTGCATCATCAATACCGGCTTGTATATCCGCATTTAACATATCTAATTCTTCTTTAGAAATACACTCTTTAGACAGAGCAATCTTTAAGGTTTTGTTAATAGCTTCGTTTAAAGAATCATATAAACCTTCTGCAATTTTTATGCGAAGAAACCTTTCAATATTAGGTGATAGAGAAATTTCCATAATTATCTCCTATAACTTTATATTACACAAAAGCCATTTCTTTATCAAACGGATTTGATGAAGAATTTCCTAAAATGCTTGATTTGATTTCTGCCAAATCCTGTTGCATCAATCTTCTTGGTGAACCGTCTTCCATTGAGTGATTTCTTAACAAATATGACGGATGAAAAATTGCCATAGCACGATATGATTTACCGTTAACTTCCACGTCAAACCATTGACCGCGAACCTTTGAAATCTGGATTTTCTTCTCATTTCTAAAAGATTTCAAAGCCGTAGCCCCGCAAAATATAATTGCTTGTGGATTCATAATATCAATCTGTGCTGTTAAATATTTTTCGCACATAGATTTCTCGACATCAGTCGGAACTCTATTTTCCGGCGGTCTGCATTTTACGGTATTGATAATATACAAATCATCTTGTCTTGATATTCCGGCTTCTTCAAGAAATTGATTTAACAATTTACCTGCTCTGCCGACAAACGGAGTACCTGTTTCGTCTTCTGTTTCACCAGGAGCTTCCCCGATAAGAACTATTTTTGCAGTTTCAGGATTTCCGTCAGAAAATACCACATTATGACGAGTTGCGCCAAGAGCGCAATCCATACAGTTTTCACATTTTGCTTGGACAATATCCAAACAGCCTTTTTTAATCATTTTATTTCTCCCGCTTTTTATTTATTTCTAAAGTAACCTATATTGTACCTTTTACAATATCTTTTTAATTCTTTAATTATTATATCAGATAATAAAAATACTGCAATCAAATTTGGAACAGCTAAAAATAATGTGAAAGCATCTGACAAATTTACAACACTTTTTAAATTCATCGCTGAACCGATAACAATGAATACGCAATAAATTATCTGAAAAGTTCTTGTTGAAACTTTTGATTCGCCGAATAAAAAATTCCAACTTTTTGTTCCGTAGTATGAACCGCAAAGCATTGTAGATAAAACAAAACAAGCAGCCATAAATGTTAACAATACAGGAAAGAAAGGACAAACACTTCCGAAAGCACGTGATGTCAATTCTATCCCTTCAATACCGCCGGAATTCAAATAAGCACCGGTAACAACAATTATAAATGCAGTTGCAGAACCTACAATTACCGTATCAACAAACGGTTGCAGCATTGCAATAAAAGCTTGCGCAACAGGTTTGCTGGTTTTTACGGCAGAAAAAGCAATCGGTGCCGTACCAAGCCCTGCTTCATTTGCAAACATTGCACGCCTGAACCCCCATAACATACAGCCTAACAACCCACCGCCAACTATTGCCTGAGGTTTAAACGCTTCTTTAATTATTAAAACAACCGTATGAGGTACGTGGTGAATATTTAACAAACAAATTATAAAAGCTGAAAAAACATACAAACTGCACATCACAGGGGTGACTTTTGAAGTAAATTTCCCTATAGATTTTATTCCCCCGATAACCGTTATATATGTTATTACAGCGACAATAAGCCCAAAAAGCCAACGCTGACCGTCAAACAACCCTGTTACATTAGTTATTTGAGTTGTAATAGCATTTATCTGGAACAAATTCCAACCACCAATCATTGCAAAAATACAACATATAGCATAAATATTTGCAAGATATGGCGCAAACGGCTTTATCCACGAAGCTTTTAGGCCATTAATTATATAATACATAGGGCCGCCCGAAGATGAACCGTCTTTGTTAATTTGTCTGAATTTAATGCCCAGTAAAACTTCAGAAAATTTTAAAGCCATTGAAAAAAATCCTGCCGTAATCATCCAGAATATAACTCCCGGTCCGCCAACAGATACAGCAAGAGCAGAACCTACGACGTTTCCCATGCCGGCAGAAGCAGAAATAGTTGCAGTTAAAGCCTGAAAAGATGAAACTTCGCCCTTTTTCTTACGCTTGAAAACATCTTCATGTTTGTATTTTTTAGTTATCAAATCAAACGCATGCTTAAAACCCCAAAACCCAATAAATCTTGTTCTAAAAGTAAAATAGAATGCCGCAATCATAAGTAAAGCAATTAAGAATTCCACACGAACACCGTTTATGGTTACGTGAGAAAAAATTAGATCTGAAACCTTGTTTGCTACAGGGGACAAAATGCTATCTATACGGCTATCTAAATTCATAAAATCATTGTACTACAAACATGTTATTTGTTAATATAACTCAATATAGCTCCGCCGATTTCTTCATTCGGATCAAACAATTGTTCGGGATTATTCGGTTTTTGACAATTTTTTATAAGCATTTTTATTAATGGCCCAAATGCATCCGGAACTTGTATTTTTCTGTATATTCCTGCAAGATATGTTTGAATATTCGGAGATTCAGTATCATTAAACCGCGCTAAAACAGGATAAATTTTATCAATACCTTTTGTTCCGTTTTCAATCATTCTGTCAATTATATAAAGTGTTTCAGTGACTTGAGCTTCGTTATTTGAATGCAGAAGAATATCAGTCAAATACGGCAAAGATTTTTCTTTACGTTTAACAAAATAATCGACCTCAGCTTTGTCAAACACACAGTAATTCCTTTGGCGTGTCGGCATTTGGGCTGATGCGCAAATGTAGTATTTATGCGGATTAATATTATTTATTAAAATTGGATGTAACATAAACTGTCTCAATTTTTAACTATATACAAACGGTGGTCCGTTTTTAATTTCAAACAGAATATTTTCTGCCATTGTTTTTAATTCTTCTTTTGATTTTTCACCGCTATCGACCTGTTTATAAAACTCCATAACAAGCGGTGCGATGGCAGAATCTTTTTTGGCTTTAAAGTTTCTTAATTCTGTAGATACAAGACGCTTTTGTAATTCGAGTTCAGTTTCAGCATTTATTTTCTTTACTTGAACCTCTTTTAATGCATCACCTGCCAATTTACCGCCATAACTGAGTGCCGTAATCCCCGTAATTCCAAGAAACAAATGTTTGAACTGAGGATTAGCTGTATCTAAAAGCCAGTTATAAAAGAAGGCTTTATAGTCATTAACAAAGGAATTAAATGCCGGTTTCGGAGTTCCGTCGCCACCAATATTCGGATTAACTTTTGTTGCTGACATATTTATTTTCGCCATAACTTTTTTGATGAAATCTGTTTTTTCTTCTTGAGACCAATTTAATTTTGCTACTTGTTCCTTTACAAAATTTTCAGAAGCATCTGCTTCCAAAAATAAATGTATAAGATTATTTTGGTCTGTTTTTTTTGTAGTTTCTGTTGAATTTTCAATGATTTTGCGAATGCCGTTTTGAGTTTCTTTAATATAATTTTGCAAATGGATTTTGCTTTTTGCTAAATTGCGCAAAGACAAAAATCCCAGCCCTGCAATACCTGCAACAGTACCAATTCCTACAAAAATATTGCCTAATGCAAATTTATCAGATGTTTCTTTACGTTTTGAAGTGAATGGGAAATCCGCAAGCTTGTGTCTGCCAAAATTCTGCGGTTCAGTTTCTTTAAAAGTAAGATATTTTTCAAAATCGGATGTATATTTTGATAACATACTGCGAATTATTTGCATTTTACCGGAGAATGACTCTGTCTCTACTTTGATAAGATTTTCCTGCAAGTTCTTATGAATATTAGCTTCTTGACGTTTTACCCATATTTCTTTGTAACCGTCAAAAAATGTTTTTCCCATAAATGCCATCGCGGAAAGAGCCAACACACCTGCACCTGCAACAAATGTCTTTCTGTTCGGGTTTTGTATCATTTGATAAATCACTTGATGCGTTTCTTCATTAAGATTTACGTTTCGTGTAACGGCAGGAAGCCATTTTTCTTTTGCAAGGTTTGAAGCAATTTTAGCACTGCGATTAGCAAAAGCAGTAATTACAGCAATCGAACCCATTACACCGAGAGCTATTGCACTCAATGGCAGCAATTTTTTGTCTATAATTTGTCTGTCATTGTATAATTGCTCCGGCATTTGAACTTCGTCAGAAATTATGTAAGTATCTTTTGTTTCATTTAAATTTATTTCATTATTTTTTACAAAAGAATTTACTACAACACCTTCTTTTGTGTAGATGTTATTTCTTTTTTGAGGATTAGTCAGATTTCTTTGTTGTCGTTTTGTTTCGCCGTCTTGAAAAGGATTAACTTTCATCATTTATATCCCTTGTATTTTTTCTTAACTTTTGAATAAATTTTTTAAGATTAAAAATTCTTTTTGCTTCTTCTATTTTCTTTTCGTCATCATCTGTTTCATCTGCACCGAAAATGAAGAAAATTGATTTTAGTTTTTGTTTTGCATTTTTAAAACTATTGCTTATTTTTTTAGAAATTGCTGCTTTTTTCTCACCAAACATTGCCGTCAATTTATCAGAGATGTCCGTTAATTTTTGCCCCAAATTCTGAATCATTGACGGAATATTTTTGACTAAATTTAGTGTTCCTCCAACTAATTTATTGAGTACAAAATTCATTGGCTTTCCAATAATTGCGGGGGTATGTTGTGTAAAAAAATTACTTAAACTTAGAATTTTTTGATGAGAAATTTCAATATTCTTATAGAAATTTGCCATTGCTTGAAGCCTGTTCTGTTCGGCATTTTGAGAACGCATGCGGGCATTTTTAATAGCGCGAAGCATCGCACCCATTGCAACACATTCGTTGTAAGTCATCTCTCCGACATTTCGCGGGATATCACGTTTCGTAGTAGAATTACCGCCTGCCATACCGTTACAAATAGGACAAGCACCGGCAGGCAATCCGTGAGGACACGAACCAATCTTTGTATTATTTGAATGTATGTGGGCTGTTACAGGCATTAAAAATCCTCTTAAATTCAATAAGAGGAACAACAAAATCAAACTTCCTTTTCCCGAATTGCACGCAGAAAAAGTGTTTAATATTTGAGTATTCCGGCTTTTACGGCTGCGGCTTCAGCTGAAGATATTCACTTCATTTCCTCTTATCTGGTTTATTTTATTCTACATGAACAAAAAAGGTTGTAAAGTTTAATAAATCTGTCGAACTTGCATTTTATAATTTAATGCGTATATTAAAGTTAAGTTTTTTTAAAAAACGTATTATTTTGTAGTTGTCTGGGGTAAAATTATAATATGTCTAAAGGAGAAAAAAAATTATACTCTGATGTTCCGCCTACCAAAATGCGCGGTAAAGAAGAAAAATTTAAACCTGCAAAAACAAATCGTTTTTGGCTTACTATTGCAAGTTTGTTTTTCTTCAATATGCTTCAAAACAGATTTTATGCAATGCGATATCACGGGGTTGAAAATTACAAAGAACGTGACAAAAATGTTCCTACAATATTGTTTGCTCCGCATTGCAATTGGTGGGATGGTATAGTTTTATATAATATTACCCACAGAATTTGCCACAAAGAAATTCGCCTTATGGTTGAGGAATTAAACAGATTTCCTCTCTTAAGACGCGGAGGGGCTTATTCTGTAAACAAAAAATCCGCTCAAACTGCAATGAAAGCTTTGCAGTATTCAGTAGATTTGCTGGGAGATTTAAGAAATATTCTGTGTATCTTCCCTCAAGGTATTATCAGACCGCCTCATTTTAGACCTGTAAAATTCCAAACAGGACTAGCATATATTGCAAAAAGTGCTGTAAAAAAATATAAAAAAATAAATTTAATCCCTGTTGCCATCGACTATTGCTTCTTGCGGGATAACAGACCGGAAGTAATCGTTGATTTCGGCAAAAGAATAGAACTTACAGATATCAATATCGACCGTAGAAAATATACAGAATTTCTTGAAAACTCCTTAACTCAAACATGTGACGAGCAATTTTCCAGAATTTCAAACGGCGAAATTGACGATTATAAAATTGTTTTCAAACAGCACCTCAAATGGTACCGCAGAATAGAACAACGGTTAAAAAGTATCGATTTGCCGGAAATAGCAGACGTATAGAAAATAATAATTATGCAAATATCACTAAGACCCCATCATTTATTATGCCTCAAAGGATATCGTGGCTTTAACTATAACACAACTCACAAAACAAACTGGGGGTTGATTTCAAATCTTTTAAAAGAATACCCCGAAGCAGATATTTTAATTGTTAAAGGGCAGGATGATTTATGCAAAAAATGCCCCGCACAATTAATAAATAAACAATCCAGATGCCGAGAAACAGCAGTTGACAATCTGGATAGCAACGTGCAAAATTTATTAAAACTTGCTGCCGGTAAAATCTATAAATACGGTGATATTATGAAAGATTTAGAAAGCCAAATGACACAAGAACAACACCGCACTTGGTGCTCGTTTTGTGCCTGGTGGAAAAAAGGTCTCTGTAAAGACAGCTTTAAAAAATAGAAGCCCAAAACCAAATAATATTTGGTTTTGGGCTTCTTGCTTATATAATCACATTTATTTAACAACAATATTAACAAGTTTTTTCGGAACTACTATAACTTTCACAATAGTTTTTCCGTCGGTCAAAGCTTTGACTTTTTCGCTATTTAGTGCTTGTTTTTCCATATCTTCTTTGGAAATCTCAGCATCAACTTCAATTTTGTCTTTAACTTTGCCGTTAACTTGAACAACAAGTGTTATTGAACTTGATTTAGCGAGGTTTTCATCCCACTTGCACCAAGCCTGATCGTGTATTGAACCCTCGCCGCCAATTTCATGCCATGCTTCTTCTGTCAAATAAACCGCAACAGGAGACATCAATTTCAACATTGAAACTATTGCAAAGCTCAAAACATTTTTATCCTCGTCATTTAAATCAGATTTTTTGCCCTGCCAATCATAAATAGCATTTACAAGTTCACGATATTTAGAAATAACAGTATTAAACTGGAATTCGTTAGTAATATCGTTTGTAATACCCTTGATTGCCATGTGTACGGTACGGACTAAATCGTCGTTATCTTTATTTTGGATAGATCCTGAAACAAGTTCAGAATGACAAGGCGAAATATTTTCCGCATTAGATGATACAAGTCTCCAAACACGATTTAAGAACTTGTAACAACCCTCTACTCCAGCATCTGACCAGTCAAAATCACGTGCAGGAGGGGAATCTGACAGGATGAATAATCTTGCAGTATCTGCTCCGTAGTTTTCAAATATTTCGTCAGGGTCAACAGTATTACCCTTTGATTTTGACATTTTAGATCCGTCTTTAAGCACCATACCTTGAGTTAACAGGTTTGCAAACGGCTCATCAAAATCCAAAAGACCGCAATCGCGTAAAGCTTTTGTGAAAAATCTTGAATACAACAAGTGAAGAATTGCGTGTTCAATACCTCCAACGTACTGATCCACAGGAAGCCATTTATTCACAATGTCTTTGTTAAAGCATTCTTTATCATTATTTGCATCTGCGTATCTCAAATAATACCAGCTTGAACAAATAAACGTATCCATTGTATCCATTTCACGAGTAGCATGCCCGCCGCAGCAAGGACAAACGGTATCTTTAAATGTTGGAGAAGTCGTAATCGGAGATTTCCCAACAACAGAAAAATCAACGTCTTTTGGTAAAAGTACAGGAAGCTGATCTTCCGGAACAGGTTGAATACCGCATTTATCACAATATACAACAGGAATAGGCGCACCCCAATAACGCTGACGTGAAATCAACCAATCACGAAGCCTAAATTGAGTTTTAAATTCCCCAAAGCCTTCATCTACAGCTTTTTGAGTGATTGCTTTTTTAGCTTCGGTGTTTTTCATTCCGTTAAATTCGCCGGAATTTACTAAAACACCCTCATCAACATAAGCCTCTGTTTCGCAAGTGGACGGATGTTCAGGGTTTTGAATTACAACCTTGAGCGGCAAATTATATTTTTTTGCGAAATCAAAATCTCTTGTATCGTGAGTCGGAACTGCCATAACTGCGCCTGTTCCGTATTCAACAAGCGCGTAATCTGCAGTCCATAAAGGGAAAATTTCGCCCGTAAACGGATTTTTACAGTGAGTTCCTAGTGGAACACCTGTTTTGGTTCTGTCTGTTGAAAGTCTTTCTATTTCTGACATTTTGCGAGCATTGGCTCTGTATTCTTCTACCGCTTGTTTATTCTCTGTAGTTGTAAGCTTTTCAATATCTTTATATTCAGGCGCTACAACAAGATAAGTTATACCGTGAACGGTGTCCGGTCTTGTTGTATAAACAGGAACTTCCATCTTTTCACCTGAAGGTGCATCAACAACAGGGAAGCGGAAAATTGCACCGTGAGATTTTCCAATCCAGTTTGCCTGCATTGTTTTAACGTTATCTCCCCAGCCTTTTAATAAATCTAAGTCTTTTAACAATTCATCTGCGTATTGTGTAATTTTCACAAACCATTGAGATAAGTATTTTTTCTCAACTTCAGAATCACATCTCCAACATTTGCCGTCAATTACCTGTTCGTTTGCAAGAACTGTTCCGCAATCAGGACACCAGTTTACAGCAGCTTCTTTTTTATAAACAAGTCCTTTTTTGTATAATTGTAAGAAAATCCACTGAGTCCACTTGTAATAATCAGGTTTGCAGGTTGTAACTTCTCTATCCCAATCATAAGAAAGGCCGAGCATTTTCAACTGCTGAGTCATATATGCTATGTTTTCGTCTGTCCATTTTTCAGGATCGGCATTGTGTTTCATAGCCGCATTTTCAGCAGGTAAACCGAAACTATCCCAACCTATCGGGTGCAAAACATTAAAACCGTTAGCTTTTTTGAAACGCGCAATTACGTCTGTAATTGTATAGTTTCTAACATGCCCCATGTGAAGCTTTCCTGACGGATACGGAAACATAGAAAGTGCGTAATATTTGGGTTTATCGGAATTATTATCTGTTTTAAAAACTTTCTTTTCTTCCCAGATTTTCATCCATTTTTTTTCAATCTCTTGCGGGTAATAACTTTGTTTCATATTTTCCTCGTAATTTTATTTATCCACAAGAAAAATATACCACAAAATTAATCTGATTGCTTAAATAATTTATAAGCCTCAATTTCTAAAGCATTTGCAATCAATTCAATCCTTTTAAAACTCGGGGTACGTTTGCCACGTTCAATCTCTGACAAATAGTCACTGCTAATACCTGAAATCTCACTTAATTTTTCCTGCGTATATCCTTTAAGATTGCGATAATATTTCAGATTATTTCTAAATATATCTTTCGTGCTATTTGCCATGAAAATATTTTATTGTTATAATTGTTATAAATTAACAGGCAAATAGCACGATTATGGAATAAATATATGATTACAAAAATTATAAAAGCAATACTGAAATTGGTAAAAATAATAATGTCATTACCATGGATAATCTATTCATCACAGTTTGATTGTGATATAGATGAAACAATAAAAAAAATATAGATAATATCCACTAAATTTATTTTTGAAGATGGATTTTGAGGTTTAATCATTCCTTGTTTTGCTTGACGGAAGATTTCTGCTTCGTTTTTTGCAAATTCTTCACCGGA
>CADBQQ010000051.1 GCA_902796825.1 uncultured bacterium
GAGTGGAGGTCAACATTTTGTTGGGCTGAAAGCCCAACTTACAAGTTTTTTTGAATTTGTCAAGTGTTTGTTTTATGGTCCATAGTATACAACAATGACATTAATAAATACCCCGTAACAACTCCACTCACCTCACTCACCAGCGAAGCACCTCACTTCACTCACTTCACTCATGCATGCATTGTCATTTCTTTTGTGATATAATATAGTCATAAAAGGAATTAAGTCGTTATGATGAGTCAAACTAAAAAGCTCTCTATAGCATTTTACTGGCACATGCACCAACCGGTATACAAGCTTACACCAACCGGTGACTACCTGATGCCATGGGTTAGACTGCACGCAGTCAAAGACTACCTCGACATGGCGCTCTGGGTGAAAAAATTTAAAAACCTGAAGTTAAACTTTAACTTCGTGCCGGTATTACTGGATGCAATCATAAATTATGGGGAAAATAATGCCCACGACATCCATTCCCGCCTAACAACAAAACCCGAAAATGAATTGACAAACGAAGATAAAATCTTTATCCTGAATAACTTCTTTGATGCAAATTATCAAACAATGATTTTGCCAAACCCTGAATACCACAGGCTCTATCGAATTGTACAGGAAGAAGGTACCGAAAATACCGATATATTCTCTAATCAAGAATACTCTGACATTATGGCGCTTTTTAACCTCGCATGGATTGACCCGTCTTTCAAAACAAGCAACAGAGAACTCAAAAACCTTGTAAAAAAAGGACACAACTACTCTCTACAAGACAGATTAAAAATCATTGAAATCCAAAGAAATATCATAAAAAAAATAATTCCAACTATAAAAAAATTCGTTAAAGATAATAAAATAGAAGTAACCACAAGTCCTTACTATCATCCGATTTTACCAATCTTATTGGACTACAAGTCCATTCGTAAAGGAACTTCTGCTGACGACGAATTATTAAACCTAAAAACTGAAACTGATGCGCAAATCCAAACAAAAGAAGCCTTAGACAGAATAGAAGAACTCTTTGGCAAGCGACCGCGCGGAATTTGGCCATCAGAACAATGCATTAGCGAAAAAACTCTCGAAATGCTCGGAAATTTAGGTGTAGAATGGTCTATTTCCGATGAAGGAGTACTCTCAAAATCAATAAATTTTGAATTTATCCACGATTTCAAAGGCTATCTGGAGGACCCGTACCACCTTTTAAAATCCTATGAATTCAAAAATAAAAACGCAGATGTAAAAATGATATTTCGCGATTCTGCTATTCATAACCTGATAAGTTTTGAATATTCCCATCACGACCCTATAGCAACAGCAAACGACCTCTATGACAGAATAAAAGTTATACAAAGTAAAATCCTGTCTTCTCCAGATCAAGACCACCTGTTGACAATCGCAATGGACGGCGAAAATTGTTGGGAAAATTACCTTGAAGACGGAAATCCTTTCTTTGAAACATTATACAAACTAATAACAGATGACAAAACCCTCGAAACAGTATTAATAAGCGATTATCTTGACAAAACAAAAGAACACAAACCTCTAAACAAAATCGTATCAGCATCAAGTTTTAACCGCAACTTCAAGCTCTGGATAAACGAACCAGTAAAAGACTTAGCCTGGACGTATCTAAAACGCGTACGCGAAGATTTTACAAACTTTATAAAGCGTGAGCCAAACCATCCGAATATTGAACTTGCACGCAAAGAACTATTCGTATGCGAAGGCAGCGACTGGTTCTGGTGGTACGGAGAACCGAATTACTCCGGCAGAGATAATATATTTGACTTCATCTTTAGAACTCATTTGAAAAATGTGTACAAATACTTAAACTTAGATGTCCCAAGCTATCTTGATGATTCACTTGCGAATATTTCACCTTATCAGCCGTCAAATTACCCGACAAACCTAATCACTCCGGAAATTAACGGCAAAGAAGTCGTAAACGAAAATGATACCTGGAACAATGCCGGATGTATAGAAATCCCTGACGGTCCTGTTCTGCGTGACTCAAAATTGTTCGAAAAAATTCGCTTTGGCTTCGACAATGAAAATTTATACTTAAAATTTCACCTGAACAAATACATAAAAAGTGATGAAATCCTCAAGCAACGCACCTACCAAATGTACATATATTTGAGAAAATCAGGACGGCAACAAACCCTTTCCCCTGTTCGTCTGATAAACAAAACTCAAAACATTTCGCCTATTGCAATGGAAAAATTTCACAACGAAATCCAGATTTCCATAAGAAATGATGAACTGAGATTTATGCGAATTGTTAAAGCTATCTCAGGAGATATGTGGGTTCTTGACAGTCCAAAACAAATACAAACAGCATATAACGAAGTTTTAGATGTCAAAATCCCGTTTGAAATTCTTGAAATCGAACAGGGTGAAACACTGGAATTTTTATTCATCAACGCAAATTTCGGAATGACAGATTTTTATATCCCGAATGAGACAGTTCTATCTGTAACCCGTCCGGCACTGGTATTGAAATAGACCTAACGTCTTAGCAATCACATATCAAGTCCTAAGTCCAAAGTCGGCGCTTTTGCAACAATCGCGCTCGACGAAATTATGTCAACCCCGCACTCTGCTATTTTTCGCACCGTCTTGAGTGTAACATTACCGCTTGCTTCAACAATCGCACGATGATTAATAAGCTCAACAGCCTCTTTCATCTGCTCTAAACTCATATTGTCAAGCATTATAATATCAACTCCCAACGGCAATGCCTCTTTTATCTGCTCAATCGTATCACATTCAAGTTCAATCTTGTGCGCATGCGATAAATTTGCCTTAACCATCTTAACAGCATTCGTAACCCCGCCCGCAACCTGAATATGATTGTCTTTAATCATTGCACAATCCGATAAATTAAACCTGTGAAGTGCTCCACCACCACATTTTACGGCATATTTTTCAAACGCTCTAAAATTAGGCGTAGTCTTACGTGTATCAACGATTTTACACGGTAAATCTCCGATTTCTTTTTGATACCGATTTGTTTCGGTCGCAATCCCGCTCATTCGCTGAATATAATTTAATGAAACTCTCTCTCCTAAAAGAATATATTTTGCAGGACCCTTAATCTCCGCAAGCACATCACCTTTATGGATTTCATCTCCATCGTTAAATATAAGTTTTACTTCAACTTTATCAGATAAAATTTTGAAAACAGTTTTAAAAACTTCTAACCCGCATACAATTCCCTCCGCGCGCGAAGTCAACCTCGCATAAAAAATCAAATCATTGCCCATAATACTTTCTGTTGTAACATCACCAAACCCTATATCCTCTTGAAGTGCCTGTTTAACATGATCTTCTACATAAAAATTACTTAGCATAAAATTTCTCCTTTTAGGTTGGGCTAAAAGCCCAACTTACAAATAAACGTTGGGGGCTGAAAGCCCTGTTTACAAATTTGGCTAAAAGCCAAACCTACATATTCTTTATCAAGCTGTGCTGTGCGGTTTCATTCGTTCCCGTATAATCCAGTCTATAATGAGCGCCGCGAGACTCTTTTCTTTCTAACGCGCTTACTGTAATCAAAGGTGCAACTGTCAGCATATTACGTAATTCATATTCCTCTTTAAATGCGCAAATGTCAATCCTACCGAATTCGTTCTGAATTTCTTCAATATCCTTTAAAGCTCTTTCAAGAGTTTCTTTTGTTCTGAAAATCCCAACGTTCTCCCACATTGTATTTTGAAGTCTTTGCTTTAACAAACCCACGTCAGAATTTCCAACTTCCGCTTCTTGTTCAAATTGGAATTCTACACTTCTGCAAGAAGAAGTTTGCTGTATATTTTTCTTTAAGAATTTTGCGCACTCATAAGCACATACCACGCATTCCAACAAAGAATTACTTGCAAGTCTGTTTGCGCCATGCAACCCCGTTGAAGCAGTTTCACCTACAGCGTACAAATTCTTTACAGATGTTTCGCTTTTTAAATTTGTTTTTATACCGCCCATAAAATAGTGTGCAACAGGCGCAACAGGAATTAAATCTTTAGTAATATCAATTCCATATTGAGTGCATTTTTTGGCAATAGTCGGAAATCTCTCCAAAAGTTTTTCTTTTCCAATAATAGAAGCATTTAAATAAACATTCGGTTCATTTGTCTCTTGCATCTGTTTAAAAATTGAGCGTGCAACTATATCACGCGGTGCAAGTTCTTTGCGAGTGTCGTATTTTGACATAAATTCAACACCGTTCTTATCACAAAGTTTTGCGCCCTCACCCCGTACTGCTTCACTTATCAAAAACCTGTTATGGTTTTCACAATCGTCAAAAGCAAGTGCCGTAGGGTGAAACTGAACAAACTCCATATCCTGCAAAACCGCTCCCGCACGATAAGCAAGAGCAATTCCGTCTCCTGTTGCGCCTATCGGATTGGTTGTATATTTATAAAGCTGCCCTATTGCGCCTGTAGCAAGAATTACGGCATTGCTATAAACAGCTTCATATCCATCTGAATTGTATACAACAACACCTTCGCATTTGTTATCTTTAACAATCAAATCAACAGCCATTGTATTTTCAAGAATTTTGATATAATTGTTATCCTTTACAGCTTTGCAAAGCGCGATTTCCATTTCGCGCCCTGTAGCATCTCCGCCCGAGTGCAAAATTCTTCTGACACTGTGCGCAGCTTCTTTTGTAAGTGTAAAATTCCCCTTTTCATCCTTATCAAACTCAACTCCGAATGACAACAAATCTTTCACAACCGCATCAGAATTTTCGCTAATAAATTTTACGGTTTCTTCTTCACTCAAACCTGCTCCGGCTATCAAAGTGTCAGACACATGCAAATCTACACTATCATCCTTATTATCATCCAAAACAGCGACCATACCGCCCTGAGCATAGAAAGAATTACTCTGTTCAAGATTTGATTTTGTAACAAGCAATATTTCAGATTTTGTTTGTGCAAGCTTTAATGCCGTATACAAACCCGAAATCCCGCTCCCTATTATAACTACCGGATATGTAGAACTTTTCATAAATGATATCCTCTACTTATTGCAAGCATATAACAAACAATTTAAATTTTAAAGTCATAAATAATTATCCGCATAAATAAACAAAGCTTGATTTATTTAACCACACAAAAATTTCTATAATATACATACCAAAGGAGCGAAATATGATAAATTCTGCAATAAAACTACTTCTGGTAGAAGACCACAAACTAATGCGCGTCGGGTTGAAATCACTTTTTGAAGAACAAGACGGGCTTGAAGTAACCTCAGAAGCTCAAACCGGTAAAGATGCCGTCGAAAAATACAAAACAACCCACCCTGATGTTATTCTTATGGATATAGGACTTCCTGACATAAACGGTATTGAAGCAGCCAAACAAATACTTGAACTAAATCCCAATGCCAAAGTCATAATGCTAACCTCACACCTGAGTGAACAAGAAGTATTAAATTCTTTGCAAACAGGAGCCTGTGCTTACGTTATGAAAGACATAAACACAGATATTCTAAAAATGATAATAAAAACAATAAAAGATGGTGCAATGTGGATAGACCCTCTTGCCGTCCCAATACTACGAGAGAAAAATAAAGGGATTGTTCCCGCCCGTCAAATGTCACGTGCCGCATTCCGCCAGCAGCACGCAGACCTTACACAACGTGAATATGAGGTTTTAAAACTGGTTGTTGAGGGAAAATCAAACAACGAGATAGCAGAAGAACTGACTATCTCGTCGCATACGGCTAAAGCCCACGTTTGTAATATTATTCAAAAATTATTAGTTGATGACCGAACCCAAGCCGCTGTTAAAGCGCTTAGAGAAGGGTTGGTGTAGTAATTTAAGTGAGTAAGGTGAGTCTATGTTTTTAGTAAATAAGTGACTAAGTGATTAAGTTCGTTACAAAGCATTTATTAATGCCATTGTTGTACACTGTTGACTTAAAACAAAAAACTGAAATGAACTTATTCACTTAATCACCTATTCACCTATTTCCTTTACTCACGAGCGTTAGCGAAGTCACGTTATTCTTCTCCATCATCAGCAACAGCTTCTTCCTGAATATCTTCTTCATCAAGAGCTTGTTGGTTCATTTCTTCCTCAATTTCTTCTTGAAGTTCATCTGTTTCAACTTCATCATCGTAGTCTTGAACATCTTCTTCTTCATATTGAGGAGCATTTTCAAATGCTTGACTTTCTGCTTGTTCCATTTGAGAAGCTGATTTAATGTCAATTTTCCAGTTTGTAAGCTTATGAGCAAGTCTTACATTCTGTCCTTCACGACCGATAGCAAGCGACAATTGATCATCCGGAACAACAACGAGTGCTTCGTGAGCGAATTCATCATCTGCCATAATGTCAACTGATACGACTCTTGCAGGAGACAATGCATTTACGATATATTCAACCGGATCTTGTGAATATCTTACGATATCAATTTTTTCGTTTCTCAATTCGCCAACAATTGTCTGAATACGGCTTCCTCTAGGTCCGATACAAGCCCCTACAGAATCCACTTCAGGATCATTTGACCATACAGCAATCTTTGTTCTGTAGCCTGCTTCACGTGAAATTGACTTGATTTCAACAATTCCGTCCTCAATTTCAGGAACCTCAAGTTCAAATAATTCTCTAACGATTTCAGCATGCGCATGAGAAACAATAACTTGCGGTAATCTTGTTGTTTCTTTTACGTTTAAAACAAATACACGAATTCTGTTACCCGGTTTGTAATATTCTCCCGGAATTTGTTCACGTTTTGGCATAATTGCATCAATTTTGCCGATATTAACAATAACATTTCTTCTATCGTCAACTTTTTGAATAATACCTGTAATCAATGTACCTTTTTTGTCAAGAAATTCATTCAATACCAGATTTCTTTCAGCTTCGCGAATTCTTTGAGTAAGCACCTGATTTGCCGCCTGAGCAGCTATTCTTCCGAATTGATCCGGAGTAACTTCTAATCTTACTTCGTCACCAACTTCTACATCTTCATCAATTTCTTTTGCTTCTGCAAGTGAGATTTCGTTTTCTTCATCCTCAACAGAGTCTACAACAACTTTGCCTTTGAAAATTCCGATTTCGCCTGACTGTTCATCAAGAATTGCTTCAACGTTTGCTAATTCTTTTACTTTAAGGTGTTTTTTGTAAGCTGCGACCATAGCGTCACAAAGCGATGAAATAATTACTTCTCTAGTAATACCTTTTTCTTTTTCCAATTCTTCGAAAACTTCGTTTAAGTTTCCTGCTCCGATTTTGATCATTGTGTTTATTCTCCTTTTTGTTTTATTATTATCATTCACCTAGTCACTTTAATCAATATACAACTTTGCTGATTGAATGTTTTCGCGCGGGATCTGAAGTTCAGAGCCGTCTTCAAAACGGAAGAACGTTAATCCTTCATTCAAATCATAATCTAAGATTTCTCCTTTAAATATTTTTTCCGTTTCCCCTTCTAAAGGCTCGCGAAGCTTCAAACTAATTCTGCGTCCTTTGAAAATAATGAATTCTTTTTCTGATTTGAATTTGCGCTCTAACCCCGGAGAAGAAACTTCAAGGTAATATTTTACAGGAATTAATTCGTCTAAAAACCCCTCAAGACTGCGTGTTACGTTTTCACAATCATCAAGCGTAATGTCTCGTTCTTTGGAATATAAAAAAATTCGCAAAAACCAACGATGATTTTCTTTTGAAAAATCTATTTCAATAGGAATAAGATTAAAACGCATTGCAGTGTTTTCAATCAATGGTGTAATTTGTTCCAATATTTCCGGTCTGTTGATTTCGGGTTTCATTTGGGTGTACCTTTCTTTTGAGTGAATAAGTGATTAAGTGAATAGGTGATTAAGTTCGTTACAGAGTATTTATTAATGTCTTTTGAGAACTCTGCTGACTCAAAACAAAAATCTGAAATGAACTTATTCACTTAATTCACCTATTCACTTTACTCGCTTTATTGACCTAACAGAAAAAAGAACGGGAAACCCGTTCTTTTTTCAAGTTAAGCAATACTGCCTGTATGTTTATATTATTATATAATATCCAAAATGTAAAGTGTTGGTTAATATATATTAATTTTTACGAAGTACCGTTTAAAATGGTTTCCAGTTCTTCTTTACGTTTAACTTTTTCTGCTCGTTCTTTTTCATATTCGGCATATTTGTCAGTTTTTCCTTTATCTGCAGCTTTGTCCATTTTTTTATCAAGTTTGTCTATTTCTTCATTAACACTATCAAGCTCTTTTTGCTCAGATTTGCGCAAACTGTCACGTTTTTTCTCTCCTGTTTTTATTGAAGATTCCAAAACTTTAAAATCTGCCTCATTTTTCTTATATTCTTCGAATTCTTTTTCTGCATCTTTTTGTTCTGTTTCTAAATCCTTAATTTCACCTTCGGTTTTATCTATTTCTTCATCAAATGCATCTGCTTCTCTTTGAGCTTCTTCTGATTTTTTATCGAAATCTTCTGCATCTTTTTCTAACTTTTCTTTTTGTTTTGTTTTTTCTTGTTTAGAAGCCTCTAATTTAGCTTTTTGAGATTCCAATTTCGCAATTGTAGCATCGTTTGCACCGTTCTCATTTGACGATTTCAATGATGAAATCTGATCATCAATTGAACCTATCTGTTCATCAATTGTATCCAATTCTTTTCCAAGCTTATCTGCCTGATTACGAGCATTTTTAGCTTTGGTTTCAAAAGATTCCGCTTCTTTTTGTTTAGCTTTTTGTTTTTCCTTTGTTTTATTTAAATTAGCTTCTTTCTCTGAAACCTCTTTCTTTTTATCGTCAACTTTACTTTGAAGCTCTTTTTCAGTTGTACCTTCAAGGTTTTTCGCAAGAGCATCCTTTTTCTCATTTGCAGTTCGAATAGCAGCATCTGCCTTTGCACTGTTATCTGCATCTTCCATACCTTGAATTGCAGATTTTGCTTCAGATGAAGATATAGAAGATGATGCACTTTTACTGCCTCCCGAGCCTGAACTTGAGCCGGCAGATGACGTTTTCGCACTTCCAGATAATAATGCGCCGGCAACAGCTCCGCCAACTTGAATCAGTTCTTCCCAGAACGATGTTTTATTTTCAACTTTTACTTCCTGCTGCTGAGGCTGCATAGGCATATAATACTGCGGTCTGTAATTAAACAAGCCGGAATTTGCAGCATATCTGTGCTGACCATAATTTATAGTATTAAAGTTTGCATTAGAAAGCCCGTTACGTCTTGCAGCAACATTCGGCGTCATGGACAAATTAAGATTCTTGTTTACCGTCGATCTCGTTTGAAGATTTTTGGCAACAGAAGCTTTTGTCCCGCTCGCCTGCTGGCTTTTGCCTGCCTGTTGAGCGGACTGTGCGAAATTCAGTTTTTTAATATCCGCGTAGCCCATAACTTTGCTCTCTCATTTTTACTTCTCTTACACATGTAAAAACATGGCATAGCGCGGAATTTCACATGATTTAGGATTTGTTACAAAAGTTTACATGGGAGGGAATAAGGTAAGAAGTTATTAAGTGAATAAGTTCATTTCAGGTTTTTGTTTTAAGTCAACAGAGTTTTCAAAGGACATTAATAAATACTCTGTAACGAACTTATTCACCTATTCACTTTGTCACTTATTCACTCAAAAAATTATACTCACTTCACTCACTTAATAAGAAATTTTCCCCATAACTACCCGTTTCTTCGCTCCCGTACAGCAAGGCAAATTGTTTGGAATGCCGTAATAAGTGCAATAACCCAAAAGAGCAAATGCCATAACTTCTTTAAAATTAATAGAAATCCCGTAATCTTCGCAAGTAGTCAAATCAATATAATCAGGCAAATAAGTTCTTAACATTGACATTAATGTTTTATTAAACGCACCGCCGCCGCAAATAACAGCTTCGTGTATCCCTACTTGAGGATAAATAAATCTTTCATAAGCTTGCGCGATAGTTTTTGCAGTCAGAGCTGTAACCGTTGCAATAATATCTTTTGGCTCAGACGGCGCATATTTAAGAGCGTTTTCTATATATTGCGGAGAAAAATATTCTCTGCCTGTAGATTTAGGCGGTTCAAGAAAATAATATTCATCCTGTAAAAGGCACTCTAACCAAGTTTCCGCAACAATTCCGCTGCGCGCAATATCCCCGTCTTTGTCATAATCCAGACCAAAAAACTTGCGAGTACAATAATCAATTATAATATTGCCTAATCCGGTATCAAATCCGAAAGTGTCAAAGTCACGTGAAACTACTGTAACATTAGATATCCCGCCGATATTTTGAATTGCGAAATTTTTTCCTTTACCTCTCCACCATTTTTCGTCAGCAAAACATACCAAAGGCGCACCTTGACCGCCTTGAGCAATATCGGCTTCACGAAAATTTGATATAGTCATGCATCCTGTTTTTTGGGCAATTACAGAACTTTCACCGATTTGTAAAGTACTTTTTAAACTTATCCCGTCAAGTTTTTCATCAAAAGGATAATGATAAATTGTCTGCCCATGACTTGATATAAAGTCAGGCCTGCCAAATTCTTCAATCAAAACATTTGCAGCATTCGCAAAACATTCACCAATTGCAAAATTCATCATACAAACATCTTTGATATTTGATTCTTGACGAAACAATTGAAAGATTTTTGCTCTAATATGCTCAGGGTATTTGTAGTTTATGCCTTTAATAAGTTTAACACTCATATCAGGGAAAACTTCGCACAGACCAGCATCGATACTATCGCACGAAGTACCGGACATCAAAGCTATTACGCGTTTTGGTTCAAGAGTGGACATGATAATTGAGTGAAGTTAGTAGAGTGAGTTCGCTAACGCTCGGTGAGTGAAGTGAATAAGGCAATAAGTGAATAAGTTCATTTCAGGTTTTTGTTTGAAGTCAGCAGAGTTCTAAAAGGACATTAATAAATACTCTGTAACGAACTTAATCACCTATTCACTTTGTCACTTATTCACTCAAAAAATTATACTCACTTCACTCACTTAATTATATAAAAAAGCCTGCACTCTTGCAAGTACAGACTATAAGTTTACAACTATCCTATATACTCTCTTCTTAAAGATTATTCTCTTTAAACTCCCTAAATAACATATATTAACTATAAGATGTAAAATATTAACATATATCCCTAATCTCAGTAACCTGACTGAACCTTAATCTCTTTTTCCCTTTCGGACTTTAAATGCCATCACCTCTATTTCATACTGTCCGTTATTCTTAACTATCTGACTAACCTGAGCTTGCGCCCATCCATCCTTTTGTCCGGCAGCCTTTATTTTTAAAATTCGGCTTTCCTTATGTATCTAATGTAAAATTAAATTTTGACAAACACAAGTAAAAAAAAATTATTATTTTTTTACATTTGACCATGCCCCTACATTCCGTAAGAAAAAATTCGTGTTAGTAAATCTTAATGAAGAAAATTTAATGAAATCTTGTAAAAATTTTATTATTTTTTGTTTGACATTAAAAAATTACGTAAAAATTTTTAAGCATGGTTTTGTAAATTATTATGCATTGCGAAAGATTTATGATAGAGTGTGTTTGAGGGGTAATTATGAAAGAATTTATGAAAACTAATACCGTGACCTACAACCTTATGTCATTTACGGGTTTTAAGTCATTGCTTATATTTTCTCTCCTGCTTGACGGTCCTAAGAATTATAATCAACTGCGCACGGTAATACAAAATCATCCGTATTTACAGCATGAAACTATTTCCATTGATACTTTGAGAATATATATAAATTCTCTTAAAGAAATGGGATGTAATATTGAAAGAACAACTAAAAACCACGTTACATATTACTCTATAAGCAAACAGCCGTTTGAATTGAAAATTACAGATGAGCAGGCTGAAAGTGTTTTGAAAATTTATAAAGCTATTTCAAAATCAATTTCTATTTCAGATTTTATGTCTTTGCAAAAATTCTTTGAAAAATTCTCACAGTATATAACAAATGAAGAATTAAAAACTAAATTTCAAAATATTTCCCCGCTGAAAAGTATCAAAAACAGTTTGTTGAATGATTTGCAAAAATATGTACAAAATCAAACGGAAATAACAATATATTACAACTCTCCGAATTCCGGCAGAAAAAATATTACGATATTGCCGGACAAAATAGGCATCAATAACGGCAAGCTTTATATATACGGAATAAATTCGGAACACAATAACTACGGAAGCTTTCTTATATCAAAAATCATAAAAATTGTAAGTGTAAATTTAAACGAATCTACGTTAGAAGTTCCAACTTTTACCGTGCAATATGAACTTGAAAAAGATAATTGTACACCTGAACTTTTAAGCTGTGAAAAAATCATTGAAACAAAAAAGGATAAATATATTATTGAAATACAATCCAAAAATAAATTTGATATTATACAACGGATTATGTCCCATACAAACAAATGTAAGGTAATATCACCGGATGACTTTAAAGCTGAAATAATTTCTGCATTAAAACAAATGAAAGAGGGATATCTTGAAGAAAAATAATATAAAATTGAATGACGGATGTATGAAAATTTTCAAAATGCTTAATCTTTTGTATGAAGACAAAGCATATTACAAAGATGTTGTAAATATATTCAAAGATGAATTAAATGAACAATCTACAAACAATCTTCAAGTTATCTTGAACAAATATACAAATACTTTAAAAGTTTTCGGAGTTAAAATTAAAAAAGAAGGTCATAAATTTAAACTTGAAAACAGTTTATGCTCAATCGGATATACCGTTGATGATTTAAAATCAATAAGCATTTTGATAAATACCTCTAAAGATTTCCCCGACAAAGATATAAGCAAAAATATCAACGAATTTGTGCATAACTTGACTATGAGAATGAATAGCCAGGATAGAACCACTCTGGAAAATCTGGCGAATAATCAGGATTTTTCTTTCTATTATTCTGATTTACGTAATCAGATAGGCAAATGCACACAAATCTGTAAAGAAAATCACATGGTTAGCATAAAATACCTAAAAAATAAAAAGGAGATTGAAAAATCAAGATGTATCGCAAAAGAAGTAATATATGACTCAAAAACGGCATATTTACAAATTTACGATACCTCTCAAAATGAGAAAATTGATATACCTTTACCTAATATATTATCATTAGAGGAAACTCCTCAAAAAGTATACCAAACAGAATTAACAACCACTGTAGTGTTTAAACTCAAAAACAGGCTGGCAAAAACATATAAAATAAAAGAAAATGAATACGCAAAAGGTTATGATGAAGAAGGAAATCTTATAGTAGTTAACAAAGACGAACCGTTTGAAAAACTGTTAAGCAGGCTTATGCGTTATTCATATAATTGCGAAATTATAACACCCGTGACATTAAGAAATCGAATGAAAGCTTTAATTAATGATATTTTAAAACAATATGAATAATTACTTTTTCTCTTTGCGTTCTCTAAAAGAAATTCTTATAGGGGTGCCGAAAAAGCCAAAAGCTTCACGCAATTTGTTTTCCAGATATTTTTTATAAGATTCTTTAACAAGTTCTTCACTGTTTACAAAGAATATAAAAGTCGGGGGCTGCGTTTTTGCTTGAGTTGCATAAAAAATCTTTAATCGCTTACCTTTTATACTCGTAGGAGGATTTAGCGCGTAAGCCTCATTTACAACTTTATTTAAAAGACCTGTAGAAACACGCTTTGTTGCCTGTTCATAAGCTTTTAAACTTTCTTCAAAAATTTGAGTTAATCTTTGTTTTGTAACAGCACTGATATAAATTTTTGATGCATAACTTAAAAACGGAATATCAGCAGACAATTTTTTATCAAACTTGTTAATAGTATTAGACTGTTTATCCTCAATCAAATCCCATTTGTTAATGGCAACAATAATCCCTTTTCCGGCTTCGGTTATTATAGATGAAATTTTCTTATCTTGGTCGGAAATTCCCAAAGTTGCATCAATCACCAGAAGCGCAACATCACAGTCTCTTATTGAACGTATAGCTCTATCTACTGCGAATTTTTCTACACCATAGTCGACTTTGGATTTTTTTCTAATACCGGCTGTATCAACTATAGTGAATTCATGCCCGTTATAATCAACAAAACTGTCAATACTGTCTCTTGTAGTTCCTGAAACATCTGAAACAATAACCCTGTGAGTATTTAAAAGAGCATTGACTATAGAAGATTTTCCCGCATTAGGGCGTCCGACAATAGCGATTTTTATACGATTGTCTTGTTCTGTTTCATCATTGATTTCAAAATCTTCCGTCAGAATTTCGAGTAAATCTCCTACCCCTCCTGAACCGTGCAATGCAGAAATTCCTATCGGCTCTCCCAGAGAAAGCGAGTAAAAATCACTTGTCATTAAAAGTGACTCCGGATTATCGCATTTATTAACTACCAGATAAATAGTTTTGCCGGATTTGCGTAAAATATTTGCAATGTCGTAATCTACAGGATTAATACCCTCTTTTCCATCAACGATAAAGATAATTTTGTCAGCTTCTTCGCAAGCCAATTGCGCCTGTGAAAATATTGATACCATAATATCATCATCATTATCAGGAATGATGCCGCCCGTATCAATTACGGTGAAAACCTTGTTTTGCCATTCAACATCAAAATAAATTCTGTCTCTTGTAACACCCGGCAAATCATCAACTATCGAATGTCTTGCACCCACAAGACGATTAACAAATGTAGATTTCCCGACATTCGGTCTTCCAACTATAGCAACTACAGGTTTTCTGTTCATAGATTAATAATAACATGAAAAAATTATTTCATATAATCTTCGAATTTTTTGACTTCAACTTTATACCCGCACCCGTCATGAAGCTTTCCGGCATAAGAAATACGCTTTGCAGGATAATTTTTACACATTCTCAATCTGTGTTTGTAATCTGAACACAAACCTTCGGGAGTTACTAATTTGCAAGCGAAAATAAGGTTCCCGAATTCGTCTTTATCTTTTATATAAAATCTTTTGTATTTCGGAAAAATCATCTGCATAATTTTGAATTCTTTTTCGGTATAGGTGTCTTTGCTGTACATGTAATTACAGCATTTGCCGCATTTTTTGCATTCTCCGGTGATTTCGTAAGATAGTTTTTCCGGCACGAAATTTGAAAGGAATTCGTAATATATTGATTTTATTAAGTCGAACATACTTTTATTAACATGTTACATTAAAATATCTGTTTTGTGTATAATGTTTACTATGAAGATATCCGAAAAAATGAGATTATATTCATGGGCAGAATTAGCTGTATGGCTTCTCATTATTTCTATTACTATTTTCGGAATAAGATATCACAATTATAAACAACAAAAGCAATTTAAAAGTTATCAAATATTTATGTCTGATGTGGATGGACTGATTGTCGGTTCGCCTGTAAAATTTTTAGGTATTCAAATCGGACATGTAACAAAATTACAAATAATTTCTTCAAACGTTTATGTAAAATTCATAATCACACAAAAAGATTTAACACTCCCTGTGGGTGCAATTGCGACTATTGAAGGTTCAGGACTTGGCGGTTCTAAGGCTTTAGAAATTTATCCTCCTGATAAAAATATGAAAACTGAACGCATAGTTAATGTCAAAGAGCCGACACGCTTGGGGAAAGTTATGAGTTTATTTAATGATATTTTCAAAGACTTAGATGAAATCATTTCATCTTTCACTTACGCTTCTGATAAACTGGAGGCAGAAAAATATATTCCGCAAAACATTGTAATTCCTGATGATAATAATACGGGTTTTGCAACAATAAATAAAAATTTGGATACGATGATTGATTCAGAAAAAACTTTAAAGCAAAAATTCAATCTTGATAAAAAAGGGGGCAAAAATGAACTTGGACAAAGTGAGGATAATCAATAATCCCGTTGCGGCATTAAATTTGTGTGCAATGCGTGATAAAAATACCGATAGTCAAGGTGTACGGATTGCAGCCAGAAAAATAACAAGGTGTTTGCTTTATGAAGCCGCAAAAAGTTTGCCGCTCAAAGATGTTGAAATAACAACCCCTTTGACAACATTTACAACAAAAACCATTGATCCTGATATTGAATTGATAATATCTCCAATTTTGCGTGCCGGACTTATTTTCACAGATGAAGCAATCGATATTCTGCCTCAAGCGACAATCAGACATCTTGGCATGTATAGAGATGAAAAGACTTTAAAGCCTGTCTGGTATTATAATAAAGTTCCTATGGAAGCACCTAATCCGGAAAACTTTTATGTTTATATAACCGATCCGATGCTTGCAACAGGGAATTCTTTGCTTGCCGCAATTGAGTTATATGCAAACAAAAACATTCCTATCAGCCATATCAAATGTATTTGTATAATTGCAGCACCACAAGGCATAGAAAACGTTCAAAAACATTACCCTGAAATTGAGATAATAACTGCCGCAGTGGACGACCATTTGAACGAAAAGGGCTATATCGTTCCGGGAATGGGCGATGCCGGAGACAGGATATTTAACACATAAAAAATTATATCAAAGTTTTCACATGACCAACTATATCATTGTGTAAAGTTTTTATATCATGAGAAATCTCAATGTTACCCCAGTGAAGATTATTTATTAAATCTGCCGTTAAAATTTCTCTTGCATCCATATTTGAGTCACAAATTTTTACAACAAATCCTTCTTCAAGTTCTGTATTAACAACAACACAGAGTCCGCCGGCACCAACTTTTGCAATTAATTTGGAAGAATTATCATTGGACATTATTTTTGTGTCAGTTCTGTCCTCTCCGCCAATAATATAAGGGTAATTTATGAATGCATTTTTTATTTTTTCATATTTTTTATCACAAAACAAATTCAAATACCCTTTTACGATATTTGCAAGAGGCATTGAAAAAATCGGAACTCCGCACCCGTCTTTTGTTATAGGGTAATCATGATGATTTATTTCACATAATTCATATATTTTATTTTTTATTGCAATTTGCAACGGATGATTTATATCATCATAATTTTCAATATCCCAACCGTTAAGCACACACAAACCCAGCATCATAGCGTGTTTGCCCGAACAGTTGTTATAAATAGCTCCTGCATCAATTCCATTTCTAATCAGTTCTTTTTGCGCTGTTTTAGAAATAGGGTCGTGATTGCCGCATTTTAATTTTTCTTCAGTAAGTCCGAATTTTTTGAGCAAATTTTTGACAATATCGACATGAACCTTTTCTCCTGCATGAGAAGCACAGCAAACAGCTATTTCTTCACCTGTCAAATCGAATTTTTTATCTAGTGCATAATCGATAATAAGAGAAGCCTGGAGCGGTTTAGCACACGAACGCAAGTAAAACGGGTAATTTTTATCCTCTCCGGAACGCTCCAAAACTCTGCTTTTATCTGCTCTTACGACATAGCCGAAATGTTCTTGCTCCACAAGACCATCACGAACATAAACTACTAATTTTTCCGGAGATAATAATAAATCTTTAAACATTTTTCTTCACCAATAATAAAAGCTGTCTTAATTGTTTACGCAATTGTTCATTTTCTTTTGTTAAATCTTCAATACGTTTTTCGTATTCATCTGTTTTTTGAGCATACTCTGCTTTAATTTTTGGTATTTCATTATGATCTAGTATAAACCTTTTTTTAGCTTCATCTTTAATTTGAAGAATTTTATCCAAATGACTTTGGGCAATTAATCCCATATCAACAAGTATTTGTCCGAATTTTTTATCTTCCTTTGTCTTTCTTTCTACAGCACTGTCAAGCTGTTCAACAGAAATCGAACCGTCTTGTACAAAGTATTCACCCATTCTGAATTTACCTGCAAGAAGCCCTGCAATGTTTAGGATTTGCGAATTATCAGGGAGTTGGATATAACCCTCATCCACGCAGAATAAAAAATATCCCGCAATTTCTTCCATAGATAAATACGTGTTTAGTGCAATTTCTGAAATACTTGCATTTTTATCGCAATAGTCAAGAATATTATAAATATTTAAATCAAAATTAGATTTTTTATAATCCAATTCACACTTGCCTTTGTATGTCAAAGCAGGCTTAAAAGTCGCAAAAACATAACTCAGATTGTTATTAGGATCGACATCTTTTGATAGATTAAAATATAATATTTCTTTTATCCATACAGGAAAATCCGCAACTTTTTCCAAAAATTTTTCTAAAAAATTTCTTTTCACTTTTGCACTCTCTTATAACTACTTGAATTTTACCATTAAAAGCCAAATTAGTAAAGTTTTTACGGCAACTTTGCCATAAGCTTCAATGCCGGTGAATATGTCGGTAAAATATTAAGACAAGCCTCCAGAGCTTTTTTGCATTGCGCAAAATTTTCTTCGCCATAAGCTATATAAGCAATTAAATAATGTAATTCCGGGTCATTATAAAATTTATCTTTTGCCTTCCGCAAAAAGAACAACGCCGCAGGGAGCATATTATTTGCCCAGAATACTCTGCCGATAAACTTGTAGCACTCAGGGTTAAAATACTGCATATAATCGGAATAACGTATAATTTGCTCCACGTAATCCCCTTTGTAATATTTAATGAAAATATTCAAATCTATTTCCAAGAAATTACGAATATCAAAATACGTCGGGTCTTGAATAACGTTTCCCTCAAGCATTTGTAATAAAACTATTGCCCATCTTGCGCGGGAGTTTTCGTCAGAAATCGCTTCAAATAATTTCTTAGCTTTTATAAAATCGCCCTGAATTAAATAACAATATCCTGCTTCAAGTTTGAAATTATGCTTTTCGAAAAAAGATGCGCAACCATCAATTTTTCCTGAAAGGAAATCCGTTTTTACTTGTTCATAAGTCCGAAACATAACGAAATATCTTTGAATTATTTGCTTCTATCAAATTTTCTGATATTTTCCATATTCTTATCAAGTGTATTTTTGCTGTCGTTAATTGTTTCTTGAATTTTCTTTAATTGCTGACCTTTATATTCGTTATTCAAATCAGGAGCAAGGCCGTTTCCGTACGGTGCATTAATAAATTCATCCAATTCTGCATCCTGATTGCCAAATGGAAGTGAGATTTTATTTTCTTTATCTCCGTCACCATTTCCTGAAGAAGAATTTGCCGTTGAATTTGTGCTTTCATACAAATTCGTAAGATTTCGCATTATTAAAGTATTCGGGTCAACAGGAGTAAGATTTTGATTTTTTGCAACATCAGCATAAGGATAAATCAATTCAGGCTCATTAACGTTTTCGTAACAAGTATCTTTGTTATCCATTACGCAATTTCTGCCGTTTGTTGCATATTTAACAATCATAGGGTTAGAATTTAACGCAATAACTTTTTCATAAGCTTTGATTGCATTTTCTTTATCGTTAACTTTTGCATAGCACATTGCAAGATAATAGAAACCTAATGTATCATTAGGATATTTTTTAACATAAGATTCTGCTTCTTGCATACATCCTGCAAAGTTGCTCTTTTTATATTTTGCTTTAATACTTTCTAAAGACGGATTTTCATAGAACGAATGTCTTTCAGTCCAAGCAGCAGGTGTTGAAGAATCTGAGTATACATTTTTTGCAGATTCTCTTAAATAATCGTTACGACGTACAGGCGCACCGTTTTTAGCTCCTGCGGTAGCACTCCCGTAATTTGCTGTTGGAAGTTCAGGTAAAACAAGCTTGTCCGATTGTTCTTGATTTCTTTGCCCTGCAAGAGAATTTCTGTAATAATCACTCATTACATTATCTCTTTCTGTATCTTGTTTTCGAGTATCTTGATACAAATCGTAGCTTTTCAACGGATTTGTAATACCGTAAGCTGTGGTAGATACTGCACCAAGAATCATTATCGCTGTTAAAACTTTACCTGCTTTTGTCTGCATAATATTATCCTCTTATGATATTTATCATATTACTTCTTCAAGGTTATTATAAGATATTACTTTTTATTCGTCATACTTTAAATGGAGGATATTCTCGCGAATTTACATCCGCAATAATTTTGCCTGTATAAATTCAATTCTTTTGATATTTTATTGGTTTTTAAAAAACCGTCTTGCTTTCTAAAATTCAAAGCAAGATATGTTAAACCATGCTCTAGTGCAATTTTTTTACCGATTTCGGTTAATTTTTCATAATTTTTGTGCGGGCTTATAACCATTGAAGTTGTAAACTCTTTTATGCCAAGCTCATTTGCTTTTTGCGCCGCCTTTGATAGACGCAGTTCAAAACATTTATCACAGCGTTTCCCTTTTTCCGGCTCTAATTCCAAACCTTTCACCGCACGGTAATAAACATCTTGTTCGTAATCCCCGATTATTAATTCACATCCGAAATGATTACACAAGGTTTTTTCAGCCTTAAGACGTTTCAAATACTCGCTTTCCGGATAAATATTAGGATTATAAAAATATACGACAACAGAATATCCCATATCCTGCAATAAAGATATGGGATAGCCCGAACAAATACCGCAGCAAGCGTGCAGTAAAATTTTTTTATTTGAATAATCCGTTTGGTTGTCCTCCGTTTTCAATTACCCATTTTTTCAATTCAGGGTAACCCTTAACACCCATTTCAAACTTATCACCGATTTTGACAGACGGTGTTCCTATCATTTTGTTTGAAAACGCATAATCAATATCTTTTTCTATTTCTTTTTTAATTTGGGTACTGTGCGCATCTTTTTTCAGTTTGTCCATGTCAAGATTGAAACCTGAATTTTCTAAAACACCAATAACAGCAAGCTCTGTAGCCGGTTTTTTCTCAAATAACAATGAATGTACTTCCCAGAATTTGCCCTGTTCGCGCGCAGCTTCAGCATACTGCGCCATAATACATGAACCGCGATGGAATTCTTGAGTTAAGTATTTGTTGCACTCAAGATCTAACGGCATGCTGTGATGCTCAACCCGTACATTTTTGAATTCTGTAACCAATTTGTGAAGCATTATGTTGCTGGTAAAACACATCGGGCAATTGTAGTCGGAATAAATATGTACAACGACCGCATCCTCAGCATCAGACCCGAGAACGTTTCCTTTCACTGCATATTTATTAGTTTTAACTTTTACAAATTCACCGTAATTGTGTTGGAATTTCAATGCCGGAGAGAATTTTGCACTTGTATATGTCCAATATAAAAACGACCCCGCGCAAACCATTACAACAATAAAAGCTATTCTGTAAGGAAGCGGTTTTAATGCATCAACAAAATCATTCCAACTTTGCTTGATTGCACCGAGAAAATGCCCTTTAATACCTTCTGCGGCAATAAGACCTATACAAAAATTAATAATATATGTAAATACACACATTATACAGAGTTTTTCAATTTCAAACAAACTTACACAGAGCAAAATCATTGAAATAGTAAATGAAATTAACCCCAGAGAAGCTATATAGTGAAATTTGTTTTTGAACACTTCTAAGAATTTTAAGAATGGAATTTTTTTCAATTTGTCAACTATCAGCATGACAAACATAAACGCATACAAGAATAGCCCCCAGTATGCCAGAGGTACACCGAAAAATTGTGATTCAATTGTTCTTGCGACTCCGTCACAATCGACAAAATCGTTTACGGCACAAAAACTTGGCAGTGCATACTGATTAAAATTTGCTTGATAATATATATATGCCAAATCGACGGTAATAATCAACCCAAGTAAAATAAGTACGGTAATCCAGATGTATTTTTTCTTTAACAGTTTTGCTTCGTTTTCCATATTTGTTCTCCCTCTTATGAGAATATTTTAACTTTTAAACACCGAGAAATCAACCTGCTTAATATTTGGTTGTTGAGTGGTTGAGATTAAGTGAATA
>CADBQQ010000052.1 GCA_902796825.1 uncultured bacterium
ATATTCGATTGTCTCTTCAATTGTTTCACAACCTGAACCCATAGCTACGATTACATCTGTTGCATCAGGCGCACCGACATAATCAAATGGATGATATTGTCTGCCTGTTACTTTTGCAACTGTGTCCATATATTCTTGAACGATTTCAGGAACGGCATCATAGTATTTGTTAGAAGTTTCACGACCTTGAAAGTAAACATCACCGTTTTGCGCACCTACTTTAGAAATTGGAGCTTCCGGTCTTAAAGCACGAGCGCGAAATTCTTCAATATATTTAGGTTCAACAAGTGAGCGAATATCATCATAAGAAATTTCTTCAATTTTGTGAATTTCGTGAGAAGTTCTGAACCCGTCAAAAACTTGTAAGAACGGAACTTTAGCTTTGTATGTAGACAAGTGAGCAACTAAAGCCAAATCCATTTCTTCTTGAACAGAGTTTGCAGCTAACATTGCATAACCTGTATTTCTGCAAGCCATAACGTCTGAATGATCTCCAAAGATTGCTAACGACTGCGCTGCTAAAGCTCTAGCTGCAACGTGAATAACGTGAGGAAGCATTTCCCCTGCAACTTTATGCATAACAGGAATCATCAATAACAAACCTTGAGACGCTGTATAAGTAGAAGTTAAAGCGCCTGCTGCAAGTGAACCGTGAACGGCACCTGCTGCACCTGCTTCTGATTGCATTTCGGCAACTCTTACTTCTTTGCCCCAAATGTTTTCTTTGTGTTGTGAAGCCCATTCATCAACCCATTCACCCATTGTAGATGAAGGTGTGATAGGATAAATTGCTGATACTTCGCTTAAAGCATACGCTATATGCGCCGCAGCGTAGTTACCATCAACTGTGATAGTTTTAGCCATAAATTATAACCTCCTTATTTATAACTTAATATCCAATAACTGTACTTACCTATATGTTAGTACAAACATGACAGTTTATCAAAAAAATATATATGTAAATTTATATTAAGATAATTTATGTTTCAGACTAAAATTAGTAAATTTTTATTTATCAGCAAACTTATAAAATTTAAAGGATGGTGTGCAAATGATTATACAATTTTTACCTCAGAGTTTTAACAACAAATTTCGTAACAATATTGTTACAGGTTCAAACAATAGTTTGAACCCTAATGTATCTTATAAGAACTTAAATCAACCGGCAAAAGATACCGTTTCCTTTTCCGGCGGAGAAAAAATTCTCAAAACAAAAACACACGAAATTACTTATGATTTGGCTAAAAAAGTATACAACAATGCTAATGAGGATTTAATCAACATAAAGTGGGTTTTAAAAAAATATTTAAAACCCTTAATTGCCACAAATACAACTCCGGAAAATCCTATTTGCCCTGAGAAAATCGGTTTAAAATATCGTATCAAAGGGCCTGAATCTATAAGAGAAAAAGCAACTTCCAGAGGAATAACCCGAATGAAAGACCTTGTTCTAATTGGAGATATAATAGGCGCCAGAGTTATCCTGCGCGATGCAAAAAAGAACAGTGTAGAAAAAATCCTTAAACAGCTTTCTACTGCCGTAAGAAATGGTGATTTGAAACTGGTTGAAGTTGAAAATCATTACCCCGTACCTGAAGCAAGTTACGCCACTGAAAAAGCCTTAAAGGCGATTGCAAAAGAGGCAAACTTGCCTGTCATTACTGAAGAAACGAAGTCCGGATATAGAGCAATACATTTAACAGCAAAAACCAAACACGGTTATCATGCTGAAATTCAAATCATGGGCAGAGATGTCGAAGATTTAAAGGAAATTGAAGATATATGTTACAAAATCAGATGCAAAAAAGGTGTTCCGGCAAAATACAGATTGATTGAAGAAGAAGTAAAACCTGCAATAGAATCTTTGTCTAAGCCTAATGAAAAACTTTATATGCGCTATATCAACGACTCTTACGATTTTGCGGCTAAATTACCTCCAAGAAAAATCAACTCCCGTAAAAAACAAGAATACATCCCTATTCCGTATTTTTTACCAAAAGCTTTGGATTTCTTGCACCTCGCGCAAATGAAAGAAGTGTGTGATAAGTTAGCAAAAGTTGCAATAAATAATTAATTTAAATTTTTATAATCGCAACATTTTCAATATGATACGTATGACAAAACATATCAAATGGCTGTATAGATTCAATCCTACAGCCTTTTTGCTTTAAGTATTTTAAATCCCGCGCAAGTGTTGCAGGATTGCAAGATACATAAACAATTGTATTCACACACAATCTGTATGCCTCATCTAACGATTGCCGAGTACAACCTTTTCTTGGCGGATCAAGAATTATAACATCAAACTTTCTTTTTTCAATTGCAAAAAATTCCCCTGCATCCCCGCCATGAATTTCAATGTTATCAACATGATTTAAACTCGAACATTGCTTAGCAAGCTCTACAGATTTCAAATTTTCTTCAATAGAAACAACTTGCCCTGCAACATCACTTACACAAATTCCGAATGCGCTAATTCCTGCATAAGCATCCAATACTATAGGTTTTTTGAAGTTTGTATTAATATAATTTTTTACATATTTGAAAATATTTTCTGCACTTTTCGGATTAACCTGAAAGAACGTTTGCGCACCTATTAAAAATATTTTATCAAGAATTTTTTCCTCAATATATTCATTACCGTAAATGCATTTAGTATTATTGCCCATAATTACATTCGTTTTTGCAGAATTAAAATTGACACAAACGCCGCTTACTTCCTCAAAAGCATCATATATAGCATTTGCGAAATTTTTCAAATCGTCAGATGTTTTTTTTAAATTTACAACGAGCGTTACAAGATTTTTTTTATTTGTGGATGAACTTCTTATAACTACATGACGTAAAATACCGCAATGCGATTGCTCACTATAACCGCTAATACCGAATGATTGCGCATTTTCTCTTATGAATTCGATTATTTTATCACAAATTTCAGGTTGAATAGGGCAATATTTTATATTAACAATTTCATGACTTTGAGGTTTATAATAACCTGCAAGAATACGTTTTGAATTTTTAGTTTGTGATATCGGATATTGAATTTTATGTCTGTAATTCCTAATTTCAGGACTCGCTATAGGAAGCGGTATGTCTACATCAAGCCCGCCGATTTTGCGCATAGCATCTTCTGTTATTTGACGTTTAATTTCAAGCTGATAATCGTAATCGATAAACTGAAGCTGGCATGCTCCGCAAACTTTTTGCATCGGACAAAATGGTTCCGTTCTATACTCAGAGGGTACTAGCATTTCTGATATTTGTGCAAATGCGTAATTTTTGTTAATTTTCGTTATTCTTACTTTAACTTTGTCCTGCGGGCACACATTTTCAACGAAAATCACAAAACCGTCGATTTTAGCCAAACCCATTCCGGTACTGCTTAGTTTTTCTATAATTAAATTGTATTCTTCACCTATTTTCACATTACAGATTGTAGCATAAATTTTAAGAATTCTTTATAATTTAGCATAAACTCAAATATGTGTTAGAATAATTATCATAAGCTGTATTTAAGGAGATTTTATGAAAAAATTACTGGTAATGTTAATGCTTTTGGCACCGTTATTTGCAGGCTGCACAAATATTGAAACACGTATTACTTTGAATAACAAATCTGCAATGGTAGTTTCTTCGTTAACTTATAACGGTAATCTTTCAGATAAAGCTGATGCTAATGCACAGCTGATTACTGATAAATATGCAGATTATTTAAATAGTGATTACAATGTGACCACCGCTTACGGTTCTAAGTTTTCGACAATAACAGGGACAAAAAAAATTGATAATCTCTATAAAAAAGATATAGATTTATCTTCTTTAGGTTTAAAGTCTAACCTTAAAAGCGGAAAATTTGTAGAAATCAATAAGAATTTTCTTGTGACATCTTACAATGTAAATGCAACTTTTGATTATCCGGCAATTGCTGCAAGCATTCAAACACAGCAAGAGGATGCAATAAAAGAACAAAGTATTGCACTTGAACCGGAATATTTACAAAAATATGGCGATAAAGAAGATATTTTGCAAGACGATATTGGTAAATCAGATTTTGCCGCTAATATAGATGAGTCTGTTCGTAGACTTGCCGTCAACAAAGATGATGAGCCGATTAATCCGGCAAAATCAGAAGCAAAAGATGAAGATGTAAATTTGTCTTTTAGCATAGAATTACCGTCATTTGCTTATTATAACAATGCAGACTCAACTGACGGCAATATTTACACATGGAAAATTAGAAAAAATGTTCCTACGGAAATAAAACTTCAATATGTGAAATATAGCGGATTTGCGATATTTTCTATCGTGTTCATCGGTATGCTGTTACTGATATACTTAGCATACCGTATTATAAGACACGAAAATCACAAACGCGTAGGAAGCAATAATTAAACTTCAAGAAAGTTAAAAAGCTCCCTTAAGGTAGGAATATCATCTATTCGAGCTAATAAATCTGTTCGCGAAAGGTTATTTTTATAATATTCTTCTTCAAGTTTAGAGTTTTTTGAGAATTGTAATACTCCTGCAAGCGCCGGTTTTAAAACTTTATGAACATTATCATGAGCATTTAAATCTTCTCTAAGATTGGGAATAGGATGTCCTAATGCTTGCATTATAACACTTTCAATACTAAGTGGACGTGCGAGTATAATTACAGGCTTACGCTGATTTACATTCAAATCTCTTAACTGCTCAAGTGTAATATCTTGAGGTATAGGCTCATTTAAACACCATGCTTTTGCAAGATCTTCAAGAATTTCAGGATTATTAATTTGTACATCGTTATCAAGCCAAGCCGCAACTCTATCATATTTGGCACAATTTTTTAACGCTGTAGCCAATCTTTTTTCAGGGCTGCCACCGTACTGATTTTTTTTATCATCAATATAAAATTTGATATGATTTGCTTCAAGTTCGTTTGAAAGAACATCCTTAATTCTTGACAAAAAGATATATTCTCTAACTCCCTCACAAGCTACAAATGCTGTTGTATAAACTTTCTTTCGTTTTGATTTTCTAGCCAATTTGCACCTCTTTTCTAGGCACAGCACCGTATCTTCCGGAAAGATATTTCAAACCAAAGTTTTCGTAACTTTTTACTCCTTCTACATCATCAAGCCTGTATATATCAGTATTTATGCCATCTTCTTTTTCTGTAAGAAATATTTGAGACTTGCTACGATTATCAAGTAATAATGGCTGATGTGTCGAAAAAATAATTTGAACATTTGCAGAATCTTTTGAACTGTACTCAAAAGAAGATATCAGCTGCTTTATGATTATAGGATGTTTACTCATTTCGATTTCATCAATAACCATTAAACCGCCATTTTTTAAAATATCAATTATCGGAAACAGAATAGACATGCTTCGAATTGTTCCGTCAGACTCAAAAGGCAAAGGAACATCAAATTGATTTTCACCTTCTCCGTGAATAAAACTAATTACATCATTATCCATAATTGTATTATTGTTCCTGTCAGATAAAACAAATTGACCGGCAGGCTTTTCAGATATATCGTTAATCCCAACATCAAAAGATTTAATCGTAGTAACCATTTCATCTTTGAATTGTTTATTTTTACGAATAACTTCGGACAATCTAAAGCAATCATATAATAACGGAACTTCGTGCCTGCCGCCTTTAGTAAGGTTTGAATAAAAAATGTTAAAAATACCATTTTTAAATCCAAGATGAGACAAAGAACCCGTTGTCAAAAGATATGAAAAGAGTGAACTGTTATTTTTACTTTTAACTCTTTCTCTTTCTTTTTTGTTCAAAGGGCTTAAATCTTCGCCATACAAAGTTTTCATTGTATTTTTACGACGATCAACCGAATATACACGTTTAAACTTATTTTCTTCAGGATGTTTAATACTCAATTTTTCATAAAAAATAATATCTTGGTTTAACTCAAATTCAAGTTTAAATAAATTATTTTGCTTTTCAAAAACCATTTCAATTTTAGTAGATTTATCTTTATTAAGGTAATGAGGTTCAAACGGAATAGGATCTTCAATTTTTGAGCCGGAAAATGACTCCTCCGCCAGCCATATAAAAAATGAAATGCATTTGAGCACCGCCGTTTTTCCCGCGCCATTGTTACCAATTATACAATTAATTTTATTTATAAAACCGAATTTAGTTTCAGCGACACTGTTATCATTCAATTTATTTGTTTCAAATAAAATTTCCTGTTCTTTGCCGATACTGTACATATTTTCGACTTTAAAACTATGAAGCATTTTTAATTTCCTTTCGTTTTTGATTTTTTTTCTTCATTTTAACGAGTAAATTAAAAATGTCAATAGCCACTGGTTGTAAAATTGACAAAAAGAAATTTACTGTATTATATTTAATTTGAAGTTTGCAGCCTATTGCTTATAAAAATATTCTTATTTGACAAAATGCTATAATTGTAGTATAATTCATTTGTTCATTTTTACTTTTGAACTTTACACTGGCAAAATTTTGCATCCGTTTATTATTACAGACTTGGAAGAAAGCGAGGTCTTATGTAAAAAGATATCGAAATATAATTAGCAAAATTTATCTTTTATTTGATAAAGAATTTAAAAATTAAATATGAGTACAACGGAACCGTAATTATTGGAAAAACTACGGCTGAAAACTTTTGTAGTTTTGTTAGTGGTTTGTTTTGTAAGATGCTTTTTGTTGAAATTGCTGCTTCGCATGTAAGTATAAAATATCCAAAAAATATTAAAACAAAAACAGACATATCTAAATAAAATTTAATTAGAATTTCTGTAGGATTATAACTTCCTTGCCCAAGAACATACAAGGCAAACGATATAATAATACTAAAAATAAATAAAACAAAATTCAAAACAATAGCAAAACACTGAAAACAAAAATATAACTTAAGTAATTTTTTTTTAATCGAAAGTTTCATAAACCTATTGTAGTACAAATTTTAAAATAAAGGAAATAAAAATGACAAATATAAATTAGCCTTGTGCAACGGAGCACACAATAAAAAAGATGTAAAAGGTTGGAATACATTGCATGAATTCAATAATTCATCACCAAACAAAGACTTTGATGCAAGAGTATATAAACAAGGTAACAGAGTCGTAATTGCTTTTGCAGGGACATATATGAATCGTAAAAATGATAAATTAAATGATTTAGCAATTTTTAATCCTTTAAATCATATTCCTTCACAATTTGGAGACGCCGAGAGATTGGTAATGTTGTAATCTTGCCGGATTTAGAACATAACGAGAGAGTAACTCACCTCCCTGCGGAAGAAAACCACTATTTACATAATTTCCAACCTAATCAAATTTATCAGTCTGAACCGTATAAAAAGAAAAAAAATTCAAATCTACCATTTACACCGACACGAGGCGTTGGCGGAGTACAAAATAATGGCAAGCCACTTGGTTTTGCCTCAAATATTGATATCAATCAACTAGCACAACAACTTGGTTTGCAATCATTTAATATGGAAATTCCGCAGCAAATTCAACCACAACAAAATTCAGGCTTGTTTGGTTACACAAACCCTTTGACGGGAAGTAATCATATATACACACGTGAAGA
>CADBQQ010000053.1 GCA_902796825.1 uncultured bacterium
AAATGAACTTATTCACTTAATCACTTATTACCTTATTCACTTATCTTACAGACTCATATAATAATCTTTTAAAATCTTTGTATCTGTTTCAATATTAGGACTCTCGCAAACAAGTGCGCCTTTTACTCCGAAAGATTTTAAAGCTTTCAATAAATCCTTATAATTCATATCCGCTTCAGAAAAAATAAGATGTCGTTTTTCTCCTTTTGCGCTATATTCAATTCCTGCTAAATGCGCGTGGAAATTGTCAATAGCTTTTTGCCCGAGTTCAGTGCTTATACGATCTAAAATTTTGCAGAATTCGTCATAGGTGTTGTATTCTCCACCTGTTCTGGCATGAACATGAGAAAAATCTACACAAGGCAAAACAATGTCAAACTCTTTAGAAAGCCGGATTATTTCTTCGTAATCGCCCCATTGAGTTGCTTTCCCCGTTGTTTCGGGTCTAATCCATACATTAATTTTGTTTTTTTCCAGTATATCAATTATTTTTTGTGTTTGAGTTTTAACTTGTTGATAAACAGTTTCTTTATCACCTCCCATATAAAAAGCTGCGTGATACGTTATGCTGTAGCCACCAAAATCACTTGCTGCTTGAGCGGTTTCGACGATTCTTTGAACACTTGCCTCAACTTTTTCTTCTTCTTTGGAATTTAAATTGATATAGAACGGTCCGTGAGAAGTTAATAAAAACCCTTTTTCCTGTGTAATATGTTTCAAAAATTTTCGTGTATCATCTGACATACGAACACCGTGAACAAATTCAACTTCCAGTCCGTCAAGTCCCATATTTTCAAGAACTTTGAATGCTCCGTCATAACCCGTGTTACGTGGAGTACAAAGCGGAATTCCCGCTGTCAAAAAATTTAATTTATCTGTTGTTATCATTTTTTCATTATAGCACGAAAATTTCAACACAAAAGCAGAAATATTTTTAATATATTAGACAGTTGTGCAGGTATTTGTTATAATTAACGTTAAGGGTAGTATCACCAACCTTTGCCCACACACGTATTTTACTAAGAAATCGGTGGTAGAAAAGGACGGTAAAGCTATGATTGACAAAACAATAATGCTACTCGTAGCATTAACTTTGCTCGTAGTAGCATTAAAACTATAGTCATCATAGGGTATACTAAGTGAAGTCCTAAGGAAGTCACATTTTCTTAGGGCTTCCCCCTATATGCATATTATTTACTATTTTTAATAATTTGTCAACCCTTGTGTCAATCTCTTATATAGAATAGTGAATTTGCAAGAAGTTTTGTCGGATTGTCTTTTGAATATACTTGCATTACATAAGCTCCTGTTTCACGGAAAACAATATAATCAGTGTAGTAATGAACCATTTCATCACGCATTTTGACTTGACGCGCCCAGACTGTTTCATAGCCAAGTCTTTCATTAGCGCCCATTTTCATTATTTTGATATAGAGTCTTTGTGTGTATATTTTTTTAGGCAGAGTGACTAAATAATAAATTCGCTCGTTAGGTTTGAAAACATTGGAGTTATTAACAATCGTTTCTGTGCTAAAGGGATGTTTATTATAGAAAACTTGCACTTTTTCGCTGTCGCATGCGCAGGTAAATAATAAAACAATAAAAAATAGTAGGAATAATATTGTTTTTTTCATCATTTTTGAAGTTGTTTAATTTTTTCTTGAATATTTGTTATAAGTTCTTTGTCGTTATTGTGTTTGATAAATAACTTATAATTTTTTACGGCATCTTCAATTTTGCCTTGATGTTCAAGAGCCATAGCCAATGCGTAATATGCATAACCAAAATTGTAGTCGTTATCGAGCTCTATGACTTTTTCAAAGCTTTTTTGAGATTCAATCAGGTTGTTGTCGTTTGCATAAGCCAATCCCAAATTAAACCATCCGTCTGTATAATCAGGATTTACTATAATTGACTTTTGATAATAGTTAACTGCTTTTGTATTATCTTCTTTTAATTTGTAGATGTTTCCGATTTTTAAAAGAGTTACTGCGTCATTAGGTACAAGCTGTAGTGCGTCTTGATAATTCTTTACTGCAGCATCATAATTTTTTTCTTTGTAGTTTTTGTCGCCCTCAAGAATGAAATCTTCATTTTTTTTCATTGTAACTTCGGATTTTTTCGGCGGATTATTTGCAGATTGTGTATTGTCCATAGAAAGACTTATGGACGGTAATTCTCCTGTTGCACCTAAAGTTGTTTGAACGGTTGTTTTTGGAGTATAAAGTGATGAAATGAAATCACTGTATTCCGCGCTGTATAAAGTCTTGTCAGGATTTATTGCAATAGCTTTTTCATAGTTTTCGGAAGCTTTTGTATTGTTGCCGTCTGCTCGATATGCTTTTGCCAGCCCGTAATATACATAACCGTCTTTGTAGCCGGATTTTATAGCTGTTTTGAAATCTTCAATTGCACCTTCGTAATTTTCTTGTTCAATGCGCTCATGTCCGCGTGAGACAAGGGCATTGTTAAGGTTATCTTTTACGGCTTTTTCACTTTTTGCCGTAAGGAGTTCTTTGTATAATTCTATTGATTCATCGTATTGTTTTAGAGCGTGTAATGCCAATGCTTTGTTGAATTTGATGTTATAATCGTCAGGCTGTACTTCAAGTACTTCGTTGTAGTATTTTATTGCATTTTCAAAGTCTTTTTTGTTGTGGTAGCAGTTAGCAATATCTTTTTTGTAGTCTATATTGCTGCTATCTTTTGTCAATGCTATGGCGTAATTTTCTATTGCTTTGTCGTAATTTTTTAAATCTTTGTATACGGAGGCAATATTTGCATACCCTTTAACATCATTAGGGAAAGCTTTTATGTACATATTGTACTGCTCGATTGCTTCGGTATTTTTTTGCATGTCTGCAAGTAAATTAGCATAATCAAGTCTTACTGTATTCAAGTTAGGTATTTTTTTTAAAACTATTTGGTATTGATTGTAAGAATCCTCGTTTCTTCCTAAATCTTGATATGCCTGCGCAAGCCCTAAATGAGCAGAATCATTATCAGCATCAAGCTCAATTGCTTTTTCTAAAATTTCTACTGATTTTTCAGGTACATCAGAATTTAAAAGCGCGATGCCGTATTGCGCGTATCTTTTAAAAGATTCAGGATTTTTGTTGTAAACCTGTTGATACTGTTTTGCGGCATTGGCATAATCCTTTACCGCAAGATAAGAGTCTGCCAAGTTTTCGCGAGACTCTGCGTGTCCTGAATACGTTTCGAGAAACAAATTATAATCTTTGATTGCTTCTTTGTAATTTTTCAGTTGGTAATTTACGTTACCTAAATTTAAGTAGTTATATTTGTATTCCGGAAAAATGTCCAGAGCCTTGTTATAAGCTTCCAGTGCCTCATTATATTTCCCGCGATTTTCGTATATGTTTCCTATGCTTATATATATAAAAGCATCTTCAGGATTTAAATCAATAACTTTTTTATAGATTTCAAGAGCTTTGTCATAATCGTCGATTTCGGTGTATATGCCTGCAAGCTTAGTGTATAACATAACGTCAGGCCCTGAGTCTGCAATTGCTTGCTCAAGTTTTGATATTGCTTCTTTTAAATCCTGCTGGTGTTCGGCAGTGCATGCTTCTTGATACAATCTGCTTGCGTTAGGACTCATTTTTGCTTCACAAGGCAAAGCTGTAAATGCAAATGATGATACTAAGATTGTTATTAATAATTTTTGTTTTATATTCATATTCCTAAATCTCTTTAATGACATTTTAACACGAAATTCTGGTTATGCAAAAAAAGATGTGTTGTCAAATTTTATTATATGCAAAAGTGTAAATAAGTTCATTGTTCTATAATTTTTGTAAAAATTATAATAAAAATTTTACAAAAATTATGAATAGTGTGAGAAGATATGCATAAGCTGAATGCAATAATATAAGCATGTTTCATCCGTTTAATCTTTTCAAAATTATATATTTGCGTCCGGCAAAATTTTGCCAAAATTTTAGTCTAAAGTGCGTGAATTTATAAAAACAAAATTACTTAATAAAATTTTACAATCCAAAACCCTTGTATTTTGGCAAAAAAATCAGATTTCGTGTTTTATAACTGGAAAAGTTATTACAATTGTGGTATAATTTAACCTGTAAATGGGGTCGAAAATAACTTAAGTTGTAAAAGGAGTAGGTTCTATGGTAACAGCAGTTTCTTCAGAGAAAAAAGTGAAAAAAGTTAAATCACCCTTTATGGATGAATTTGAAGCTTACTTGAAAAATCAATGTGCAAAGACAACTTTTAACGGTACCGAACTTGAATCATTTTCCTGGTACAAAAAAGTGTTAGGGCTCGTTTAACTTTATTTTACAATTTTTTTACTAAAAAATCGGCAAGTGTTTTGTGCCGATTTTTTATGTCTATTTGAGTTAACAAGCAATTTTTATTTTTTATGCCGGATTTTTCTCTTTTTAGAAACAATTCGCTTTGCAATGTGCCGGCATCAAGCACATATTTGTCAAGTTTGGTGCTGACAAGTTCAAGCAAATTCTCAATATCCCTTTTGTCTGCGGGGTCATATTCATTTTTTATGGCTTGCTTGAGAATAGTTATGCTGCTTCTAATTTCGTCCATGCTCTCCCGTAAATCAGTAAATTTGTCCTCAGGTGTCATTTTTGTTCTCCTTTATAAATTTATGTTACACATATATGTCCGTATAGCAAAATATTAGTCCATATAATAAAAGATGTCAACATATAGAAAACAAATTCATAGAATAATCTTATGATTGAAAACAATATATCAACTCTCATAGGGAAAAGAAGAATGACTGTAGCAGAAACAGCAAGATTAGCTAAATTGAAATATACTACAGTACAAAATCTATACAATGACAAAACAAAGGGCATAGATTTCAAGACTATGAACGGTCTGTGTTTTGCTCTTGATTGCACTCCGGGTGACTTGTTTACATATATTCCGGATTAAGTATTTGCCTGATTACTTTTGGAATACAAATATATACTCGTGGTTAAAGATTGAAAATCCGCCGGCAAGCGCTCTATAGCGCCATAGATTTGCGGTGCGGCCTTTTGCGCGTTCATTGCCGTTTATATCTTTAACAATTGTTGATTTCAATTTAAATCCGAGTTTGCGCATTCTATTCATACATTCAAAGCCAAGCGGTTGAACTTCGGAATTTTTGTAGCTGTCGCCGATTATAAGACACGCAAAACGGCCTTTTTCCAGCAAATCATAACCGTTTTTGGCAACTTTTTCAAACATATCATAAAATTCTTCTGTTGTTGCGCAGTTCGACAAATCTTCTTTTTTGTCCGAAAACTTGATAATATCGTCATAAGGCGGATGAAGCATCAAGAATTGTGCTTTTTCTTCCCCCATAATTTCAAGTCTTGCCTGAACTTTTTCTACGGCATCTTTGCTTGTTGAATCCGAGCAAATAATATTTACGTCAGTTACGAGTTGTTTTGGAGTGAATTTTTGGCTTACGCTGTCAACTAAATCTTGTTTTAATTCAACACCAATGCAACGTCTATTCATATTGATTGCTTCAATACCGGACGTTCCTGAACCAAAGAACATATCAAGAACTATATCATTTTTCTTTGTATAGCGCTCATACATTTGCTGGGCAATTTGGGGAATATAATTGCCGTGATATTCGTTAGAATGTCCGTGTTCTTTCAACCTTGCAGGGAATAGCCACAGGGAATTTGTGATTACGTGAGCGTAATCTTTCCAACGATTAAGATTTATATCGCTATATTTAGTGGTTTTAATATTTGGAGTTTGAACAACTCTTAGGTCTGCTTTTTTTTGCGGTTTTAACTTGGTATTTGATAATCTTGCCAAAATGCCTCCTCACCGGACTATTCGTCTACTGTTCAATCCTATTAAAATTTGAAACATTTGTAATCAAACATTTGAAGTATTTTGTGCTAAAATAGTCGTAGATATATAGGATGATTTATGGCAAGAATTAAACAATTATCTAAACATTTAATCAATCAAATAGCTGCCGGAGAAGTTATTGAACGACCTGCGTCGGTAGTGAAAGAATTAACTGAAAATTCAATAGATGCGGGAGCTTCGAGGGTGAGTATAGATATTGATAACGAGTGTCGTGACATTCGTGTTGCGGATAACGGCTCAGGGATACATCCTGACGATATTTTGCTTGCTTTTTCTAAACATGCAACAAGTAAAATTCAGCAGGATGATGATTTGTTTGATATTCATACTTTTGGTTTCCGAGGGGAAGCTCTTGCCAGTATAATTTCAATCTCAAAAGTAACGTGTATTACCCGCACAAAAGATTTTGAAACCGGTACAAAAGTTCACTGTGAAAATTCCGAAGTTAACCAGACCGAAACAGGTTGTGCTGTCGGAACAATTATGGAGGTTAAAGATTTATTCTATAACTTGCCTGTGCGCTTAAAATTTTTAAAAAGTTCAAACACAGAATTTTCTTATATTCAAGAAATTGTTCAAGGGATTGCGCTTTCTCATCCGGAGGTTTCAATTGAACTGAAAAAACAGGGCAAAACAATGCTCAAAACTACAGGGCAAAACAATTTGACTCAAACAATTAAAGAAGTATATTCTTCAGATGTTACGAATAATTTGAAAGAAGTTTTGCGAACGGATGAACTCGCAGGGTTAAAAATCAGCGGTTTTGTCAGCACTCCTGACTATACGCGTTCAAGCAAAAAAAGTTACCATACGTATATAAATTCTCGCGCGGTGAAATGTCCTGTTTTCCAAAAGGCGATAGATATGGTTTACAGAAACTTGACTGCAAGTAATAAATATCCTTTTGTTGTCTTAAATTTAGAAATTCCTCCTCATGATGTTGATGTAAATGTTCATCCGACAAAAAAAGAAGTTCGATACAAAAATCCAAATCAGATATTTAATTTTATTTATACAGCTGTTCAAGGCGGATTGTCGAATTACGTTGAGCATTCATCTCCGTCTAATGTATCAGGATTTTATTCTCCTGCCCCAAAAAAGGAAACGGAACAAGAACACAACAATACTGTAATTCAATTCCCAACACGTCAAAAAGATGTATATATAGACGAGAATTCTGATACTATGTATGTGCCGCAAAATGTTATGGCTGAATTTGAGCCTATAAAACCTCAGCAGCATAGTCAGCAGATAATGTTTACACCTCCGGTTGAGCAAGAGGAGCCGTTAAAAGATAAGATTATAGGGCAGTACAAAGACACATATATCTTGATTGAGACCGATGATGGACTTGAAATTGTTGATCAGCATATTGCGGAAGAACGGTACAATTATGAAAAATTAATCAATGATAAAAATATCGTTTCTCAAATGCTATTTGTCTCTGATGTAATCAGTGTTTCGTCAAGTGAAGCAGAACTTATCAAAGAAAATATTGCAAAATTTGAACGTTTCGGTTACGGAATAGAGTTCACAGGGGGAAACGAGATTGTTTTCCGTAAAGTTCCTCAAATGCTTGCCAAAGTAAATCCTAAAGATATAATGGCAGATATTCTTGAAAATATTGAGGGGGATTTGAATAATTTAGAAGAACGTATTTTACGTACGACAGCATGCAAGGCTTCGGTGAAGGCGAATACACCGCTTTCTATCTGGCAAATGCAAGAGATTATTAAAAAATGGCGTACGACAAAAATGCCTTACACCTGCCCGCACGGCAGACCGATTTGCCATACAATACCTCATAAAGAACTTGCAGGATTTTTCCAAAGAGCAAAGTAGGCACAAGGGAGCAATTAAGTTTTTAAGTCGTTGAGACGTTAAGTCGCTAAGTCGTTGAGTCGTTAAGTTCAGTACGGTGCTTGCGCACAAATAATTTAGCCTATTTAGCCTGTAGGGCTGAAAAGAACTTATAGACTTAACGTCTTAACGTCCCATAGTCTTATCGTCCTCAAACAGCATACTTGCGCCTATTACACCTGCGCTGTTGCCAAGTTCAGCAGGAACGATTTGGACACTTTCTCGCGCAACTTTCATTGCGCGTGCTTTAATTGTTCTGCGAATAGGTTCCAATATAAGTTCGCCTGAGTCTGCAACTCCGCCGCCAATGATTACTTTTTCAGGATTAAGAAGATTGATTACACTTGTTAATCCCAGTCCGATGTATTCTCCTATAGTTTCAAATATACGTTTTGCAACCACATCACCTGCTTCAGCTGCTTTTGCAACAATGTAAGGAGTAATTTCTCCATCACCTGCCATCTCGCTAAATTTTGCGGCTTTACCGCCTTTAATGTAGTCCTGAGCCATTGCAACAATTGCAGGACCGGAAGCGAAAGCTTCAAAACATCCTGTATCTCCGCAGCCGCATAAAGGACCATCTTTCATTTGGAGTTTGATATGTCCGATTTCGCCTGCTGCGTTTGCGCAACCACGAACAAGCTGTCCGTTAATTACAATACCCGAACCTATTCCGGTTCCGACTGTGATACAGATAAAATTCCGGCATCCTCTGCCTGCGCCGAATTTCATTTCGCCTAAAGCTGCACATCTTACATCATTATCAACTTTTGTTGGTATGTGAAATTCATCTTCTATCATTTTTGCAATAGGTACATTTACCCAGCCCGGAATGTTTGGGGCAAGTTTTACTATCCCGTTTTGATAATCAATTTGCCCGGGAAAATCAAATCCAATCGCTTCAATATTTGTTTCATTGGTATTTGTCTCTTTCATAAGATCGCGTATTGCTTGTTTTATGTTATTGACGGTATATTCATAACCCATTTTTGCGTAAGTCGGAACGCTGTTTGAGTAAATTATTTTTCCTTGTTCATCTACGAGTGCTATTTTAACATTTGTTCCGCCGACGTCTATGCCTATTCTTTTTCCCATTTTTGTTCTCCTTCTTATAGTGTGAGTATAGCATGAAAGCGAAAGAATAGATGACAAAGTGAATAAGTGATTAGGTGAATAGGTGATTAAGTTCGTTACAAACTATTTATTAATGTTATTTAAGCACTCTGTTGACCTAAAGCTAAAAACCGAAATGAACTTAATCACTTAATCACTTAACTCTCTCTACATGTAAACTTTTGTAAACATCCCTTTGTCCAATTCTTAAAGTTTTCATAGTGAAATGCCGAAGTAGTACATGAAAGGACAGAGTTCGAAGTAATTTATAGAAAGGAAAGCAATGGGATTATCATCAGCACAAGCTAGATTATTAACCATAACAGCCAGAAAATCTGACTGCGAATTCCAATCTATGAGTTTGTCGCATCAGAAATTGGCACTTTCAAGAGATATGGAAAGTATTACTGATGAATATCAGAATGCTTTGAATGCAACTAAGTTAGTTTATGATTTTTATGGTACAGGCGGAAGCCAGATGGCATTGAATTATTCATTATTGATGACACCGTCTGTTTATAATGATTTTTCTCCGAGATTTGTGACAGATGCAACTAACAGGGTTATATTGAACCCTGAGTTGGCAAATGTTGCAAGGGCTTGCGGTATACCTATGGAGGGGTATGGCGGAACTAATTCTGACGATATGAGGGCTGCTTTTATTCAAGCATTGGCGAATGAAGGAATTTTGAGTGCTTCTGAAGTTGCTTCTATTGAAAACGTTGCTTATGACAACGCTGCAGGCTTGGGATACGGTGTTGTGACGGATGAAGCTATAGAATACTTGACTTATGAGGACTTAATAAGCCAGTTGAAATCAACAGGTATCAATGATATGAATGATTATGGCTTGTATCTGGGCGATTTCTACACTTTATATTCTAATGGTGAAGAAAATTGGAGATTGTTGTCCTCACGTGATAATACCAAATTTGGCGATGCCGGTTGGAATCTTGAAGAATATAAGACAGGAAATAATAAAACAACAACATCTGTTTATTCTACTGATGGTGGCAATGCTGCTACAGGTATATATGTAAAAAGATCAGGGGATACTAATGGTTATAAATATGAAACTACTACAACGCCATGTTATGTGAGTGATCTTGGAAAATACTATTTAAATGGTAACACCTATGCAAAGTATAATGGGCGTGATAATAATTATGATTATTTTAACAATCCTATAACAACACCAATAAAATTTACAGATTTATTAACCGGTGAGGATCAATATACATTTGCAATTGATTCCAAGAACGGTGTTGTTACAGATGCTGCGTATATGCAAAGATTGATGTGCGGAGACGACAACGGGGACACCAAATCTGTATTAGGATGGATGACAGATCAATTGTTGTCGGTTCTTGGTGAAACCGATTTGAATATTCAAGCACTGGATTATGCAAGAGGTTGCATATTAGATTTAATTTGGCCGGATAATAGTATTCAAAATGCAGCTACAAGTTATCCTACAAGTTCAGAAGTAAAACATGACGGTGATAAATATGTCAAGAATGCTTCCGGTAAAGATTGTTATAACGAAACATCAGGTAATAAATGGAACGATACCGTATCACAAGCTGAAAATGTACTTGGTTTTTATACAAATACCAGTTCAGGTATATCAATCAACTTAAACAACATTGCTAAGGTATTTATGACGTCATTTGTTGACTATATTCAAGGTATGGAAAATACTAACTATGCTTATGGTCCTATGAAAAAAAGTAATGCAACGTTGTTCAATTCAAAAACAGATACAAATGTGGTATTTGAACAGCTTGTAGGTTATACTACAGATACCGGCGCGGATACTACTCTTGCAAACTTCTACGATACAATGTTCAACATAATCTGTACTCAAGGTTGGACAGAAAACGGAAGAATAGATGATGCCGATTATATGCAAGAAATGATGAAAAACGGCATGGTATATATGTCTACAATCGGCCACGACGGAACTTACGGTCAAAGCAACTATACAACAGACAAATATGTTTTAGAAGTTGCAGACGAAGAAGCAATCACCCGCGCAGAAGCTAAATATAAAGCAGCAAAAGCAAGAATTGAAAATAAAGAAAACACTCTTGACTTGAAAATGAAAAGTCTTGATACAGAAATTTCTTCACTAAATCAAGAATATGAAACAGCAAAAACATTGATTAAAAACGCTGTAGATAAATCGTTTACAAGGTATCAAGCTTAATATTGATGATTTTAGAGGTTAGATATGGCTGACGAAATTAAATCTATTGATGAATTAAGAAAGGCTCAAGCAGCAGCTCAGGCACAAGGAACATCTATCACAAACTATGACCGTTGGGAAGAAATTCTTGAAGATTTTGAAACAGCAGGAATTCAATCGACAGGAAGTTTTGAGGGAGATGTTAGGCTTCATGGCCAAGTTATGGAAGAAATACAGGCTTTTCTTGAGGAAGCACAAAGAGTCCAAAACCAACAACAAAACGCTCCAAATCAAGATGACAACATTAAAGTAGATAACAAAACAAGTTATGATAAAGAACAAAATATAAAAGCCAATGCCGCAAACGCAACCAGTTCAACTATTATGGCAGACTATATGAAATATTACCATTTGCTCGGTTAGTTTTATTCTTCGTCAAGACTCAAAATCGCCATGAATGCTTCCTGTGGAACATCTACGCTTCCGACAGATTTCATACGTTTTTTACCGCGTTTTTGTTTCTCTAAAAGTTTACGTTTACGGCTAATATCACCACCGTAGCATTTTGCAAGTACGTTTTTGCGCATAGCTTTAATGTTTGTTCTTGCAATAATTCGACCGCCGACAGCGGCTTGAACAGGAACTTCAAACAACTGGCGGGGAATTATTTCTTTTAATTTTGCGGTTAATTTTTGACCGATGTAAAAAGCATTATCTGAGTGGCAAATAACGGATAATGCATCGACGATTTCTCCTGACAGCATTATATCAAGCTTCACAAGGTTTGAACGCTTATAATCGCAAAACTCGTAATCCATGCTCGCATAACCTTTTGTGCGAGATTTTAACTGATCGTAAAAATCTGTAATAACTTCGCTAAGAGGAATTTCGTAGGTTAAATTGACGCGAATTTTGTCTAAATAAGTCATGTTGATAAAAATCCCGCGTTTTGACTGTGCCAAATCCATCAATGTTCCGACATAATCATTTGGTGTAAAGATTTGAACTTTTACATAAGGCTCCTCAATGTAATCTCTATACTGGGCATCCGGAAGATTTGACGGGTTGTCGATTTCAACAACTTCTCCGTTTGTTTTATGCACTCTGTAAACAACAGACGGAGCCGTTGTTACGAGCGACAAATCATATTCGCGCTCTAACCTTTCTTGTGCGATTTCCATGTGAAGCATGCCTAAAAAACCGCAGCGGAAACCAAAACCCAGTGCGTTTGAAGTTTCAGGTTCAAAAGTAATACTGCTGTCATTGAGTTTTAATTTTTCCAATGCTTCTTTCAAATCAGCATAATCTTCGTTATCTACAGGATATAACCCTGAAAATACCATTGGTAAAGCTTCTTTATAGCCCGGTAAAGGCTCAGAGGCAGGATTTTCAGAGTTTGTCAAAGTGTCGCCGACAAACCTTGTTAATTCTTTTATAGATCCGGCAAAATAACCTACATCACCGCAAGTTAGCTTTTGAACAGGTTTTCTTTCAGGAGTCTGATAGCCAAGTTCAACAACTTCGCATTCTTTGCCTGTTGCCATAAACCTGACTTTATCTCCGACAGCAATCTCTCCATCCATAATCTTGAAATAGCAAACTGTTCCCAAATATTGATCATAAACACTGTCAAACACTAATGCTCTTAAAGGTTTTTCGCGATTATCGACAGGCGCAGGAACGAAATTTACTATTGCTTCAAGTACATCTTCTATGCCTTCTCCTGTTTTTGCACTGACAGCAATAGCCACAGAAGTGTCCAAGCCTAAAATTTCTTCGATTTCTTTTTTTACTCCCTCAACATCCGCTGATGGCAAGTCAATCTTGTTGATTACAGGTATAATTTCAAGATTTTGCTCTATTGCAAGATAAACATTAGCCAGTGTTTGCGCTTCAACACCTTGCGTAGCATCCACAATTAGCAAAGCACCTTCGCATGCGGCAAGAGAACGTGAAACTTCGTAAGAAAAATCAACGTGGCCAGGAGTATCAATCAGGTTTAATTCATAATTTTGGCCGTCATGTGCTTTATAATTCATTCGGGCAGCATTCAATTTTATGGTAATTCCGCGTTCGCGCTCAATTTCCATAGAATCAAGTAATTGATTTTGCATATCACGCTGCGCAACAGTACCTGTTTTTTCAAGTAAACGGTCAGCCAGTGTGGATTTTCCGTGATCAATATGTGCTATTATACAAAAATTTCTAACGTTTTCTCTTGTCTTCATAAGTTAATTATATATAAAAGACGTTAAATGTGAAATGTTTTGAAATCAAAAGACCGGCTGTTAACAGCCGGTCTGTAATGTGTGAGTAAATATAATAGTCGTTTTATTTTGTAAATAATTCTGCAAATGGTCCTTCAGGATCTTGAATATGTGCTTCTACAGCTGCGTTTTCCGCAAGTTTCATTGCCGGTGTAACAACAACATTAATCCCATTTGTTACACTCGCTACTTGTGCTGCGGTTACTTTGTAATTGTAACCTAAGCTTGCCAAAATCTCGTTTGTAGTATCTGCAATTTCTTTATCTTCTTTGCTGAATTTTGCAAATTGTACTCCGTAAATATTTTGCGGATTTTGGGTTAATAAATCTGTCTCGTTTTCCAAACCCTTGAATGCTGCTTCTGTTTTTACAACTTCTTTTGCTTCATCGCTTTCTTGAGCTTTTTTTGAAGCTTCTTGTCCTACAAGTAAGTTGTAATTCGCGTAATTTTTTCCTAAATCATTAAACTTGATTGTCATTTTACTGACTCCTTTTATTTTACTCACATTTTTTACTTCGGCATATAGTTTAATAATCTTTAGTAATTTCTCAAATTTTAAAACTTTTTTGTAACATTTGTTAACAATTCGGGTGTTTCCATGCAATTATTTAAAAGATGAATACTTTATATATATACCGAAGGAAAATAAATAGGAAAAATTCATTAAGAGAAATTGAGTACAAAAGGAGATTGAATTATGACAAGTGTAAACGGAATATTTGGGAATAAAGGAATAAATTATACAACAAGTGTTCATGCACAGAATATAACTAAAACGAATAATTTGTTATTCGGCGGCAAAGTTGAACCTGCAGGTGATGCAGTACAGTTCTCAAAAACTCCGGGTAATACAGGAGTGGCTGAAGCAACAGCAAGAGGTACATTAGCACAATTAGACTTGATTGAACAAATCGGGCTATAACAAGGTTTAATGTATAGATAAATTTATAAAGACCGGTCTTTACAACCGGTCTTTTTGTATTTAATGTAAAATTTTTATTCTGTTTAGCGGCCAGAAAACGACAACTGCACGTCCGACGAAGCGATTACGTTTTAGTACTCCCCAGTATCTGCTGTCTTGAGAATTTCCTCGATTGTCGCCCATCATAAAATATTCGTCGTCTCTTAGTTGGAAAGGCCCGCACTGCATTACGTGTATGCCGTAGTTTATTAATTCCGAATTATTTTGAGGAATTTTCGGGCAGCGAGGGTATTCGTAGATACTTTTAATGTAATCTTCTTTAAATTTTTTGTCATTTATGTAAACATAAGCAGCGCCGCTCGGTTCTTCTTTTATTTCTATTTTATCTCCCGGAACACCGATTACTCTTTTGATATAGGCTATATCTTTACAGAAAATTCCTGTTAGCCGTTCAAAGACTTCAAGCGGTTTTTTGCCGAGTTCTGTTGATGGCGGATAGAAAACCATTATATCTCCGCGTTTCGGTGAGGTGAAAAATCTTGAAAATCGTTCTACAACAATTCTATCGCCCTCTATTAAAGTCGGGCGCATTGAGCCTGACGGTATCCAGCGAATTTCTCCTATAAAAAATCTTATTATAATAACCATTACGATTACGAAAATAATTGTACTAACAATTTCTTCAAGACCGGATTTTACATAAAAATTTTCAAAATTGTCTATCGATTTATGAATATTTTCGGGCAATTTTGATTTAATTTTTTCCCATTGCGCTCTGCATTTTTCTTTTGATTTAGTTTTAAAATCCTGCCAAAATTTAATCATTTATTAAAAGCTCCAAAAAATCGTAAATCTTCTTTTTAAACTCGTTTTCAGGTAATTTTGAAATCTGAATTTTCGCTTTTTCTATATAATTATTCAACAAATCTCTTGTTTTTTCAATACCTTGAGTATAATTTTCAATACTTCCTGAATATATAATCGGAGCATTGTAAATACCGTCTTTGAGGTCATTGTTTACGGGTTTTGATTTATCGGTGTTTACAAGGTTTAAAATGTCATCTCTAATTTGAAAAGCAATTCCGATATTTAATCCTATTTTGCCTGAAATATCCATATTTTGTGAATGTGTTCCGAGTATTGTACAGCACTTAAAAGCTGTTTCAAAAAGATAGGCTGTTTTATTTTTAGATTTTTCTATATATTCATCTATTGTGCCTATTTTAAATCTGTTAAAATTTTGGTTGATTTCTCCAATACACATTTGCCTGATTGTAGAAATAAATTTTTCCAAAATATCTTTAGAATTTAGATTAGTAATTATATCCATTGCGATGCTTAACAGGTAATCTCCTGAGATTACGGCAAGTTTGTTTCCAAATTCTGCATTAATCGTTTTTTTATTCCTGCGCAAATCACTTTCATCAATTATATCATCATGAATGAGCGAAGCGTTATGTACAAGTTCTATAGCGCAAAGTAAGTCAAGTTGTTGATTTGATAGTTCTTCACCAAGCGCTTTCGTGTATAAAATAGGCAGGACTGAACGAATTCTTTTTGATGGGCTTATTAAAAATTTTTTCAGATGGCTGTTAAGCGGTTCAATAATATTTACACTTGAAACCAGTTTATCCTCTATAATTGACAATTCTTTTGAGGCATATTGTTTAATTGTAGAATATTTTTCATCAAAATTCATATTTACTTATTCATTTTCAAATAGTTTACTTTATCCCAGCTTAAATCAATATACTTGATTTGACCATCCACCTCGCTAATTTGCGGTAAAATTGTATAAATTCTTTTTATTCTGTCAAATATAGTGCTGTCTAAGACTCCCAGTCTTATTTGTGTTGTTTGAATTTTCACATATATGTCATTAGAATTGCGCATATCAACATATTCTACTTTTTCTTTTGAATATGTTTCAACTGACTTTACTATCTTTTCAATTTCTTTAACTTTATCAAAATTCCACTCTTTATTATACTTTGCAAGAATTTTGATTGAATCAGGTGTTTGAGCCAAATTCATATAATTTTTATTGGTAACAAGAACTCCGTCAGATGTATAAAAAGCTTCCGGTTTTGCTTGCAAATCAGGCTTTATGACTGCAAGCGGTGTTCTTTCACGTATAATAATTTGAAATCTTGCGGGGAAACCGTATCTGCGTACATAAATGCTGTCAACAACAGGTATTTTGTACAATTCATGTTTTATGGGCTTCACGCTGACCATAAATATTGGGAATTTTGATACAGGAATATCTTTTATAACTTTATATACAATATTGGTTGGAATAATCTTGTTATTTATAACTTGTATAATTTCAGGATTTTGAGATTTAAATGTATCTTGCGGTAAATACCATTGTTTTAATGTAAAAAATTTATAACAAAGAAAACATAAAGCAAGAGTAAGTAAAAAGCGCAAAAACACTTGAAGCTTTTTAACTTTTTTTCTCTTTTTTCTTATATTTCTCTCCTTTTGCTTGTGTTTGACTGAAGTTTTTGCTTCAAATTCAGCCTGTTTAGCTTCAGAGATATTGTTTTCACCGTCAATCATTATTTGTTTAATCCTGCGCTGTTTAAAATTATTTGTACTAAATCATCATAGCTAATTCCCATTACTTTTGATTGTGCGGGAAGATCGCTTGTTGAAGTCATACCCGGAGAAGTATTAATTTCGATAACATAAGGAATACCGTCTTTGCTAATCATAAAATCTACCCTTGAAACCCCGCGACATCCTGCGGTTTCGTGGGCTTTAACTGAGATTTCTTTAGTGCGTTTGGTTAATTCTTCGCTTAGATTTGCCGGCAAAATAAATTCAGACATTCCTGCCGTATATTTTGCTTCAAAATCGTACCATTCATTTTTGGGACGAATTTCAAGTATTTCTGTTGCAAAGTTTTTGCCGTCTTTTTCTAAAACACCAACTGTAACAAAAACACCATCAATAAATTCTTCTATTAAGACATCATCATTGTATTTAACAGCTTCGTTATAGGCATCTTGCAATTCTTCTCTTGTATTAACTTTTGTCATACCAAAGCTTGAACCTTCACTTACAGGTTTGGTAATAACGGGGAATTTTAAAGATTTTGTCATTTCATCAACATTTTCCCCTTTGCGAACGAATACAGATTTTGCCATAGGTATATCAGCACATGTTGAAAGAATTCGTTTTGTATATTCTTTGTTCATACAAATGGCAGAACTCATAACTCCGCAGCCGGTGTAAGGGATTTGCAGGATTTCAAGGATTCCTTGAATACATCCGTCCTCTCCGTATTTTCCATGCAGAGCATTATAAGCATAATCGTATTTTCCGTTTTTTAATTTTTCGGAAATATTTTTATCAACTTCAACGAGTTCTGCGTTTTTATAACCTAATCTTTGTAAAGCTTCAAAACATCCTTTGCCTGAACGTCTTGAAACTTCAGCTTCTGAAGACATTCCGCCGCAAAGTACAGCGATTTTTGCATCAAGATTTATTTTTTGTTCAATATTTGCCATAATTCATTTTCCTCGCTATTTTTACCGCCCAGAAATTTAATTTCAGGTTCTAATATAATATTGTATTCTTCTTTTACACGATTTTGTAATTCGTACATAAGTTTTAAAATGTCAAGAGATGAGCCGTCTGCAATATTTACGATAAAGTTTGCGTGATTTCTCCAAACTCTCACTCCGCCCATCATTATTTCTTTTGCGCCTACACTTTCTAACAGTCTGCCTGCCGGATTTCCTGTCGGATTTTTAAATATACTTCCGCAATTTGGCAAAGCAAGAGATGGCTGGTGTGTACGTCTAAAATTCAAATTTTCATCCATCTGTTTTTGAATTTCGTCAGAACTTTTATAGTTTAATTCAAATCCCGCCTGCAAAACTATAAGCCTGTCTTTTTCACATCGCGAACATCTGTAACCAAATCCCATATCTTCTTTTGAATAGTGGATTAGTCCGAATTTGCGTGAATAGCAGAGGACATTTGTCAAATTGTCACTTATACATTGATCGTGAGCGGAAGCGTTCATATAAACTTCACCTCCGATAGAACCCGGAAAACCTATCATAAATTCCAAGCCGGAAAGCCCTGCTTTACAAACTTCCTGCGCAAGCTTTGGACCATTTACTCCGCAATCTGCCGCAACTTTTTCCCCGTCAATTGAAATATTGTTCATTGCGGAAGTCAAAATTATGCTTTCATCATAACCCCAACTTGAGACTAAAGTATTGGAAAGATTTCCAAAAACTTCTGTTTCAGGATTTTTTTCGATAATTTGTTGAAATTCCTCAATACTTTCAGGGAAAAATACTTTTTTTATTTTCCCTCCGCATTTGAATGATGTAAGTTTTTTTATATCAAAGTTTTCTTTAATTTCCAACTTTGACCCTCTCATTATTTACTTGAAGAAGTTCTTTGCCAAGATTAGTAATGCTTCCTGCGCCAAGTCCTATTACGATATCTCCTGATTTTAATGTCGGGAAAAGCTTTTTGGCAACTTCTGAGATGCTGCCTTGAATATATTCACAAGGAATTTCAATTTTTTCTTTCAATTCATTTGTGAAAATTTCAGAATTTACACCCTCTATAGGAGTTTCGCTTGCTGCGTAAACGTCAGTTACTACCACTCTGTCAACACTTGAAAATGCTTCCATAAATTCATTCCAGAGATTTTGTAATCTTGTGTATCTGTGCGGTTGGAAAACTGCAATTACGTTTCTGTCTTTAAAAGATTTTGAAGCGCTTAAAGTTGCTTTAATTTCTGTCGGGTGATGAGCGTAGTCATCATAAATTGTAATTCCGTTGAATTCGCTAACTTTTTGAAAACGTCTGCCCATTCCTGTAAAATCAGCAAAATAAGGATTTACACAAGAAGTATCCACTCCGGCTTCTTTTAAGCTTGCCCAAACAGCAAGTGAATTGTATACGTTATGTACACCTTTTAAACAAATTTTTAATGTTGTTTGAAATTCATTTTTATAATATATGTCAAACGTTGTAAATTCTTCACCATAATTTATATTTTTCGCGCAATAATCAGTGTTGCCACCAATAGAGTATGTTACAAATTTTGCATTATGACCGAGTTCGTGTTCTGAAAAATACTTAACCAGTAGTTTTACTCCGTCATTATCGGTATTTGCAAGAATAATACCGTTTTCACGCATATTTGAAATAAATTTTTCAAAAGTTTCCAATATAGATTCCAAACCGTTTTTGTAAAAATCTAAATGATCAGGCTCAAGATTATTTACTACAACCAGATTTGGCGAATATTTTACAATCGTTCCGTCGCTTTCGTCTAATTCCGCTATGAAATATTTTTTGTGTGAACAGTCTGCATTCGTGTTGAAATCCGGTATTATTCCGCCAACAACGTAAGACGGTTTTAATCCTGCTTTTCCCATTACGTAAGAGCATAAACCGGAAGTCGTTGTTTTACCGTGTGTTCCTGAGTATCCTATGAAAAATTCTTCATTTCGAGAAATTTCTGCCAGTAAATCTGATCTGTGCCAAATAGGAAGTCCAAGACGTTTGGCTTTTTGTATCTCAGGATTTGAGTCTTTGATTGCGGTGCTTGCTATTACCGTACAATTTTCAGGCAAATTGCTTTCATCATGTCCTATGTATACTGTTGCGCCTAAATCGCGGACACTTTTTACATATTTGCTGTCGCTGATATCGGAGCCTGAGACTTCAAAACCGTTTTGCAAAAGATATTTTGCAAGCCCGCTCATTCCTACTCCTCCGATTGCTATAAAATGGTATTTCTTTTTCAAAATTACATCCCTATCTATTTATATTTGTGTTTATACCAATTATAATACTAAAATCTTAATCGTCGCAGAATTTTATAAATTTTAACATACCGGCAAAAAATATTTTTAGAATTTTATATTTAATTATGCTGAAATATCCTCCGTTAAAACCTCAAAAAATTCCGGAAAGTTTAATATATAAAAGATTGTTGACCGAACCTGTAAGAAGGCGGTTTTCCTATAGGTACAATGTAATGTTTAGTACAAAAACCGGTAAAAAGCAGGCAATAATGTCTTATGTACCAACATTTAGTTTCCCGAAAGGCAAACCTGTAAAATCTTTATATATAAGCTATTTATATTCATTTGAAAGTGGTCATGGTTATGGGACAAAGATGCTGAATTTTGCACGTAATTGTAGTATAAAGGAAGGATGTGGCGGACGATTTCATTTGGATGCGAGTATTTCATTATTGCCTCAAAAGGTTCCTCATATTTTCTATAGGAAATATGGTATGACAACTTACAATAAAAAGTTGGACAAAAAAATAGATAAATTTATAAAGCAGGGTAAAACGGCTACCAGTAGTGATTTTTCTGATATAGCAATGTATTACAATCCGCAAGAAAATAATAAGAAATCACAATTAAGAAAATTGTTGAATAAATTAAAAATATGGTTTGGTGCGAATAAATCTTAATTCATATCCGAGAATTTGTCCTATAAGTTTTGCTATTTACTTACATAAACGAACCGCAGGTTTTATAACCTGCGGTTAATTGATTTATAATTTAACACGAGTAGTTTATTCTTCCATCGCTTTTATTTCTTCAACTTCATCAGCAACTTCTGCTTCAACATCACGAATTGAGGCTTTGCTTGAAGAAATATTCTTATCTTTAAATTTTGTGATTTGTCTTGCAAATTTGTCTGCTAACAAATCGATACTTGCATACATTGATTCTGCAGCTTCTTCACAGCGAATTACACCGGAATTAGTTCTACAACTAAGTTCTGCAATATTTTTGCCTTCTGCTGCAGGGTTTTTAATAACTGTCAAAACAACGTCAATGCCTTGAATTTGGTCATAACGTGCAGCTACTTTGCCGATTTTCTCTTTTACATAAGCTTTAATAGCTTCTGTAATTTCAATGTTTTTCCCGTTAACGTGAATGTGCATATAAAACCTCCGTTCTTCACTTACTGTGCTTACATAGTATAACACAGTCAAAGTATTTTTTAAAGGGTAATAACTAAACTTCTTCTTCTAAAAATTGAGGAAGTTCTACATCAGGAGTACCAATAACTCTAACCAATTCAAGAACTGAAGCTTTCATCTGACATTTTTGAGATGAACCGCTAAAGAAATCCTTATAAAAACAACCTTCGCAATTGCATCCGCGTTTATAACATTCAACCGCAGTTGTAGTCCATCTCCTTACTGCAACTGCTCTGCCCATATCCCTACTTCTAAACAATTTTATAAATCTCCACTTATCTGATTAATGTCCCGATATACCAGAAAAATATTCGGGAACCTCCCCTCAAAGCCGTAAAATCAATGACTTTCGACTTTCCATATACCAATTATAAAAAATAAGATTTTTTTTTCAAGGGGCATACATGTTGTTATGAAGTTTTGTAACATAGGACTAAAAGCCGTAACTGTAAAGCTTTTCGCCCTGTCAATAATCCCGTAAATCATGATATATCATGATTATTGCGCCTTATAATCGCAGAAAACCATGTCCGGACATGGTTTTACATGGTTTTTATAATTATTAAGTTTTGTAAAAATATCATCAATTTTGCCAAAATATAGCCAAATAACACAAAAAGGCATGGTTTCAGAAAGTGAAATACATGCCTCTTTGCTACGGCAAAAATAAATCAGGTCATGCAAATCTGACATATATAATTTTTGCCGTTTTGTACTTTACCGCATCGTTGCATGTCCGTTAAAGTCACGGTGTAACTCGGCTGAAAGTACAGAGAAATTTTTTTTGTGAATTAATTATTCCTTTCTTTTATATGATATACTTCCGTGAAAATTTTTATATCGGATGAAAGCATTGTGTTTTAATCTGCAAATCCTGCACTTTTGTTCAATAGACTTTAGCGGTTAATAGAAAATAATAGCTCTATAAAGGAGTGTTATATGGTTTGTAAAGTGCTTTTCTTTGATATGAATGAGGAAGAAAAAACTTATTTGGAAGAACATAAATCTGATTATTTCAATATTGAATTTTTCGAAAACAGTTTAAATGATGAAACTGTAAAATGTATAAAAACCCGCGATTTTGAAGAAGCGGTGATGATTAGCGTTCGTCCGCATTCGAGGGTTAGTGAGAATATTATAAAAAGATTTGAAAACTTAAGGCTCATTGCTTCGCGTGCGCAAGAATACAATTACATTGACTGGCGATATTGTCTTAATAATAACATCGCAATTATAAATGTAGAAACAAATAAAGACAATTCTTATGAATATATTTTAAAAAATTCTTTTGCGGGAATGACGGATTTCTTGTGCGGCGGGAAGGATTATCGTGTTGTTTAATGTTAAAATTTTTACTTAAACAAAAAAATGCACTACAATATTTGTTATGAAAGTTGTTTTTGTGCCAATAGATAACAGGCCGGTGTGCTATACATTACCTGAAATAATTGCGGAGATTGATGATAATATAGATTTTCTCATTCCGCCGCGTGCTATGCTCGGAGATTTAACAAAGTCTGCTGATATAAACAGGCTGCTTGGTTGGTTGGCAAAAATACCGGAAACGGACGCGATAATTCTATCTTTGGATACCCTTGCTTATGGTGGTCTTATTCCGTCCAGAAGAAGCTCTGATACTTTTGAACAAATAAAATCAAGAATTTTGAGATTAAAAGAAATCTTGCAAGTCAAAGGAGCTAAAATTTATGCATTTTCAAGTATAATGCGTATTTCTAACAACAATTTCAATATAGAAGAAAAAGAATACTGGGCGCAGTGGGGAAAGAAAATCTTTGAATACTCATTCTATACCCATAAAATCGGGATTTCACCCGTGAATGATATTCCGAGTGAAATTCTCAAAGATTATCTTGAAACAAGAAAAAGAAATTTTGAGATAAATAAAATATATTTGGAGTGGCAAAAAGAAGGCTTATTTGACACATTGATTTTTTCAAAAGATGATTGCGCAGAATACGGACTCAATGTTCAAGAAGCGCAAGAGCTTGAAAAAATGGGCGCTTTTACTAAAACCGGTGCGGATGAAATTCCGTTAAGTTTATTTTCGCGCGCAATTTCAGGCGAAATTAAAATTTGTCCGATTTTTCTTGAACCCGAAAGTAAAAATCTTATTTCAAATTACGAAGACATTTCTATTGAAAATTCCGTGAAAGGGCAAATCGAGCTTGCGGGAGGCAAATGTTGCCGCGAAAATGAAGCAGACATTTTATTATACATAAACAATTTTAAAGACCATCAAGGTGAAATTGTTATGAATATTGATACTGAAATGTTCAATGGTATTTTTGAAGTTCCCAAAAAGCCTTATATGATTGCGGATGTAAGGTTTGCTAACGGTGCAGATAACAATTTTGTAAAAGAATTATTCAAAAATAATATTGATGATAAATATTTCTTTGGTTATTGCGCATGGAATACTTCGGCAAATACTTTAGGAAGTTTAATTTGCGGGGCAAAAGTTAAATTTTTTGCGCAAAGATATAACAAAATTGCTTTTAACAGACTTCAAGTAACAAGATTTCTTGATGATTGGGCTTATCAGGCAAATGTTCGTCAAAATCTTGACGAGTTAAATATTGATAAACTATACCGGGAAATGAAAGATTATGAGAAAGTTGTGGGTGAGAAATTGGGGATAGATTTCAGTGTTGAATATATTTTCCCATGGAACAGATTGTTTGAGGTAGAAATTGGATTTAATTGATATAATATTACTTGCAATTGCTCTCGGGGTTGATTGTTTAGTCGTTTCATTCTCACAGGGGCTAATATTTACCTCGCAAAGGACAAAGAACTCTCTGCGTCTTGCTTTGTGTATGGGGTTATTTCAGGGCCTAATGCCGATTATAGGCTATATAGGCGCACACAAAATTTACGATATACTCATTCCATACAGCAGATGGATAGTTTTCGGGATATTTTTTATATTGGGATTGCATTTTATTCTCGAGGCATTTCAAGAGAAGGTGCGTGAACAAATTTGCCGTATCGGTTTGAGATGTCTTATAGGTTTTGGTATTGCAACAAGTATAGATGCATTGATTTCCGGTGTTAGTTTAAGGTTAACGGCTGCGAATTTAATACTGGCATGTTCAATAATCGGAGTTGTATCGTTTGTTATGTCGCTTGCGGGTTTTTGGAGCGGAAACAGGTTTAAAAGTTTTCCGTCAAAATATCTTGAGATAACAGGCGGTTTGATACTTCTGGCACTTGCAGTGAAGTCCGCATTAGTTTAGTGGTTGATAATATTAATCAAAAGAAAAAATGTCTGAAAGAGTAACGCCAAGTGCCCTTGAAATTCTAAATAACATAATTATAGATATATTATTTTTTCCGCTTTCAATTTTACCAACGTAAGTCGGGTGAATTTTTACCTTTTCAGCAAGTGCTTCTTGAGTTAAGCCTTTCTCAAGTCTAATTCTTTTTAATGTGCACCCGAGTTTTTCTAATACTTTGGTATTCATATTGACAATATAGACTGGTGCGCTTATTATTAGTATAGAATGATACGCTTGTTTTACAGTGATAATGCAATAATAGGTTAAAATATAAATAAATTTTGAGGATAATTTATGAGGACAATTTTAATGGATTTGGATGGGGTGCTTAATCAATACACCGGATATTACATGCCCGATTTCATACCCCCGATTAAATTCGGAGCAAAAGAGTTTGTCGCAAAATTGTCCCAAGACTACAAAATAATATTGTTTACTGCAAGACCTCAAAAATTAGCCGAAAATTGGTTGGTCGAAAATAAACTAAATGGTTATATAAAAGAAGTTACAAACAAAAAAGTTCCCGCATATTTACACATAGACGACAGATGTATTAAATTTGACGGTGATTACTCCAATTTATATGATGAAATACAAAATTTTCATGTTTGGTATAGATAAAAATTATCTGTTCAAGAAACAAGCACTCTGATGTTCATAAGCAATATTACGCAAATCAGGAACTTCTTTTCGGCAAATATCCATACAAAATTCACATCTTGGATTGAACCTGCAGCCGGTAATAATTTTAGATAATGCTGGCGGCTGACCTTTTATTGTCTTAAGTTCTTGTGTTCTATTTGATGGAATAGAATTTAAAAGCGCCTGAGAGTATGGATGATTTGTATTATTGAAGAATTCATAGCTTGATGCGTGTTCAACAATTCTGCCTGCATACATCACCGCTATTTCATCAGCGTTTTCATTAACAAGAGCAAGATCATGAGTAATCAACAAAATCGATGTTCCATTATTTATTTTAATATCTTCCAATAAATTCATAATTTGCGCTTGAATAGTAACATCCAGTGCTGTAGTCGGCTCATCTGCAATTAAAACTTCAGCGTTACAAGCCAGCGCCATTGCAATAATCGCTCTTTGTTTCATTCCGCCTGAAAATTCATGCGGATAATTTGCCAAGCGTGATTTTGCAGCAGGAATTTTTACCGCGTCAAATGCTTCTATGGCTTTTTTTTCAGCAGCTTCTCCGCTCAATCCCTGATGTATCTTTATAATCTCTAATAATTGGTCTCCCACTGTATAAAGAGGGTTTAAAGATGTCATTGGATCTTGCGGAATAAGAGCAATTTTGCGCCCGCGAATATTTTGCATTTCTTTTTGCGATTTTAATAATAAATTTTCACCGTTAAAAAGGATTTCGCCGGACATTATTTTTGCAGTTTTCGGAATAAGGCCGAGAATACTCATAGCGCTCATTGTTTTTCCGCACCCTGACTCGCCGACTAAAGCGAGCATTTTCCCGCGTTTGAGCGAAAACGAAACATCAAATAACGCTTGATAAAACTCATCCTCTGATCTAAAACCGAGATTTAAATTTTTAACGCACAGCAAAGTTTCGCTCATAATTAAAGTTTATAATACTTACGAGCGAAAATCAATTATTCAAAAGATTAAATATCTATAAATTTAATTTTTAAGTTAGTCCGAAAACTACTTGACAAATTGTAGTGAAAACACTACAATGCAACCATGAAAGAAATAAAATTCTATAGCCTGCCAAATGGGAAAGAACCTGTTAAAGAATGGCTGTTGAATTTGGACAATTCAATACATTAAAGATTATCCGGCGAATTGAACGAATTTATGATGACAACTTTGGAGATTTTAAACAGCTTGATTCTAATTTATACGAATTAAGATTTAAAATTGGTAAAGGATATAGAATTTATTACACAATACAAAATAGTGCAGTGGTTTTACTGTTAAATGCAGGCGATAAATCAAAACAAGCAAGTGATATTGAGCTTGCAAAATCGTATATAAAAAATTTAAGGGAAAACGAAAATGACAGATTTTAATGATTTTGTAATAGAACAGCTTAAAGATGTTGAATTTCAAAAAGAATATATGAACGATTCACTTGAACAATATGTGAATGATGGTGATTTTAATGCTTTTTTTCATTCACTGGAAATGGTAATAAAGTCACGCGATAGCATTTCAGGCTTCTGTGAAAAAGCCGGTATTGATAGGGCTATGCTTTATGATATTTTTGCGGGGAAAAGAGTTCCGCGTGTTGATACACTCGCAAAAATTCTCAAAACGCTGGGTTACAACCTGAAAGTCGCATAGAACGAATTCAATATACTATTTTACAATTTCTTTAATATCGGGGCTTGATTTTACATACGCATCAAGTTGTTTTGCAGCCTGTTTATAAGAGTTAATAGTGCTTGAACCGCCGATACAGCCTCCCGGACAAGCCATAACTTCAATCAGGTTGCCTAATTCACATTTACCGTTTTTAGCAAATTTTTTCAAATCGCGAATTCCTGCTTTATCAAGTCCATTAATTACATAAGCATTTGCTTTTTCATTTTCGTCAAGTAAAGAATTAACTGCAGCCGCAACTCCACCTGTTATAGCAAAATTTCTTGCCTGAGCAGATGAGTCTTGTGAATATTCTGCTTCGTCGCATTCTGCAACCTGAACATGAAGCGCGACAAACCAAGCTCCCAGTTCCTCAAAATTCAAAACATAATCAATATTAGGGTTTTGCATAGCTTCGCGGCGTTTTGCAACGCAAGGGCTGAAAAATACTGTAATAGCTTCGGGTTGTTCTTTCTTAACTATTTCAGCAGTATAATATGCAGGAGTACCTGTTGATGAGCGATAAGGTTTAATTTCAGGAATATGTTTTTCTACAAGCTCATTATATGCAGCACAGCAAGATGTTGTCATAAACGGAGCACCGCCCTCGATTACTCTTTCTTTAAATTCGTCAGATTCTTTTTTAGTTGTGACATCTGCTCCGACGGCTACTTCTATAACATCTGAAAAACCTATTTGTAATATAGCTTGTTTTAGTTGTTTTGGAGTGCAAGGAAGTTGTGCCATAATTGACGGAGCAACCATTGCAATAACTTTTTCTCCTGCTTTTATATGTTTAATAATATCAATTACCTGACTTTTTTTATGAACTGCGCCAAACGGGCAAGCAGAAACGCATTTTCCGCAAGAAATACATTTTTCATGGTCAATTTTTGTCAAACCGTCTTCGTCTTTTGCGATTGCGCCTACAGGGCAAGCGTTTTCACAAGGTACAATAATTTTGGTAATTGCTTGAAACGGGCATACTTGAGCGCACATCCCGCAATTTTTACATTTTTCATGGTCTATTCTTGATTTACCGTCGACAACTTTAATTGCGCCAAATCGGCATGCGCTTTCACAAGGTCTTGCTACGCAGCCCTGACATAAATCAGTTACGTGAATTCTTGCCGGTACACATTCGTTGCAAGCGGTTTGTAATAGTGTCAAAGGATGTTCTTCCGGCTGTTCTCTTTTAACAGCTTTTGCAGCTAAGTCAGAGAGTAATTCGCTATCTTGTGCTTCTTCAATGTCAAAACCTAAACCGGCAATTACACGATCCCGCAAAATAGCACGTTCTTTATGAATACAGCATCTGAAAGGAACTTCGCTTCCTTTAGGGCGCATTTCAAACGGGATTAATCTGACATCTTCTTCAAAATTATCTCCAAGATATGCTCTTATAAGTCTTACTAAAATTTCTCTTTTTAAATGAGAAGTTTGTTTATTCGGGGTATTTATTGACATAATTTTATCCTTCTTGCTATTCTTTTGTACTTAATTAAATTATCGCACAAAAATAAAAAGGTGCAATTCCTGCACCTTTTTTATTTATTTACCAAGTTTTTTATCTATTGCTGTCAGAACTTTTTCAACGGTTGCCTCTTTTATAACCTCGTCATCAACTTTCACATAAGGAGCCTTTGAAAATTCCCAATCTATTGAGCATAACCCCAAACACGGAGAGCCTGCAACATCTACCTGATCGCCGTATTTTCTGGGAACAAGTTCAATTAATTCCTGCAAATTTGCTGAACCCATTACGAAACAAGTTGTTCCCAAACATACTTTTACATTAACTTTTGCCATTTTCTTTAACTCCTACATATACTGTACACTAACTTTTTTATAATATTTGTCCTGTAAGACAGATTTCATTTTTTTGATAATATTTTTTCTAATTTCAATCTCAATCGGTAAAGACGGATTGTAATGAGCTTGATTAAGTTTTGCACCTACCATAAAATAGATACAGTCACTATTCAATAAGAATTCTACCAGCTTTCCGGCTGCGTTGTCAATATCCCACTGACCGTTTTCGAGATATTCTAATGTTTGGGTAAGTGTCAAAATACCTTCTGTCACAAGATCTACACCTTCCATGTATGAACAGCTCGGAAGTTTTCCTATACTGATAGTTTTGTCCATTGTAATCGGAATATTTAACTCTCTTGATACAAGGTTTGCGGTTGTTCCGCCGCAGATAGCTTTTTTACCTTTAAAATCTTTGAATATTTGAACATATTCAGGATCTTTATTCTGCAAGAAAGGCGGTCCTGTAAACACAAGAGATTTGCGAGGTTCGCGGCAATACAATACAACTGCGGACATGTCATCTTTCGGGTTACGGTCTTTTTCAATGTTTTTTGCCTGACGAACAATGTAATGCGACAAATCACTGCTTGAAATTTCAGGTTCTTCTTTCAATTTTGTTAAAATAATTTTTATTAAGCCGTCACGGCGCAAACCTAATTTTAATGTTTCGTTCCCGAGCCCGCACTGAGTAATTCCGTCAGAACAAAAGATTAATCTGTCCCCTAATTCAAGATTAATTCTATAACTTTTCATGCAACGGTTTTTATGAGTTTTAGATGGGATTAAATCACATTCCGGAGTCATTACTTCGCCATTTTTTATCCAGATAAAATCAGGATTTCCCTCCTCAACAATTTTTGCATGCCCATCATCATTTATATCAATTATTGAAAAAGTTGAATAGCTGATTTTTCTAACTTGACAAACAGGCAAAGAATTCATAACTATTTCCGCCGCATCTTTTATCGGAATTTGGTCTCCCTCAACAAAGCGCAAAAGCATAGTGGCTGTCATACAAGATAGAATGTTTGCTTTTATACCTGAGCCCAAACCGTCAGATAAAACTGCCACAAGCCTTTCTTCGTCAGGATAACGCTTGGAAACAAAATAATCTCCATAAGCATTCTGGTTGTATTTTTTTATTTGATTACAATCAATATCGATGAACATAAATACTATGGTGATTAAGTGACTAAGTGATTAAGTTAATAAGTACTTAAAAAAAATATTAATAAATGAAATGTACTTATTCACCTATTCACTTATTCACTTAATCACTTTATACCCTCCTTATCATCATAATCATTTGCAATTGAATTCAGAAGTGTTTCTGTTTCAACCATGTGTTCTCCTAAAAGACAGGCAATCTCTTGAACAATTGAAATGTTTTTGGAAATAACTTCGCGTGCTTTTTCCGAGATTTTTTCACGTGTAGTTTCTGTTTGAGTAACATCAGTGATTACGGCTCCGACAATTTCGTTTTCTTCAATTGTAAAAGCATTTATATCATAAAGTCTGTCTTTTATTGCGTAATGTTCTTTATGCAGATCTTTTCCTGTTTTTAAAATAGTTGCAAAAATTTCGGGGAAATCTACTATTCTATCGATTGCAGCCCCTGTCATTCCGTCAGGGCGAGACTTGAACATTTCATACATATCGCCTGCAAACATCTTCATAAAGCTGTCATTAGCTTCAAGTATGTTCATATTGTTATCTACCATAACGATAGCTGATGGCATACAACGCAACATTGCAGCAGCTTTTCTCATTGCAATTTTTCTCATATATGATACGCACATAGATGTTTCTGCTACACCATCAAGTAAAGCAACCGCAAGTTCCCTGCATGATGAATATCCGCAACCGCCGCAGTTTAATTCATCTTCCTCACTATGTTTGCCTATTTTTTTTAATGTTGCTTGAATTTCTTCCAGTGAATATCTTGAATTAGAAACTGCTTTCGGGGAATAATCACATTCTACAACCGTTTGAGCTTTTTTAGGAATTTCGTTTCTTACTTTCAATTTAAACATTACGTCTGAAATCGAACTGATACTTGCTTTGTTTGAAGCAATGCAAGGACCGGTTATACACCCGGATTCACACGCAAGAGCTTCAACAAACACAGGAACTTCAAGTTTGTCAGGCTCAAGGTTATCTATAGCTTTTTCTAAAGCAGGAATTGTACAAATTTCCATTAGTTGAACTTTTGAATTAACACCTGTTTTGCGGATAGTTTCATTCATACCGCCGTTAATCGGGTAAAGAGTTCCTTCATGTGCGCTGTATGGAACAAATTCATAATCATTTTCTTTTTTTATTTGTGAAATGTCTCCGATTTCATCTGCAATCCAGAATTTCAATTCTTCAAATGTAATAGAAACATCGATAAGTCCATCGTTTTCATCGGCTTCATTTTTCTTACCGATACAAGGTCCTATAAAAACAACGGCAATATCATTACCGTAAATGTTTTTAAGCATTCGGGCATGTGTTTTTGCAGGCGAGCCGATAGGAGTTATATATTTTGCAAACTGCGGTTTATAAAGTCTTATATAATCTACAACAACAGGGCATGCGCTGGAAATTAATAAGCCTTTATCCATATTATTCAAAACTTCAGCATCATGAATAGAGACTTCTTGTGCGCCAAGTGCAGTTTCTGAAACCTCTTTAAATCCTAATTTTTTGAGGATAGCAATCATTTTTTTTGCAGAATTTTCAAAAACCGCTCTCCAAGATGGTGCCAGTGAAACATAAACATCTTTTTTTGCAATAAACAAATTTTTGACTTTTTCCAAATCTGTACGAACACACTTGGCATTTGTTGGGCATACCTGAACGCAATGACCGCAGGAAATACATTTTTCTGCAATAACTGAAGCGTGGTCATTTTCTATTTTTATGGCTTTTACCGGACAGTGACGAACACATTTGTAGCAGTCTTTGCATTCGTTTGTCAAAGTATAAACCGGATGCTGATTATTCATAATTCTTAACCCCTGTACACTAAAACTTAATTATCATTTTAAACTTTCAAGAATATTTTTCAACTTTTCTTCATCTACTTCGTCAAAAGATTTGTCATCAATACAAACATGAGGACCGTTTTCGCATTTATTTTCACAATGCGAACCGACAAGTTCGACATTTATATCCAAATTGTTTTCTTTTATATAATTTTCAAGAAAATTCAAGTTATTCATATTCCCGCGCGCGAAACAGGAGCTTCCCATACATATTTTTATACAATGTTTATTCATACTATCCTCTTATATTCAATAATATAATTGTATAATATAAAACATATAAGGCAATACCTAAAAAAGGAAAGCTCCGCACTGTACAGTTCGGAGCAATGATATCGAGTTATGCTAATTCCCGAGCTGGAGCTTGGAATTAGTCATGTTGTAATTTTATTATAGTACATTTTTGCCTGATTTTCAAGTATTTAGACATTAGTGTACTGTCAAACCGGACAAAATTATACTAAAATTTACCAAATAGTATTAATAAGGGTAATAAATTTTGTTTGATGATATCGACAGAAAGTCAATAGGTGCCGAAATCAGGAAAGCTCGTAAGGTCTTAAAATTGTCTCAATTTGAGCTTGCCGAGATGACCGGTATAGATGAAAAACAAATTTATAGAATAGAGTCAGGTCTTTCCAGTCCAAAGCTTGAAAACTTTTTAAAAATAGCAAAAGCCCTTAATCTTGATATAAAATATTTTAATTTTGTAAATTTAAAAAATTCTCCTTATATGAAAGAGACAATGGAATTGTTAACGACAATGCCTGATGATAAGATTAAAATATGTTATGGAGTTATAAAAAGCCTGAGTGAAAATTTGTAAAACTTAATTTTCTTGTAAAGTTTATCTTAACCTAAGGTAAAGAATTTGGCATAAATGGAGTGTTTGTGATAGACTATTTATATAATCCGATAATAGACTTGGGAGATAAAGATGTCAGAAAACACAATGAACGATAAAGGTTTGGAGGCACTTGCACAAGCAGAAGCGAATAAAGCTGCCGAAGAATTGAAAAAACAAATTAATGAAGAATTTACCGACCCTGATGCAGGTAATCATGAAGCTATAGAAACTCGTACGTCAGAAGATTACGGTGCAAGTAATATACGTGTATTAGAGGGCTTAGAAGCTGTTCGTGTAAGACCGGGCATGTATATCGGTTCAACTTCTCAAAGAGGTCTGCACCATTGTATTTATGAAATTGTAGATAACTCAATAGATGAATCGTTAGCAGGTTTTTGTACGGATATATACGTAACAATCAATCCTGATAACAGTGTAACTGTTGAAGATAACGGACGTGGAATTCCTGTCGATATAAAAGAAGGAACGGGAAAATCTGCTCTTGAAATTGTGCATACAGTTCTTCACGCAGGCGGCAAGTTTGGTGACGGCGGATACAAAGTTTCAGGCGGTTTGCACGGTGTTGGTGCTTCTGTTGTAAACGCTTTATCAGAAAAATATATTGTAGAAGTATCCCGTCAAGGTTATGTTTGGCATCAAGAATATATGCGCGGAGAGCCTATGGCACCTGTTGCAAAAATTCGCGAAACCGATAAAACCGGAACAAAAACAACTTTCTGGCCTGATCCCGAAATATTTACTGAAACAACTGAAATTGATTCAGAAGTTATCGGGACACGTTTAAGAGAGATGGCATTTCTTAACAAAGGTTTGAAAATTATATTCAAGCATCCCGGCATGGAAGAAGCGGAAATTTTTCATTATGAGGGCGGTATCGCAAGTTATGTCGAATTTTTGAACAAAAATAAAACATCTCTTTACGACAAACCGATTTATATAGATAAAGTTGTCGGTGATATTCAGGTTGAAGTTGCTATGCAGTATACTGATGCGTACGCTGAAACAATTTTGTCTTTTGCAAACAATATTAATACTCATTTCGGTGGAACTCACCTGACAGGCTTTAGAAATGCTATAACACGCGTTTTGAATGATTATGCAAGAAAAAATAATATCTTGAAAGATTCTGAACAAAATCTTTCCGGTGAAGATGTTAGAGAAGGTTTGACTGCGATTGTTTCTGTTAAAATTCCTAACCCTGAATTCGAAGGACAAACAAAAGAAAAACTTGGTTCTCAAGAAGCTCTTGGTGCTGTTCAAGATGCGGTTAAGGATAAACTTCAGGAATGGCTTGAATTTAATCCTAAGCTTGCAAAAACAATTTTGGAAAAAACATTACAAGCACAGCGCGCCCGTGAAGCTGCGCGTCGCGCAAGAGAATTGACAAGAAGAAAAACCGTTCTTGAAAATTCAACTCTGCCGGGTAAGCTTGCAGATTGTTCTAACAGAGACCCGTCTCAATGTGAAATCTTTCTTGTCGAAGGAGATTCTGCCGGCGGTTCTGCAAAACAAGGAAGAAACAGAATGTTCCAGGCAATTTTGCCGTTGAGAGGTAAAATTCTTAACGTAGAAAAAGCGCGTCTTGACAGAATTTATGCTAACAATGAAATTCAATCTATGGTGCAGGCTTTTGGTATTAAAATAAGCCGTAATCAAGAAGAAGTTGAAATTGATAAATTAAGATATCATAAAATCATCATTATGACTGATGCCGATGTTGACGGCGCTCATATTAGAACATTAATGTTAACGTTCTTCTTCCGTTATGCTCGCGCTTTGATTGAAAACGGTTATGTTTATATTGCTCAGCCGCCATTGTTCAAAGTTACTCAAGGTAAAACCTCCGAATATCTGTTTAATGAGCATGTTCTTGACAAAATGTTGAAAGAGCGCGGTATCAAGAATTTAAGCCTTTCTGATAAAGAAAAGAAAAACGTTAAAACAGGTAATGAACTTCTTGACTTAATTAAGAATATGTCAGAATTTTATCGTTCATATAACAACCCTATTTTGAATTTGTACCCTGCGGTATTTTTAAGAGGACTTGTGCGTTCAGAAATTCAGTTTGAAGATTTCGATTCTCAATCTAAAATGAATGAAATCTGCGAGTACTTAAATCACTACTTAATCGATCACGCGAAGAACTACAATATTTCAGAAGCTGAATCATACAAAGTAGAAGTTCAATATAATCCGGAAAATGCGAAATACTCTTTTGTCTTGCATTTGAATGATGAAGAACATGTTGTTTTAAATCAAAATATAATCAAGAGTTCGGAATACAAGAGATTGAAAACGTCATATCCTTTAATCAGAGATTTCTTAATTGAAGAATCTGACGGGCTTTTGCTTGAAACTGATACGGAAAAATATGAAATTCATTCGTTTGAAAAGCTTCAAAAAATTATCGACGACAGAGGTCAAAAAGGCTTGCAAATCCAAAGGTTTAAAGGTCTTGGTGAAATGATGCCTCAACAGTTGTGGGAAACAACTATGGATCCTGCAACACGAACTCTGTTGAAAGTTGATATTGAAGATGCAATGATTTGCGATCAGTTGTTTGATGTTTTAATGGGTGACAGAGTTGAACCTCGTCGTGATTTCATTAATGCAAACGCTGTTTATGCTAAAAACATTGATACATAACATCTTGTAAGTTGGGCATACTTGCCAGGCAGAACATATCGTAAGTTGGGCTTTCAGCCCAACCAAACAAAGAATAGGTGACAAATTGTAAGTTGGGCTTTTAGCCCAACAATGCAAAGAATGGATAACAAGGAGATTCTGAAACAAGTTCAGAATGACATTAAATATGAAGAAAGAACTTATATTTTTAGGGCCGCCGGCTTGCGGTAAAGGAACACAGACTTCAAAATTGGCAAAATATTTAGGGTTTCCTCATGTTGATACCGGTTCGTTACTAAGAGCCGAAATATCAGCAGGGACTGAAAACGGTAAAATTGCCAAATCGTTTATTGATAAAGGTAATCTTGTTCCGGTGTGGCTTGTTGGCGAAATAATTAAAAATCGTCTTGCTCAAGATGATTGTAAAAACGGATACATTCTTGACGGTTATCCGCGAAGTGTGGAACAAGCCGATTTGCTTCTAAAGATTAATGAAGAGATTGACGGTAATAATTCTGCGGATTTCAGAGCGATATATTTTGATATTGATGAGAGTATTCTTATTTCTCGTATAGTAAATCGTCGTTCTTGTCCAAAATGCGGTGAAATATACAACCTAAAATATAAACCGACAAAAGTTGAAGGTATTTGTGACCATTGCGGTGCAGAGCTTACACAACGCAAAGACGATAATGAAGAAACCGCAAAAGCGCGTTTTGATACATATTTTAACGAAACAGCGCCGCTGATTGATTATTACAAAAACAAAAACTCTTTAAGAACCATAAACGCAGACGGCTCAATTAATGAAGTTTGGGAAAGATTGTTAGAAGTTGTCAATGATTAAAAAATCGCTATAATAATATTATGCAGGAACTTGATAAAAGCGAAATTGAAGATTTAAAGGTTCGTGTTCGTCAAAAACTTGACGAAACTCAGTTATATTCTTATAAAGGCTCTGTATCAAAACTTTTAGGGCTTACTGTAGAGGTTAAACTTCCGGGATTAAAAATCGGAGATTTATGTTTTATTGAAACTTATGACGGCAGGCAAAAACCTGCTGAAGTTCAAGCTTTTAAAGGTGAAGTTGCGCAGTTATCTCTTTTATTAGACGGTGAGGGAATTGGTCAGGGAAGTTTGGTGACTTCGACAGGACGTCCGATTATTATTCCTGTGGGAGATTTTTTGCTCGGCAGGTTAATTGACCCAATGGGAAACCCTCTTGACGGAAAACCTTTAGATACGTCAAATGCGCAATGGCGCCCGATTGAGGGGCCTCCTCCGGGACCTTTTGAAAGACCGATTATTACCGAACAATTTTCAACTGGTGTTCGAGCAATTGATGGATGTATGACAATGGGATGCGGACAGCGTTTGGGTTTATTTGCAGGCTCAGGTGTCGGTAAAAGTACATTGCTCGGTATGATTGCAAGAAATTCAGATGCAGATGTAAACGTAGTAGCTTTAATCGGAGAACGTGGCAGAGAGGTTAAGGAATTTATTGAAGATGCTCTTGGTCCTGAGGGTATGGAACGCTCTGTTCTTGTGTGTTCAACGGGCGACAAGCCGCCGTTAATCCGCCAGAAATGTCTGCTTGCCGCAACAGCGGTCTGTGAATATTTTAGAGATCAGGGCAAAAAAGTTTTCTTGATGACTGATACCGTAACGCGTTGTGCTATGGCAGGACGTGAAGTAGGGCTATCTCTTGGAGAACCGCCTACAATGAAAGGTTATCCGCCATCAATTTTCTCATGGCTCCAAAAAGCATTAGAACGTGCCGGTAACAGCGAAAAAGGCTCAATTACCGCACTATATACAGTGCTTATGGAGGGAGATGATATCACTGACCCGATTGTAGATATTGTGCGCGGTATTGTAGATGGACACATTTTCTTATCAAGAAAAGTTGCAGAATCAAACCATTATCCTGCAATTGATGTGTTGGGAAGCATTTCCCGTTTAATGAGCGCAATTGCAAGCCCTGAGCATAAGCAAGCTGCTGCAAAATTAAGAACAATTATGTCTTTATACCGAGAAAATAAGGACCTTATTGATGTTGGTATGTATCAACCTGGGTCTAACCCTCGTCTTGACACTGCAATCGAGATGATGCCGAAAGTTAACGCATTTTTACAGCAAAGAACTGACGAAAGTGTAACAATGGAAGGCACTATCGGCGAACTTGTCAATATGATGGAAGGTGTTGAAATTTAGATTACACTTTCGCTTTGGATTTGTCTGCAAGTTCAGAATCTACTCTTAAAAATACAGGATAGATTTCTTCTTTTGAAATTAATTTGCCTGTTTTTATATTTGAAGTTGTTATATTTTCATATTTTGTTGACAAATCGTAAGACAACTGTTTTGCCATATCTGCTGCAATGTTTGGACAATATGGGTAGATTAATGAAGAAATTACACACATAATTTCCAAAACCGTTGCCAAAACTTGACCGCATTCAGTCATTTTTTCTTCTTTTGCAAGAGTCCAAGGAGCGTTGTCTGTTACGAATTTGTTTGTCATATCGACAAGCGAGATTATTTCTTGAGCAGCTTCTTGAAGTTCAAAATGGTTAAAATGATTTTCAACAATCTTAACTGTTCCTAATGCAGTTTTTAATAGACTTTCGGCTTCTTTTGAACGATTGTTTAAAAATTCTTCTTTCACTTCTCCATCAAAATATTTTACAAGCATTGAAAGGCTTCTGTTCAATAAATTACCCATACTGTTTGCAAGGTGTGCATTCACTTTTTCCTTAAAATCAATGTCTGAGTAATTCCCGTCACGACCGCAAGGAGCTGATGTTGCCATATAATATCTAAATGCATCAGGATATTTTAATTCAAAGTTTTCCAAAACAGAAGTTGGAGAAACAACGTTACCCAATGATTTTGACATTTTTGTTTCATCAATAGTAATCCAGCCGTGAGCAAATATATGTTTTGGAAGCGGCAAATCTAATGCCATCAATATTGCAATCCAATATATACTGTGGAATTTTAGGATATCTTTACCTATGACATGTACATCGACAGGCCATAATGTATTAAACTGTTCGCTTGAACCATCAGGGTCATATCCTATTGCAGTAATATAATTTGATAATGCATCAATCCAAACATAAATAGATTGATTAGGATCATCAAGAACATCTATTCCCCATCCGACATTTTCTTTTGAACGAGAAACAGAAATATCTTGAATATCTTCTAGCTGATTTAAAACTTCATTTGCTCTGAATGCAGGAACAATAAAGTCAGGATGTTCTTTTATATGTTTAATAATTGCATCTTTATAAACCGATAATTTAAAGAAATAATTTTCTTCTTTAACTATATCCGGTTTTTTCAAGTGGTTAGGGCAGAGTCCGTCTTCTGTTAAATCTTTAGGGTTTAGAAAGCATTCGCAGCCCTGACAGTACCAGCCTTCATACTCATTTTTATATATATCGCCTTTGTCTTTCAATTTTTGAAATATTTTTTGGACAACTTTTTCGTGTTCTTTATCTGTTGTACGAATGAATTTATTATATTTAATATCCAAAGCTTTCCATGCATCTTTAAATTTTTGAGCATTCTCATCACACAATTGTTTTGGAGTTATACCGTTAGCTTGTGCTGTTTTTTGGATTTTGATTCCGTGTTCGTCAGTTCCTGTTAAGAAAAACATATTACCTGTTCTTAGAGAATAGTGTCTTGCAAGAATATCTGTTAATATTTTTTCATAAGCGTGGCCGATATGCGGTGCGCCATTTACATAATCAATCGCAGTAGTTAAATAATATTTATCCATTTCAATTCCTTTTTTTAAATTACTTGTAGAAAAATTTTATCATAAACAATTTTTTATATTAAGTAATAATTATAAAATATGTTATGTAACTAATTGTTTATTAAAATACAAAATTATTAGATTTTCAAAATTTTTATTGTATATTGTTGCTATGCAAAATAAAACCCTGAATAATAAACGTACAAATATACAAGCCCCGATTGTAGAAGCTCTTAAAGCATATTACAATAATCCGGCTTATCAATTTCATATACCGGGACATACGCGCGGATTAGGAACACTTCCGGATTTTCGTAATCTAATGGGGAAAAAAGCTCTTTCTCTTGATACAACAGATGAATTTGATAATCTTGGGACTTTGACACCTGCAACAGGTCCTATAAAAGAGGCACAAGAGTTGGCCGCGCAGGCTTTTGGAGCAAAAGAAACTTTCTTTTTGTTAAACGGTTCAACAATAGGTAACCTTGCTATTGCAATGGGATTAACTAAAAAAGGACAAAAGGTTATAGTTAACCGTAATTGTCATCGTTCTATTTTGACAGGTTTAATAATTTCAGGCGCTGAACCTTTGTGGATTTTGCCTGAAAAGTTTGAAGATTGGGGTTTGTGGGGTAATATTAATCCTGAGTCTGTAGAAAAATTATTAAAAGAAAATGATGATGTTTCTATGGTTTGGATTACAAATCCTACCTATGAGGGCGTTGTTTCTGATGTAAAATCAATTGCTTCTATCTGCAAAAAATATAATGTCCCTTTGATTGTAGATGAGGCTCATGGTTGTTTGTGGAATTTCAATGACAAGCTCCCTGAAACTTCATTAAAGTTGGGTGCGGATGTTGTGGTTCACTCTTTGCATAAAACAGGCGGTAGTATGAGCCAGTCATCAATGCTGCATATTAGTGAAAATTCAAAAATCAATGCTGATGATGTTGAACGTGCTTTAATGCTCTTACATACAACAAGTCCGTCTTTAATTTTACTTGGCAGTCTGGATGCTGCAAGAGCAAATTTGCAAAGTGTGAGAGGACAAAAACAGTTAAGTCAGGCGATTAATAATGCAAAATATTTACGTGCAGAAGTTGACAAGATGGAGCATATTCATCAATTAAAATCTGATTTTGGTTATAAAACAGATGTTACTAAGATTTTTATAAAAGCAGACGGACTTTCGGGAAAAAGATTAGAATCTATTTTGGAAATAGATTTTGGTATAGAAGTTGAAAGTGCATCTGATGCAGGTATTTTGATTTTGAGTAATATCGGTAATAAACGCAGTGATTTTGAATATCTGGCCGAATGTTTGCACAAAATTGATATTCACGATTATAAAGATATTTATTACCTTGAGAATAAAAAACACATGCCTATGTTAACTCCTATTATTAAAAAAAGTTTGCGGGAAGCTTATTTTTCGGAAAAAGAGGTTGTTCCAAAATCTGAAGCAGTCGGAAGATTATCGGGAGAAGTCGTTGCAGAATGCCCTCCTGGAATTTCTATTTTGCTTCCGGGAGAACTTATAACAGAAGCGCATTTACCTTATCTGGCAGATTATAATTTTATAGAAGTTATTAAATAATACTTGCAAATTGAATAAAATATTCTTCAATTACATTCATAATCATAGGTAAAATCCATATTAAAATTGCCGCACCTAAAACAGGTTTAAAAAGAAAGCTTAATTGGAAAACGTTTACTTGAGGTGCGGTTCTTGAAATTACACCTAAAATTATGTCCTGCCCCAGTGTAGCAAGAAGAACAGGAGATGCGATTTGAAGCCCCATATACAAAGTATTTGAGGATAATTTTATAAGTAAGTCCATTTTAACAAGATTGGCAAGCGGTATGTGTGATGCGTAAATCGGAAAAATTTCGCAGCTTTTTAAAAGAGCGTTAAACATCCAGTAAACTCCGCCCACACTGATAAAAATTAAAATTCCTAAAATCGCCATTATGTTTGTCAAAATCGAAACTTGCGAAGATGATGTCGGGTCAAGCACTGTAGCAGATGTTAAACCCATCTGCATATTTATCATTTCCGCCCCGCACTCAACCGCAATTGTAATAAGGCGCGCCATATAACCAATCATTGCACCTACTGCAATATTTAATAAAATTGATAGTGCAAATGAATCGCATTGCATGACTTTTTCAGGGCTTAAAAACGGAAGCATAAACACTGAAATAATTATAGCCAGAGGGATTTTAACAAGAGCAGGAATGTCTTTTCTGTTGAATATCGGTGCCATTCTAAAAAATCCTAAAAGGCGTGCAAAAATTAACGTACCGGCCATTAAGTACATATTCATTTGCGGAAATATTTTCATTAACTCGCTAAGAATTTGGTCCATTTATTACCGTCCAAGAATTTTTTTCGTTTCAACAAGATCAGGCTTAGGCATAGGAGTTTTTGGGGCGGCAGTATATTTTTCTCTTTGATATTTATCTATATATGGAGCTTTCCCGGGATGTTTCATTATGTATTCAATGTCATCCCTGCTTTTGAATTTATCTTTCATCTCATCTGCAAACGGAGTTGTATACTTGTGATAATTAGCATCAAGTACAAAATTTTCGCTCTGAGGAACAGCTGTAAAAGCCAAAACAACTCCCTCTTGGAATAGATTTGTTAAAAGTCTTGTAAAGCCGACACCGCCAATTATTATTACAAGGAAAACTCCGAGAATTTTAGGTGCTGCCGCAATAGTTTGTTCTTGAACCTGCGTAACAGCCTGCAAAATTCCGACTACAAGACCAATACCTGCTGCTACAAGTACGCAAGGCATTGAAATGGTAAGCATTACCAGAAATCCTCTAGCCATATATTCCATCAACATTTCCATTTCAATTCACCTCTAATTGTAACTTGATACAAGCCCCTGTACTATTAATGCCCAACCGTCAACCGCAATAAATATAAGCAATTTGAACGGCATAGAAATAATTGTCGGAGATAACATAAACATGCCGAGTGCTAACAAAATATTTGCAACGACCAAATCCAATATAATAAATGGTACAAATATTATAAATCCGATTTCAAAGGATGTTTTTAGTTCACTGATAATATATGCCGGAGCTACATCCCATACTGACAAATCATCCGGTGATGATGGTTTAGTTTTATGAGTCATACTGACAAAGAATTCTAAATCTCCTTGCCGGGTTTGTTTCAGCATAAATTCTTTTAGCGGTTTTGCGCCTTCTGTCAATGCCGCGACAACATCATGATTTTTGTTATACGGTACAGAACCCATATCGTACATTTTTTGGAAAGTTCCGCCCATTGTATAAAAAGTCAAAATCATAGACAAACCTATAATTACAATAGCAGGAGGTACTTGTTGAGTTCCCATTGCAGTTTTTAACATTGAAAATACAACGACAAACCTCAAAAAACTTGTCATTGAGCAAAAAACAAACGGTAACAATGAAAACATTGTTATCATTACAAGCATTTGTATTATAGGGTTTAGAGTCTGTACTTGATCCATTATAAGTTATCCTTTATAGTTCATTGATTTTCATTGCCATTTCTTTCATTGTGGAAAATCCATGTTCAACTGATTTATTTACATCCAAATTCACCATTTTACCGGTACTCATTCCTTTTGAAATATTTTTTCTTCTTAATCTTGGTGATTGCGGATTATTACTATTTATTAGTTCAAGATGAACTTCTTTTTTAGGGTATATTGTGTCTAAATTTTCGTTTTCAACGGATGTAAAATACGGTTTATCAACAAATTTTGAATTGTTCGTTTTTCCATTTTCAAGTTTTGATATTAAAGAAGTTCTGTCCATATCAGAAGCGATAAGAAAGCGTTCGGCTCCTGCTCGAACAACCATGAGTGATTTGCGCGGATTAACACTCATAGTTTCTTCTATTTCAAGAAATTTTGAAGCTTTAGAGCTGAAACTGCCACTCATAACTTTTTTGTATACAAATAATGCAAAGCAGATTAAACCTGACATTGCAAGCGTATAAACCGTAAAATTCATTATGTAATGACCCATATTTTGTCTCCCTCAAGTCTTATTATTTTAGTAATTTGAATTATATATTGTCATCATCTAATTCAAAATCACTGTAGTCAAAATCTTCGCCGTTTTCAGACTCCTCTTTGTCGAAGTCTTCTTCATCTTCAATTTCGTCATCATATTCTTCATCGTATTCTTCGCCTTCTTCCTCCTGCGGCAAATCTTCTTCGGTATTTTCACTATATTCTTCTGAATGTTCTTCACTTTGTTGAGCAATGACATTATTGATTCTCACACCGTATCTGTCATTAACTATTACAAGTGAACCTGTTGCAACAGGTCTGCCTTCAACTTTCAATGTTACGTTATTGTCATAAAGTGAAGCTAAATCAATAACGAGTCCGTTTTCAATGTCTTTTAATTCTCCGAGCGTAATTTTAACAGAATCAAGTTCTGCTTTCATTTCCACTTCAATGTTATCCCATATATTTTGATGATCACCCATATTGTCATCTCCTTCATTAATTTCTTCTGATATTAATAATTCCATATTCGGATTTATGTTAAAACTTTTTTCTTCTCCTTGAATTTCAAGGGTAAGATTTTCTATATTACTGTTATCAAAAACAACAATATCATCCATTTCAAGGTTTTTTAAATTGTAAAGAGAAAATTTTGTTGAACCGACAATTATTTTTGCCAAAGTTTCGGTTTCTTGAAAATCTTCTTCGGAAAATTTTTCCTCATTAGATATTATTTTATCCGGAGTCAAAAGTACGTGAGGCAGTGTCATTACTATTTTCCCGGATTTTTTACTTTGAATGTCAGAATCTTCAATCAAAAAGGTTAAATTTACTATATCGAAATTTTTCCGTTTTAATTCTTTCGGATCCGGTTCATTTAAATTTTGTTTTATGGACTTGAACAAATTAGAATTAAAATTCGTAATAACTTTTGCTTCAAGTTCTGAAATTTTATTCAGGTCAAATTTACTTTTCAATTCTCCCAGAGATTTGTCAAGAATGAGTTTTACAGCTTTGTTTGTCAGTCTGAAAAAGACTTCATAATCATTATTAATTTTGGCTTTTGTGACAAAGCAAGGTTCTTTATCTAGCAGATAGTTTATATTTTGGCTTATAGCAATTAGATTTAATTTAAAATTTTCTCCAAAAAAATCGTTAAATGAATTCTGCACAACATTAGAAAACGTGTTTTGATACCAGTTGTATTCTTTACACAATTCCTTTGTAGCTATTGAGTTGTTGAACTTTTCATTCATCTCAACTATCCCTTTGATTTATCCCCGAGGTTAGTCTCCCCGATACTACAATAACTTATATTCCAAGGTGTGACATCAATCTTTTAATTGATATTTTAAAAAAGTCAGATTTATATGAAAAAATTTATAATTTTAATTATAGGTGCGAGCATTTAATGAGAGTTAGATAGACTTAACTTTAAATAACTTTTGGCGCGGCGATAGCCGCGCCTTTTATTTATGCTATAATAAATTCGAAAAAGGAGATTTATATGGAAGAAAAACGAGCAATAATAATGGTTATTGATTCTATGGGAATTGGGGCGATGTCTGATTGTAAAGACTTTGGCGATATTCCTGAATGCAATACACTCAAGCACGTTTGTGAATTTAATCATGGCTTAAACGCACCTAATATGGAAGCGATTGGCTTAGGTTTGTTAGGGGATTTTGAAGGAATAAAGAAAGTCCAAAACCCTACAGGAACAGTCGCAACACTTGTTGAAAAATCTAAGGGTAAAGACACCACTACAGGTCACTGGGAAATTGCAGGATTGGTTTCTGAAAAGCCGTTTGCGACATACCCTGACGGATTTCCAAGGGAACTTATAGCAAAATTTATTGAAGAAACCGGATGCGGCGGAGTTCTTGCCAATTGTCCTGCAAGCGGAACGGCAATCATAACAGAGCTTAATTGTGAACACCACGCAACAAAGTTCCCTATAGTTTACACATCTGCTGATAGCGTATTTCAAATTGCGCTTGACACTGATTTGATAGAACTCGAAACACTCTATGAATGGTGTCGGATTGCTCGCAGACTTCTTGATGAGGGAGGTTACAATACAGCACGAGTAATTGCAAGACCATACAAAATTATAGACGGAAAACCAACCAGAATTTCAAAAGATAGACGTGATTTTTCAATGGCGCCAAAACATACTTATTTAAACGAATTAAAAGACGGCGGGGCTAAAGTTGTTGCAATCGGGAAAATTGAGGACATTTTTTCAAAATCGGGTATAACTCACGCAATCCACACCGGCTCTAACAAAGAGGGGCTTGAATTAACATTAAAAGCTGTTAAAAACGAATTACCGCTTGAAGAAATCGCTTACGAAAGCGGGAATAGATATAACGAAAAAACTTTGATTTTTACAAACCTTGTAGATACAGACATGCTATACGGGCATAGGAACGATGCAGCAGGATACGGCAAAGCTATTGAAGAAATAGACACTTATGTAAAACCGATTATAGATTCTATGACGGAAAATGATTTGTTAATAATAACAGCCGATCACGGATGTGACCCTTGTGTTGAAGGAACAGATCACACAAGAGAAAAAGTTCCTGTATTATTTTATTCAAAAAAATTAAAACCAAGTGGTAATCTGGGCGAATTACAAGGGTTTGACACAATTGTTGATTATCTTAAAGATTGGTTTTCAAAATAATTGTGGAAATTTAAAATTTTTGATATATAATATTCACGTGGTGAAATTCCACGCGGTTATATAAAATAAGGAGAAAACTAAAATGACAGTAACAATTAGTGATGATTGCATTGCTTGCGGCGCTTGCGAATCAATTTGCGACGCAGTATTTTCAATTGAGGACAAAGCAGTTGTAAACGATTCAGCAGTAGCAGACAACGTTGATGGTGTAAAAGAAGCTGCAGATGCTTGCCCTGTTGGCGCTATCATTGTTGAATAGTTTTTCAAATCCATTGAATACTAAAAAAGAGATCTTATTTTTTAAGGTCTCTTTTTTTTATTGAAACATATCCCTAAATTCAAGTTTATAGTTTAAAATTTGGGCAATAATTTGTGCCTCTTTTAACGATAAACTTTCTCGATTAAGCTTTCCTAATAAACTATTATAGGAATACTCCTGCCCTGTTCTGGCACTTAATTCTTTTGCAAGAGATTTCAATGTTATGCCGCGCGAAGCAGCGAGCATTTTGATTTTATTCCTAATATCGTTCATAACAGAATAATTATATCTGTTATTGACATTTAAATTAAAATACATTATATTATTATTCGCATACAATTAATAATATTCGAATACGAATATAATAAAGGAGAAAGTTTATGAAAAATAAATGTAACAATTGGTGGGTTAAAAAATCCCTCGCCCAAAATCTTTCCC